>CAZVKW010000040.1:0-14392 GCA_964627945.1 uncultured Lentimicrobiaceae bacterium
CCTGTTCCGACAGCTGTTGCAGGCGATGATCAAACCATCAATATGGGAACAAACACTACGCTTCATGGCTTATATTACGGAGGTTCGGGCAACTTCAGTTATCTCTGGAGTCCGGCTGATTCTTTGGCAAATCCGGCTGTTGGTGAGCATGAACAAAATCCAATGACAAAAGTAATGGTAGATACAGCAAATCCAACGGTATTTACATTGCAAATATTGGACAACAATGGTTGTAACAGTGAACCTGATCAAATGACTGTTTTTGTTGGCGGTGCAATGTTGTCAGTTTTTGCTTCTACAACCGAGGAAGTTATTTGTCGTGGTGAATCGAGTTCAGTTTCAGCTGCAGCCAGTGGTGGTGCTGGTACATTTAGTTATTCATGGACATCAAGACCTCCAGGAATTGTGTCACCAGAAAGCGAACTTGAGGTTACTCCTGAACTGACAACTACATATTTTGTTAATGTAAGTGATGGATATTTCAACGTTATCGATTCTGTTCAAATTGTTGTAAATCAGCTGCCTCTGGTTGATTTGAAACCTGCAAATATTAATTGGTATAAGCCAGATACTATTAATGTTTGCGTTCGGGATTCAATCTGGCTAGATGCAGGTCCGAACTTGACTTATCATTGGAATAACGGATCAATTGATCGTAAAATCAGATCTATTACCAATGGCCAATGGGTAGATTTTCAGACATATAGTGTTGAAGTTACCAATCCGGCAACGGGATGTAAAAGCAGTGACATAATTACCATTTTCTTCGATTTCAATACCTGTAATTTGGGAATTGACGATCGCGAAGATGTTTCCAACAGAATGAAAGTCACTCCGAATCCAACAAATGGCGTATTTAGCCTCGATTTAACAGGATTACCCGAAAAAGGCACACTCTATCTGATAGATGCTACTGGAAAAATTATTTCGGAAGATGATCTTTCAGATGTTTCACAATCAGATGGAACAAGAAGATTCGATATCTCTCACTATCCACAAGGTATGTATCTGCTGTATTTCCGTTCTGAAAAATATGTGGCTGTTAAACAGCTGATTAAGAATTAGAGATTCTTGAATTGTTCAATGCTTTAATTATCAGTCTTTTCGATTTTATCGGGAAGACTGGTTTTTTTTAAGCAGGCTCAGTGAATCTTCATCATCAGAAAGCCTTCAAAATTCTTTCTTTTATGTATTTTTGCTCAGAGCCGAAAACTCCGTTTTTCCAAATAACATTCTATGCTTGAAACCAAAGATTTTGCCCGAAAGATAGCTGGAGAGCTGCACCTTTCGCGAGAACATGTTTTAAATACCCTCAAACTCCTCACTGAAGGCGCTACCGTTCCATTTATTGCCCGTTACCGCAAGGAAATGACAGGTACAATGAACGAAGAAGTGATCGTGGCTGTTCAGAAACGGTTTCAGCAGCTTCTTCTGCTTGAAAAAAGGCGGGAAGCCGTCATCGAATCGATCAATGAACAGGAGAAAATGACTCCTGAACTGCTTGCTTCTCTTCAGGGTGCCAGTACGATGCAGGATCTGGAAGATCTTTATCTGCCTTACAAACCAAAACGTCGAACAAAAGCCACGATT
Source organism: uncultured Lentimicrobiaceae bacterium (assembly GCA_964627945.1). GTDB lineage: Bacteria > Bacteroidota > Bacteroidia > Bacteroidales > F082 > CAJBPB01. Next base: position 1,591 of record CAZVKW010000040.1, read on the forward strand.
GCCCGTGAAAAAGGCTTGGAACCGCTTGCTGATCTGATTCTTCAGCAAAGAATACCTGACTTGATTACAAAAGCCCGACAGTTTGTAGATTCATCGAAAGGCGTTTTAGATGTAGAAACAGCTCTTGAGGGCGCAAGGGATATCATCGCCGAATGGGTTTCTGAAAATAAAACCGGACGCGATCGTATCCGGAATCTATATCACCGTACTTCGGCCATTACTTCCGAGGTATTAAAAGGCAAAGAACAGGAAGGTCATACCTATCAGCAGTATTTTGAGTGGAACGAATCGCTGGCACATGCCCCTTCGCACCGTGTTTTGGCTTTATTTCGGGGAGAAACAGAAGGTATTTTAAAGGTGAAACTTACTGTTGACAAGGAACAGGCGCAAACAGCTCTCGAAAAGATATTTGTGAAGACGTCTGGTGAAACTGCCAATCAGATCAAATTGGCGGTAAACGATTCCTGGAAACGTCTGCTCGAACCTTCTATCGAAAATGAAATCAGGGCTCATTATAAGGCCAAAGCCGATGAAGTATCGATCAAGGTTTTTGCCGAGAACCTGAGACAGTTATTATTGGCTCCGCCGCTCGGTCAGAAAAGAGTTCTGGCGATTGATCCTGGATTCAGAACAGGGTGTAAAGTTATCGTAATGAATGAGTTGGGAAAACTTTTGCACAATGAAACGATCTTTCCACATCCACCGGCACATGAAGTAAAACAGGCCATACAGAAATTAAGAACGCTGGTCAACTCATATAAAATTGAAGTTATAGCCATTGGAAATGGTACCGCCGGCCGTGAAACGGAAGATCTGGTGCGTGGCATTCCTTTCGACCGTGATGTAACTGCTATAATGGTAAACGAAAGTGGTGCGTCGGTGTATTCTGCATCGCAGGTTGCCCGCGATGAGTTTCCGGATTACGATATCACAGTCAGAGGCGCCGTAAGTATCGGTCGCCGCTTGATGGATCCATTGGCTGAATTGGTGAAAATCGACCCGAAATCCATTGGGGTGGGACAATATCAGCACGATGTTGACCAAAAAGCATTGCAGGAAAGTCTGGAAAGTACCGTCGAGTTATGTGTGAACTCAGTCGGGGTTGATCTGAATACAGCCAGCAAACAGTTACTTTCTTACGTAAGTGGTGTTGGGCCTCAACTTGCTTCCAACATTATCGCAAAACGGGAAGAACTGGGTGGTTTTTCAAGTCGACAGCAACTAAAAAAAGTGCCTCGTCTGGGAGATAAAGTGTTTGAACAATGTGCCGGGTTTCTAAAAATCAGACAGTCATCTAATCCTTTGGATGCCAGTGCAGTACATCCAGAAAGCTATCATATCGTTGAAAAAATTGCGGAAAGTCTGAATAAAGATGTTGGTGATCTGATTGGAAATAAAGAATTACTCAAAACCGTAGATATTCGTCAATATATTGATAAACAGACCGGTATAGAAACATTAACCGATATTTTAGCCGAGCTGGAGAAACCGGGTAGGGATCCGAGAAGTAAGTTCGAATTTTTTGAATTTGCCAAAGATATTCGTGATATCGATGACCTTCGGGAAGGAATGATTCTTAACGGAATTGTAACGAATATCACTGCATTTGGTGCCTTCGTAGATATCGGAGTGCATCAGGACGGGCTCGTTCATCTGAGTCAGATGGCTGACCGGTTTATTCGTGATCCGAATGAGGTTGTGAAACTGAACCAGAAGGTTCGGGTTCAGGTGGTTTCGGTGGATGCCCAGCGTAAACGCATCGGATTGACTATGAAAATGAAGGTTGAAAATAATTAAACATCTTGTTTTTCGTTATCCTCATATGAAACATTTATCTTTTTATATTTTCTTTTTTATCTTTCTGATTTCCTGTTTAATACCTTCAGAAAAAGTCCATTCTCAAATTATTAAAGGTGAGGTGATGGCCGGAATGAATATGACTCAGGTGGATGGGGATATAGTGTTTGGTTTTAAAAAACCCGGACTTAATCTGGGTGCCGGAGCTATGATTCCTATCGGAAAAGGTTTCGATCTTTCCCTCGAAACAAATTTTTCTCAAAAGGGATCGAAACAGAAAGCGCAATACCTGAGTGATTCCCTCAACGGCGCTTATCAGCTATATCTGAATTATGTAGAAATACCTCTTTTGGTGCATTATACTGATAAAGACCTTGTTTCGGTCGGAACAGGCTTTTCATGGGGAAGACTTGTTGGTGCCAGAGAATTTGAGCATGACAGACAAACTGCAACTACTGCGCTGAACGGTGTTTATTCACCCAATGATTTCTGTGTATTGGTTGATTTACGGTTAAAAGTTTATCAGGCTTTGAAGTTTAATTTTCGCTATTCTTACTCCATGAGCAGGATTCGGACACGTGAATTCAGTGATGCAGCAGGAAATACCTGGCCAAGGGGTCAATTTAATAATGTATTGACATTCAGGATGTTATATATGTTTAATGAAGAACGGAGTAAACGTAATTTTGAACAAAGATGAGTCCTGAGGTTCAATACTGGCTGAATCAGCTGAACTTAATTCCTCACCCCGAAGGCGGATATTTCAGAGAGGTATACCGTTCTGCAGATTTGTTGAATCTGTCTGATTTTAGCGGCGAGCGGAATGTTTCAACAGCGATCTATTACCTTTTACCTGAGGGTAGTTTTTCGGCATTTCACCGTATCCGATCCGATGAATGCTGGCATTTTTATACCGGTGAATCCCTCAGTATTCATATTATACATCCAAATGGTGTGTTTGAAACAAAAATTATTGGAAATCAGCTTAATAGGAATTTGCATCCATTTGCTGTTGTTCCTAAAAATGCCTGGTTTGCAGCAAAAAGTAATGGAGATTTTTCACTGGTGGGTTGTACTGTCGCACCCGGATTCAGTTTTGAGGACTTCGAAATGGCAAAAACTAAGGACCTGATTCTCCAATTTCCTCAGCATCAGAATGTTATTAAGGAGTTTACAAGAGGTTAAACGAACTTATTTCCTGATTCTTGATTTATGATAATTATTTGCTTTCTTTAGAAACATTTCCGCAATTTTCCCTGATGGAACATCGGTTTTGTCCATCCACTCAGGATGCCATTGCACCGCGAAAAGGAAATTACTTTTCGTTGTGTCAGCCCAACCTATACTTTCAATAAGTCCGTCACGTGTATAAGCCAAAGCTGAAAGTTTTTCACCAAGTCGTTCAATTCCCTGATGATGATTGCTCGCCACACTCATCGAATCTTTCTGAACACAATCCGCTAATAATGAGCTTTTACTGATCCGGACAGTATGATTTGTCCAGCCTTCATCACCTTGTCGGTGCAATTCACCCGAACCTTTGTCCTCAGGTAAATCGATGAACAGACTTCCACCTTCAGCAATATTGATTAGTTGAAGTCCGCGGCAAATGCCCATGACCGGCATTTTCAATTGATTCGCTTCCCTGTAAAGCATGAATTCGAGTGAGTCACGCTTTTGGTTAAACTCACCGCAACGTGCTGTGTCTGATTCTTTTCCATAAAGTCCGGGATAAATATCTTCTCCACCGGTAAGCAACAGTGCATCACAGATTTGCAAGCTATCGGCTGCAGCATGTAAAGATAATTTAGATAAATTGATATAAGAAAAAGGAATATTCTGATGCTGTAACCAGGTGCTGTAGCGAACAGTAACGTCCTGCCTTTCGCGTGAAATACCAATTCTAAGTGGTTCGACCTTAGGTTGACAGGATATTGCAGTTCCCACTGCGATAATTGCGATAAGTCGGATGAAAAATTGGAAGATTGGTTTCATATTTATTTGAATTTATGGTTGTTATAAACCAAGATAGAAATCTTTGAGCATGATCTTATATTGTTCAGTGAATTGCTGATCTCCATTTCTGATGGTAAAGTTTTCTATAATTGGTTTATCAATTTTATTTTGATTAAAGACCATATTCAATCGGTTAGGAGTTTTTCCTTCTACTGGAATGATATTTAATATTTTATGAAGAAATACTCCTTTTGAGTCTGCTAAAGGTATAAATTTTTCCGCTTCAAGATCAGGTAAAACGAGGGCAAAACGACCCTTTTGGTTCAGCAAGGTTTTCGCTGAATCGATCAGTTCAGGAAAGGGCAGACTGTCTTCATGCCGGGCAAGATTACGTCTTGGTTTTTGCGTTTTAAAAGTGGAAGTGAAAAATGGTGGATTGGAAATGATCAGATCATATGAATAATCAGTTGTAAATTGCCTTAAATCAGTATGATAACAATGTAACCTTTCGCTCCATGGCGAAAATCTGAAATTTATTGTGGCCTCTTCCACTGATGCCTCATCAATATCGATGGCATCAATTTCAGCCTTACTGCGTTGCGCCAGAATCAGGGAGATAATTCCACAACCACTTCCTATTTCCAGAACCCGGCTAACACCTTCTGTTTCTACCCAGCTGGCCAGAAGCATGGCATCAGTCCCCACTTTCATGGTTGAACGATCGTGCATCAGACTGAATCGTTTCAGATGAAATGCTTGCGGTTCGGGCATTGTACTTAGCTGTTCAGGTACAAATCAATTAATCCGTCGGGAGCCTTGATTTCGAAAGTACGACTTTTCCGGTTTAATTTCATGATCACTTCGTCCTGTATTGGAATAAGGATTTCTTTTCCTTTATGAAAAACCTGAAAAACAGACTGATTTGGATATTCAAGAACCCTGTCGATCGTTCCAATAAGTCCAAACTCCTGGTCAATGACCTTGTATCCGGCTACTTCATGAAAATAGAATTGATTTCCTTTGAGCTTGGGTAACTGATCGAGTGGAAGATAAATTTCAAAACCAGTTAATTCAATTGCTTTTTCCACAGTTTTTACGTCCTGAATCGCCACATAAGCCTTGTTTTGATGGATTTTCATCGACTCAATGAAAAACGGAATCAATCCGGTATACAGGTCCAGCAAGATAAAACGGATTCCGGCATATTGCGATGGATCATCAGCATCAATTCGGATGCTGATTTCTCCTTTGATTCCGTGGGTTTTGATCACTTTTCCGAAATAGAAACAATCTTCTTTTTGCATACGATGTATTTGATACAAAGTTGATAAAAAAACAAAAGCCGGCGATGAACCGGCTTTTTGTATTATTGCGTTTTATCGCTTATTCCTCTGTGCTTTCTTCAACAGGAGCGCTTTCTTCAGCAACTTCTTCTTCTTTTCCTGCATTGAGTTCGGCAAGACGTTTTTTAGCTAATTCAGCTAATCTTTGTTCGTTCACTTTGGCTTCTGCCTCTTGGCGGGCTTTCAGATCCTTGCGTTCGGCTTCGGTTAATCCCTTGCGTTTAGCTTCAATTTTCGACTGTTTTTCACTCAGCCAATTCTGGAATTTCACTTCGGCTTGTTCGGTGGTTAAAGCGCCTTTGGCAACACCTTTTAAAAGGTGTGATTTGTACAAAACTCCTTTGTAAGAGAGGATTGCGCGCACAGTATCGGAAGGCAGAGCCCCGTTACTGAGCCAGGTTACAGCTTTATCAACATCAATGTTGATTTCGGCCGGGTTTGCAACTGGGTTGTAAGTGCCAATTTTCTCGATAAATCTTCCGTCACGTGGTGCACGACCATCCGCAATTACAATGTGATAAAAAGGATTTCCTTTTTTACCATGTCTTTGTAATCTTATTCTTGCTGGCATAAGTAGTTAATTTTTAGTGGTTTAATATTGAATGCCTTTTTCAGCGGCAAAGGTCGTAATTTTTTCTGAAATGGCAGTGCCCTGATTGAAAATAAATTACAAAAAACGCATATTTCAGGAGCTTTTGTAAAAATCTGAAGGAAGGATGATGTTTTTTGTCTTTAAGATATTTTGCAATTTTATCAAAACGATTTCCTGATCCTGACGTGTACGTTCGCTTTGTATTTGCCAGAGATCTTTCATTTTGCTTCTTAGTTCAGTATCGTGACTAACAAAATGATGTATTTCATATTTCGATTTTAGTTCAAGCAGCAAATCAGCAATCTCAGAATCAGTTTCACGAATTTTATGAATGATTCCGGGGATGTCCTGATCCAATGCAGTATATTCATGCGAATTGTTCAACTGATCCAGAATGATTTTGCTGATTTGGTAAATCATTGAAAATGAAATTTTAAAAGGCAAAAATACCGAATTCGGCTCCATTTAACGAATGAAAATTGGATTAAGTTTTCAACATTTAGTCTGTATCAGTCTTTTTCGAATACCTTTGTCTTTTACTGATAATTTCTATAAAACACACTCATTCAATCTTATAGCATCAATATATGTTTTTGGTTTTTGATACTGAGACCACCGGTTTACCCATTGATAAACGAGCGCCATTAAGTGATTTCAACAACTGGCCTCGTGTTGTGCAGCTTGCCTGGCAGTTGCATGATGCCGATGGAAATGTGCTCGAAACCGGAAACTATCTTATCCGTCCTGATGGGTTTAGCATTCCCTTCAATGCAACAAAAGTACATGGAATTACGACTGAAAATGCCCTGAAAAACGGTCTACCGCTCGCAGAAGTTTTGCAATTATTTCAGATAGCCCTTGATAAAGCTATATATATTTCAGGTCATAACCTTGAATTTGATACAGCGGCACTTGGTTGTGAATTTTTGAGATCCCAAACTGAAAATGATCTTGCTCAGAAACCGATTCTCGATACATGTACTGAAGTAACAGCATCATTTTGTGAACTTCCGGGTGGAAGGGGAGGGAAGTTCAAGCTCCCCACACTCAAAGAACTTTATACAATATTGTTTAAAGAATCATTCAGCAATGCCCATAATGCTGCAGCCGATGTTGAAGCAACAGCTCGTTGTTTTTTCGAATTGATTCGTCTGGGTGTTTTTCAAAATTCTGATTTTCAACATGATCCCGGATTTGTTGAGCATTTTCAGGCAATACATACTACGATCATCCAGCCCTGGCATGTATTTATAGCAGCTGAGGATGAACATGCTGCCACAATTGAAACAGGAATTAATTCTGAATTTCTTGAGGAAATAAGTGTTGATACCGAATCACTTGCGGATCATTTTTCGCATTTGCGAAATCATTCCACTTTTTCTATTCTGAATTCAACCACGGCAATTGGCGATCTGATTAAAACAGCAGCCAGGTCAGGGATGAAAGCGGTTGGCCTTACTGATGCAGGAAATCTGATGGGCGCTTTTCATTTTGTATCAGCGGTAAATTCGCATAACAAAAAGGAACAACAGGCCGTGAAAGACGGTAAAAAGGAACAAGCATCGATCTTGAAGGGAGTGCTGGGTTGCGAGTTCAATATTTGTCGCGATTATCTGGATAAATCAGTTAAAGACAATGGTTTTCAGGTTCCGTTTTTAGCGAAGAACAAGACCGGATATTCCAATCTTTCTATGTTGAGCTCAATTTCATTTGTCGAAGGCTTCTATTATGTACCACGAATCAGTAAAGAGCTTGTAATTAAACACAAAGAAGGATTAATTGTTACAACTGGCGGACTTACAGGCGAAGTGCCGCATTTGTTGCTGAACGTTGGCGAAAATCAGGCAGAAGAGGCCCTTTTGTGGTATAAGGAACAATTCGGAGAGGATTTTTATATCGAGATCAATCGTCATGGACTTGAAGAGGAAAATCACTTGAATTTGTTTCTTTTGCAAATGGCTGAAAAACATCAGATTAAATATTTTGCAGCCAACAACACCTATTATCTCAGACAGGAAGAGGCAGAAGCCCATGATTTTCTGCTTTGCATCAAGGACAATACCAGGAAAGATGATCCGATTGGACGGGGATATGGACACCGTTTCGGATTTCCGAACAATGAGTTTTATTTCAAATCGAAAGAGCAGATGGCAGGCCTTTTTGCTGATTTGCCTGATTCCATCACGAATATTGACGAAATTGTTTCGAAAATTGATTCATTTGATCTGAAAAGGGATATTTTATTGCCTGAATTTCTCATACCCGAAGATTTTCGGGATGCTGAAGATCAGGTGGACCATGGAAAACGCGGAGAGAATAAGTATCTCCGTCATTTGGCATTTGAGGGGGCAAAAATCAGATACGGTGAAATCTCCGAGGAAATTAGCTCACGTCTTGATTTTGAATTAGAAACCATTGTCAAAACCGGATATCCGGGATATTTTCTTATCGTTCAGGATCTTATCGCTGAAGCACGCAAAATGGGTGTTTGGGTCGGCCCCGGGCGCGGATCAGCCGCGGGTTCACTTGTCGCATATAGCATTGGAATTACGAACGTTGATCCGCTGAAATACGGCTTACTGTTTGAGCGCTTTCTGAATCCTGAGCGCGTAAGTCTTCCGGATATCGATATTGATTTTGATGATGAAGGTCGTTCACGGGTGATTGAATATACCATCAACAAATACGGAAACGATAAAGTTGCCCAGATCGTCACATACGGAACTTTGGGAACTAAATCGGCTATTCGCGATATCGGAAGAGCTCTCGATATTGATTTATCACTCGTGAATAGATTGGCCGGGCAGACATCCGGGATCAATTTTAGTGATTTTATCAACAATACTCCTGACGAATTAAAAGCGCAATACCGACCCGAACAGATTGCTGCTGGCGAGATTCTCAAAGCCAAATTGAAAGAAGAAGGAGTCGAATCAAGGATTTTGAAGAATACCCTGATGATCGAAGGACTGGTCAGGAATACCGGAATTCATGCCTGTGGATTGGTAGTAACTCCAACCGATTTACGACAGCTTGTTCCGGTTTTTCTCGCCAAGGACTCGAATATGTGGACGACACAGTTCGATAACTCCGTCGCTGAGTCCGCCGGCTTGCTGAAGATCGATTTTCTGGGTTTGAAAACGCTTTCGCTGATTCGTGATACCATTGAAATTATTTCCCAACGGCATAAATTACGCATCAATCCGGATACGATTCCGCTGGATGATCCGAAAACCTACGAACTTTTCCAGCGAGGCGAAACAGTAGGGGTTTTCCAGTATGAAAGTTCAGGGATGCAGAAGCATCTCAAAGACCTCAAACCAACTGAGTTTACCGATCTGATCGCTATGAATGCACTTTACCGACCGGGTCCGATGCAGTATATTCCCAACTATATCCGACGGAAACATGGTGCCGAGAAGATAGAATATGATCTTTCTGAAATGGCTGAAATTCTGAATGAAACCTATGGAATTACAGTTTATCAGGAACAGGTCATGCTGCTTTCTCAAAAACTGGCCGGATTTACAAAAGGCCAGGCAGATACTTTGCGAAAAGCCATGGGGAAGAAAAATAAAGATCTTCTGGCTGAATTGTATTCAAAGTTTGTTGAGGGTGGAAAAGCGAACAAGCATGATGAAAAAGTTCTGAATAAAATCTGGAACGACTGGGAAGCTTTTGCAAATTACGCTTTCAATAAGTCACATTCAACCTGTTATGCAGTAATTGCATTCCAGACTGCCTTTCTGAAAGCTAACTATCCGGCTGAATTTCTTGCTGCTGTATTAAGCAATAATATTGGTGATATTAAGCAGGTTACCTTTTTTCTGGAAGAATGCAGACGGATGAAAATCAAGACTTTAGGTCCGGATATTAACGAATCGCAATACAAATTTACAGTAAACGAACGCGGAGAAATCAGGTTTGGACTGGGGGCTATTAAAAATATGGGAGAGGCTGCAGCGCATGCTCTCCTTGAAGAACGTGAGGCGAACGGTGAGTACACAGATTTTATGGACTTCCTGACCAGGATTAACCAACGTGCAGTAAATAAACGTAATCTCGAAGCGATGGCAACTGCCGGAGCTTTTGATTCATTTCAGGGTGTTCACAGAGCTCAGTTTTTCTATAAAGAACCCAATGAACTAGCTACTTTTCTTGAGAAAGCAATGAGAAATGCCGCCCAGATACAAGAAGCGAAAAGTTCAACGCAATTCAATCTTTTTGGTGAAGAAGCCAATATTCAGATGATTGAATTGAGTTTTCCGCAATGTGAACCATGGAGCGAACTGAAAAAACTCCAAATGGAATTTGAATCTATTGGATTTTATATAAGTGCCCATCCACTCGATAGCTATAATATCACTATTCGTTATTTTGCAAACTCTGATATTCAGCAAATTACAACTCAGGGGGAATCTTTAAAAGGAAACCGTCTTAGTTTTGCCGGACAGATTGTGTCCGCCGAACATCTCACAACCCAGCAAGGTAAAGCCTATGCACGTTTCAGGGTGGAGGATCGTACAGGAACCATCGAACTAATGGCTTTTTCAGAGATCTACCTCAAAGTAAAATATCTGATCGATGTCGGGGCTTTTGTCATGGTTCATGCTCAAATACAGCAATCCTTCCGAGATTCTGAACGACTTGAGCCAAAAGTAGTTGATATTCAGTTGCTTGATAGTATTCTCGAGCAAACCGGACGCGAAGTTCTGATTAAGGTTCGTCTGGATGAAGCAGATGAAGAAGATTTAAATCAGCTTTCCGAGATGTTGCTTTCAAATCCCGGTAAACGACCTTACTCGGTCATTCTTTCAGACGCGAACCTCAAAACCTATTGTAAATTACGTCCAAAAAAGCAGAGGATCCATACAGCAACGGTACTTCCGCTTCTTGAAAATTTAAGTTTTGTCGATTTTGAATTAATTTAATGAAGTCTGGATTTCATTCTCATAATAATCCAAAGAATGACTATTTTTGTACGCGAAAATTAACATTAAAAAATATAATAATATGGCATTAGAAGTAACAGATGCTTCCTTCGAAAAGGATGTATTGCAGTCGGAAGTTCCGGTTTTGGTTGACTTTTGGGCTGTTTGGTGTGGTCCATGCCGAATGGTTGGTCCCATTGTGGAAGATATCGGACATGAATATGCCGGTAAAGCCAAGGTGGTAAAAGTGGATGTTGACAACAACGTTGCAACCGCTTCCAAATATGGAATCCGGAATATCCCAACGCTCTTGTTTTTTAAGAACGGTGAGGTTGTTGATAAACAGGTTGGTGCTGTACCAAAACAGGTACTTGTTAACAAACTAGAAGCAATCCTCTGATAATCATTAGAACGATCTTAAACCCCTTCAAGCAATTGTAGGGGTTTTATTTTATCATCACATGGCATATTCAATAAATCAGGAAAGGTTAACCAGATTTAATTCGCTTGAATTACTTGCTAAACAGGTAGTTGAAGGATTTATAACAGGTTTGCATCAAAGCCCTTTTCATGGATTTTCAGTTGAATTTGCCGAACATCGGATCTACAACAGTGGTGAATCGATCCGCAATATTGACTGGAAGCTGTTCGGGAAAACAGATAAACTGTTTGTTAAACGATACGAGGAAGAAACCAATCTCAGATGCCAGCTGGTAATTGATCATTCGTCGTCTATGTATTTTCCGCAAGGCACTACCGAGAACCCTGATCAGCCATCAAAACTTTTATTTTCAGCCTATGCAGCTGCTTCTCTCGCCGAACTGATGCGTCGTCAGCGTGATGCAGTGGGGCTGAGTCTTTTTTCCGGGAAAGTTAACCTCCACACCAAAGCCCGCTCCAATTCAGTGCATCAGAAATATATTCTGCATGAGATTGAAATGCTGTTAAGCAATGAAATCGGTAAAGAAGCTGTTCTGACAAATGCCTCAGATGCGATTCACCAGATTGCTGAACTTACACATCGACGCTCTCTGGTAGTCATTTTCAGTGATATGATGGACAACAGCGATCATGCTGCGGAATTATTTCCTGCCTTACAACATTTGCGCTATAACAAGCACGAAGTCATTCTTTTTCATGTATTTGATTCCACTAAAGAAGCTGAACTCTCCTTGGAAAACAGACCGTATCGCTTCATCGATATGGAAACCCATGAGACTTTGAAACTAAACCCTGTTCATGTTCAAAAAGCATATCAGGAAGCAGTTCAGTCACGAAAAAAGGAATTAATGCTCCGTTGCGGGCAATACAATATTGATTATATCGAAGCAGATATTCAAAAAGGTTTTGATCAGGTGTTGTTGGCTTATCTGATCAAAAGAAGCCGATTGTATTGATTTTCAGAACTTCCACTGTAGTTGTATTCTGACTTCTGTTTTTTTATTCCCAGCTATTTCATCCAGTCCTGTTCCAATGCTTTTCTGATCAGCATACCACGTCTGTGCAATCTTAAACCAGATATTCAGGGAAGGGACAGGCTGATATTTAAAGAGTAAATAGCTTCTCGAACCTTGTCCATTGAACGATGGGATGGAGAAAGCGTACAAAACATCGTTTTCGTAAGCGTATAATCTGCTGTCGTAAGATTCCGAATCAAAAATTGCATACCGAAAGGTAATCTGAACAGGCTTCAGAAGAGGCTGATACTGAATATCATGAAAGAGAATAAAGCCCTGATCGGATGATTTTTGTGTTTCATAGAAAACAAATTCAACCCGGTCTTTGAACGTAATTGTCTGACTTACTGCATAATCAATATGAAATCTGATGCTGGTCTTGGTGTAGTCAGTAAGCGGATCGATATAATTCCATGGATTGTCGTCGTTCGTCATCTTGGTTTTCGTACGGAAGCGAAAATAACTTGATGCTTTCCGATTGATCCGGTAATCAAGCTGTGCATAATAGTCATGACCCGTACTTGGAGCGTCTGTCTGATATTTGAGCCACGGAAAACTGAAAAAATCACTGTATGCAGTAAGTGATAGATTAGATGTCAGATCGGCTGAAAGTCCTAAATATAAGCCCTGCTCATTATTGGTTTCACTGTTTTCGCCAAAACCATTGGCGTAAAAGTTCTGAAAATCTCTTGAGTAATTTCTGTAACTCATTGTGATAGAGGCAAA
>CAZVKW010000040.1:14492-25012 GCA_964627945.1 uncultured Lentimicrobiaceae bacterium
AACTTCTTGATAACCAATTGATTTCTGCAAAACCTCTTCGGCTCTGATGATAACTTGGTTTTTACCCCATTTTGCGATTTTCACAGGATTGAAGCGAATCTTTTCCTGATTTGCTTCCATTGTAATCACAGGTTTTAACAGATCAATAGTTTGATTATCAAAACCTTCTATTGCTGATAGTTCATAAATGCTTTGAAGTGCCCCGAATTTTTCAATGTAACCCTGAAGCCTTTCATATTGAAAATTACTCATGATTTTTGCATCACGTAATTGTTCCGAATCTTTAGAATTGATATTGACCGGGTTTTCAGTATAAAACAGATATTCATCAAGCAGATCAGTAAAATCTAATGTTTCGTCACTGTTTTCGGAAAGACGTTCCAGCTGATCAGTTATTTTTCGGATCAGTTGAACCGAGAGACTGTCATTTTCCTGAGAAAACAGCGATGTGCTAACTGACAGCAAAGCCATCAGCAATCCGATTTTCCAGGCCTTAAAAACAGGAGAATTGATGCTATTTTTCATTCTTCTGACGTTTTTCCAATTGGAAAATAATCCCTGCTTGTGTCGATACTCCCAATGTCTGATGCATTGAACCAGCTATATGAAATTGAAAATGACGCAATTGCATTCCTGCACCAAGCGTATATTGGGCCGGATAGGTAGAAATACCTGTTCTTACTGAAAATTTTTCCTGTAAAAGATATTCCAGACCTAAACGTAAAGATGCTCTAGTCTCAAAATTCTTCTCAACCTCAGCAATCCCACGAAAGGAAGTTGTAAAATTGTAAGTCAGTCCGAGGCGTGCAACAATGGGCGCTGGCTCATCGCTATATTGAGTGGCACTGAATCCTGCCGGATTAAATATATATGCACCAAGCGAAATTTTATCGTTTAAAGTTGATTGAATTCCAATTTCAAAAGTGAGTAATTGCGCACCATCATAAGTTTCCGCAATTTTGGTGGAAAGATAATCAAGTTGTACCCCAATGCGAAGGATATCACCAAACGATCTGGCATAAGCAAGACCAACTTTGTTTTCATTATAAAGAGAATAGCCAAACTGTTTGAAACTGAGCCCTAAAACACCAAATCTTGATGGAACCAGTAGTGCGGCACTTTTCAGGCCAAGTTCTTTCATGAGGTAGCGGTTTTCATAGTTAACTCCGGCCGAAAGGGCAGTTTGATTGGCTATTCCTGCAGGATTGTTAAAAATCGACCAAATATCAGTAGAACTAACCGATGCATTTCCCATGGAAGCAGCCCGGGCACCAATGGGTTCACCTTCTGCAAATAGTTGATTAACAGAAAAGTATAACACAACTACGAGAATGGCTTTGTGTAATATTGGTTTCATAGACTGGTGGATAAATAAATAGATAATTGTACGAATTTAATTATTTTTGTTTTCAATATAAAACTACTGACGTGAATATAATCCCTTTTTTAAGGTTGTTGAGCGCTAATAACAACCGTGAATGGTTCGAAGCAAACCGAAAACAATATGATATTGCCAAATCAGAACTTCTGGATATTGTTGTTGGATTAATCTCGGAGATAAAGAAATTTGACCCGGATTTAGGTGATCCCGATCCCTCAAAATGCTTGTTCAGAATTTATCGTGATGTCAGGTTCTCGCATGACAAATCTCCTTATAAAACGTATATGAGTGCATTCATTTCGAAAGGAGGAAAGGGATTTTCAGGATCAGGCTATTATATTCATTTTGAACCAGATAAATCATTTGCTGGCGGTGGAATATATGGCCCGCAACCTAATATACAACAGGCGATTCGCAATGAGATTTATTTTAATGCTCCTGAGTTTGAATCAATAATTTTGAAACCTTCATTTGTAAATACGTATGGTTCAATTATGCAGGAAAAATATAGCCGTTTACCCAAAGGTTATCCACCGGATTTTGCTTACGGAGATCTTTTAAAATTCAAACATTATGTTGCTTCCTGCGAAATTCCTGAAAATGTTTTACAAACAGATGAAATTCAATCTTTTACGACTAAAGTATTTATTGAATTACAAGCGTTTAATCAGTTTTTGAACCGAGCGCTGCAAAATGTTTAAAATTGCAATTACCGAAAACTTATTGAATATTACCGAAAACTGATTCATTAATACATATTATTAAATTATTAACGTATATTTGTAGCCTAATTGGTTGGTTGTTTTATAAGTTCGAACTTAAAGCCCTTGGGGGTGAATCGTTTTAGTTGTTTTTTACGATTCATGACTACTCCAAGGGCTTTCCTCTTTTATACAATTCAATACCCCCATTTTTTATAGATTGACCTTAATCGAGTATCTTTGTGACTGGAAATTTTTTTATATTTTTGGTATCTTATTGAAAATAAAACTAATAGATGAATAATTCTGACAAGCTGAATCAAATTGCTTCTCAGGTTCGCCGTGACATAGTAAGAATGGTACATGCGTGCCAGTCTGGTCATCCGGGTGGATCTTTGGGATGTGCTGATTATTTAACCGCTCTCTATTTCCATGAAATGAAACTGGACACTTCCAACTTTACAATGGATGGAATCGGGGAAGACTTGTTTTTTCTTTCTAACGGACATATCAGTCCTGTTTTTTACAGTGTTCTGGCCAGAAGAGGATATTTCGAAATTGCTGAACTAGCCACTTTTCGTAAGATTCATTCTAGGCTACAAGGTCATCCTACTACCCATGAAGGTTTGCCTGGAATCAGAATGTCGTCCGGATCACTCGGTCAGGGAATGTCAGTTGCTTTAGGAGCCGCGCAGGCCAAGAAACTGAATCAGGATCCTAATCTTGTATTTGTTCTGATGGGTGATGGTGAACAGCAGGAAGGTCAAGTTTGGGAGGCAGCTCTTTATGCAGGAAGTAAAAAGGTGGATAATCTGATTGCAGCCATTGATTATAATGGCCAACAAATCGATGGCCCGGTCGAAAAAGTGATGGATCTGGGTAATCTACGTGCAAAATATGAAGCATTCGGTTGGTTTGTGTATGATTGTAATGGCCATGATATGAATGAGTTGATGGCTTGTTTATCAAATGCTCGTTCAAATTCAGGAAAAGGAAAGCCTCAAATGATATTGCTGAAAACTGAAATGGGAAAGGGTGTTGATTTCATGATGGGTTCACACAAATGGCATGGTGCAGCTCCCAATGATGATCAACTGGCAAAAGCTCTCGCGCAGCTTCCTGAAACATTAGGTGATTATTAATCTTTGAGGAGAAAATTTATGGTTATTAAAGTTCAGAATTATCAGGATACACGCTCCGGATTTGGAGTTGGATTGCATGAAATAGGATTAAAAAATCCGAAGGTCGTAGCCTTGTGCTCCGACCTGATTGGTTCTCTCAAAATGGATGCGTTTGTTAAAGATTTCCCGGAGAGGTTTTTTCAGACAGGTATTTCAGAAGCCAATATGATCGGGATGGCAGCCGGATTGACCATTGGCGGTTTTATTCCGTTTACAGGAACCTTTGCTAATTTTTCAACCGGACGTGTTTATGATCAGATCAGACAATCAGTAGCTTATTCAGGTAAAAATGTAAAAATTTGTGCTTCCCATGCCGGATTGACTTTGGGAGAAGATGGTGCAACCCATCAGATTCTGGAAGACATTGGATTAATGAAAATGCTTCCCGGAATGACTGTGATTGTGCCATGTGATTTTAACCAGACTCGCGCTGCAGTTCATGCGATAGCAGAATTCGAAGGGCCTGTATATCTGCGTTTTGGCCGACCAAAAGTAGCGAATTTCACTCCTGCGGATGAGCCATTGATCATTGGTAAAGCACAGATGATACAAGAAGGATATGATGTCAGTATTTTTGCAACAGGACATCTTGTTTGGAAGGCATATGAGGCAATTCAACTTCTTGAAAAAGAAGGGATTAAAGCTGAATTGATTAATATTCACACCATTAAACCTTTGGATTCAGAAGCTGTGCTGGCTTCAGCTGCAAAAACCGGATGTGTGGTAACTGCCGAGGAGCATCAACGAAATGGAGGCTTGGGTGACAGTATTGCACAGTTGCTTTCAGGAACAAATCCGCTTCCGATTGAAATGGTTGCAGTGAATGATAAATTTGGTCAGAGCGGAACACCAGAAGAACTCCTGAGTATCTATGGATTGGATACGGAGGATATTGTTGCGGCAGTAAAAAGAGTTATTAAGCGTAAATAATATATAATCAGGAAGATATGAGAATCTACCTGATTGGTTATATGGGTTCGGGTAAGTCGACTGTTTCAAAACGACTTGCCCGGATTTTTCATCTTGACTGTTATGATCTTGATGATCTTTTTGAACAACGCTTTAAAGTTTCAATTTCCCAGTTTTTCGAAAAGTACGATGAATCACTGTTTCGGCGTCTGGAGAGCCAGTTATTGAAGGAAACCGCATTGCTTGAAAATGCAGTTATTGCAACCGGTGGCGGAACACCTTGTTTTTACGATAATATGGACTGGATGAATCATTTGGGAATAACAGTATTTCTTGAAATGAGTTTATCCGGAATTATTTCCAGGGTGAAGAATTCCAAAAAGAAAAGGCCAATACTCATGAATAAATCGGATGACGAAATGGCTCATTTTGTGCATGAACATCTGCGACATAGAAATATCTATTATTCTCAGGCTCAAATAATTACACCAGCTGAATCAATTGATTATCAAGCTCTTGCGGGTAAAATCGAATTATTTCTTCAAAAGAAAAATGATTAGACTCCCCGTTTGTGGAGCAAAGTGATATTTTCGACATGATGTGTCTGTGGGAACATATCAACCGGCTGAATTTTTATCACTTTATATTTAGTATCAAGTAGCTGAAGATCACGTGCTTGTGTAGCTGGATTGCAACTTATATACACAATTTTTTCAGCTCCGATCTTCAAAATCTGTTCAACAACTTTCTCGTGCATCCCTGCTCTGGGCGGATCAGTGATTATGACATCCGGACTGCCATTTTTCAGAACAAATTCATCATCCAGAACTTTGGCCATATCACCTGCGAAAAAACGGGTATTGGTAATCCGGTTTAAAGCAGAATTAACTTCAGCATCTTCAATTGCTTCCGGAACATATTCAATACCAACTACTTGATTTACACTACGAGCGATATAATTTGCTATTGTTCCTGTGCCAGTATATAGATCGTAAACGAGTTCATGCCCTTTAAAATCTGCAAAATCATACGCTTTTTTGTATAAATTTCCGGCTTGCTTGCTGTTTGTCTGATAAAATGAAACAGGTCCAATCCTGAATTGAAGATCATCTTTGCCATCGATGGGCGATTTCATCATCTCTGTAATAAAGGGCAATCCACTGAAAAGTCTGATTGGGAGATCATTGATTATATCATTTTTCTTTTCGTTCAGAACCCACATCAGCGAAGTGATTTGGGGGAAGCTTTCCTTTACAAAAGGTAGCATTTCATTCTCAATACGTGGATCATCCTCTCCAAAAACAAGAATCACCATCAGATCTCCGCTTGTGGTGTTTCTGATAAACATATTCCGCATGAGACCGGCATGGTTCCTTGCGTCGTGAAAAGAATATTCGTTTTTGATAGCAAACTCCTTGATTTTCAATCTGATTTCATTTGATGGATCTGGTTGTAAGTAACACTTATCAATATCAAGAATGCGGTCGAACATACCCGAAAGATGAAATCCAAGTCCATTTGCGTTGACCGGAGCATCCGGATTTGAAGTAAATCCGTCAGTAAACCATTTCCTGTTCGAAAAGGAATATTCCAGTTTATTCCTGTAATAGAATTGGTCCTGACATGAGAGAATGGCTTGTATTTCAGGGATTTCAATTTTTCCGATTCGTTCGAAATTGTCTTTAACCTGTTTCTGTTTATAGAAAAGCTGCCATTCATATGACAAATGCTGCCATTTGCATCCTCCACAAAGTCCGAAATGACTGCAAACTGGACTGGTTCGCTGGTCAGATTTTTCTTTATATTGGAGAATTCTGCCTTCGAAATAATTTTTCTTCTTTTTAAATACTTCAATATCAACAATATCTCCCGGTGCACCATAAGGAATAAAAATGACTTTGTCATTGGGTTTAGCTACCGCAACACCTTCAGAAGCGGCATCTATAATGCTAACATTTTCAATTATTTGAGGAGTATATCTTGGTTTTCGGCGCATGGACGTTTGATTTGTTTTAGAATCGTTATTAAAAGAAAAAAGCTCTCAGGGCAGAGAGCTTTTTTCAGCCAATTAGTTTGTATTAGAGTGCATGAGTAGGAATCTGACCAGTCAAACTTCCCAAAAATGCTACCATACTATTTACTTGTTCAGGAGTAAGTTCTTTTCCTAATTGCAGATAAGCCATCAGTTTAACAGCTTCATCGAGACTTGCAACACTTCCGTCGTGGAAATATGGTCCGGTTTTGTGGATATTACGCAGTGAGGAGGATTTAAAAATAGCATTATCAGCTTCATTGCCCGTAAGAGCGCCTTTGCCAAGGTCCTTTAATTTTGAATGAGTGAATTCCCAATATGGACCTTTCACCAGACCGAATTTCATGAAGGTATTTCCTCCCAATCCTGCTCCAGTGTGGCAGGCGATACAACCGGTTTCAATAAACAGGTTCAAACCTTCTTTTTGCTGCGCAGTAAGTGTATCTGCTTTACCTGCAAGGAATGCATCGAATGGGGCAGGGGTGACAAGGGTTTTTTCGAAGGCAGCTACTGCTTTGGCAAAATTATCAAAAGTGATAGGTTGTGCCTCACCAGGAAATACTTCTGCAAAAAGCAGTTTATACGATTCATTTTGTTTGAGTATTCCTTCAACACCAGTTGCATCAGGCATTCCCATTTCAACTGGGTTCAAAACCGGTCCCTTAGCCTGATCAATAAGATCAGGAGAACGACCATCCCAGAACTGGGCAATGTGTAATCCTGCATTGAATGTAGTCGGGCTATTCCTGTTTCCGAATTTCCCTTCATGTCCAGGTGAAGTTGCAAGGTTGTCAACACCATAGGTTTTAATGTCGTGACAGGTATTACAACTCATTTTTCCATTCTTCGAAATACTTGTTTCATAATACAATTTCTTACCCAACTGAACGATTTTAGCATCCGTTTGTTCGGGTTTGGGAAGTTGTGCAAACAGTGTATTGGCTCTTGTGATGAGCTGCTGATCAGCCTGTGAAATAACCGGAGCCTGCTTCTCTGCTGCTTTCTTTTCAGGGCTTCCACAGGAGATGAAAGCGCTGGCTAAAAGAATAATAGATGCGATCTTTTTCATATTTCTTGATATTTAAAGAATTTTCAGCAAAGTTACCAAATTTGAGCAGAATGGTAAAACGTTTCTGTTGTATTCTGTTTTGTTCAAATGAAAGGCTTAAACAGTCTTTGCCACATTGAGCTTTGAAAGACGATTATTGTATGTACTTTTGTTTATATCCAAAATGCAAGCAAAGTGAAAATTCTATCTGTTGAACAAATTCGTGAAGCTGACAAATATACTATTGATAATGAGCCAATTGAATCAGATCAGCTGATGGAACGTGCTGCAAAAGCAGTTTTTATCAGAATGACTCAAAAGCTTTCCTTTACTCACAGGATTCTTGTTTTTTGTGGTACAGGAAATAATGGCGGTGATGGATTAGCGCTCGCAAGAATGCTGCATCTTCAGGGTTTTGAAGTAGAGACCTTTCTAGTCATGTTTTCGGAGAAGCTTACTGATGATTGTGCATTGAATCTTAAGCGGCTCAAGGAAATTAATGGCACGGTCCTCCACGAAATCCGCGAGAAAGTCGAAATTCCTGCGATAAATAATTCGTTTCTGATAGTGGATGCACTTTTTGGAAGCGGGCTCAACAAAGCAATCAAAGGACTTGCAGCTGAAGTAATTAAAATGATCAATTCAAGTGATTCAATAATCATATCAATTGACATTCCTTCAGGATTAAAGGCAGATTCTTTAACAGATCACAAGAAGGAATTATGTGTGAAAGCCGACCATACCTTAAGTTTTGAATTTCCGAAACTTGCGTTTCTTTTTCCTGAAAATGAATTGATTGTCGGTAATTGGGAAGTGCTTCCGATTGGCTTGCATCCTGGATTTATTCAAAATCTGCCAGTTCAGAATAATTTACTGACATCGGAAATGGTATCGAAAATCGTACATAAGCGTGCGAAATTCTCACATAAAGGAACTTATGGCCATGCTCTGCTGATTGCAGGATCAGCAGGAAAGTGTGGAGCAGCTATTCTGGCTTCATTATCATGTTTACATTCCGGGGCAGGACTTCTACATACGCATTTGCCTAAAAGTGCTGTAATGCCTCTACAGGTTAATGTGCCGGAAGCCATGATCAGCTGCGATCCCGATGAGGATTGTTTCAGCCAAAAACCGGATATTGCTGCTTTTAATGCCATTGGAATTGGTCCTGGATTGGGGACTGAAGAAAAATCGGCCCATGCTTTTAAATTATTAATACAGGATGCCAGAGTGCCGCTTATTATTGATGCAGATGCGCTCAATATATTATCTGAAAACAAGACCTGGCTTGCTTTTTTGCCGAAAAACACCATTCTCACTCCGCATCCAAAGGAATTTGAACGTTTGTTTGGTAAAACCGGAGATAGTTTTGAACGAATGGCAGTTCAGCGATCTATGTCAGTGAAATATGGCTTCATCATCGTTCTGAAAGGTGCGCATACTTGTATTTCAATGCCTGACGGTAGTTGTTGGTTTAATTCAACAGGAAATCCAGGAATGGCAACTGGCGGAAGCGGCGATGTGTTGACAGGCCTGATTCTTGGTTTGCTGGCACAAGGCTATTCAACATTTGAAGCATCTGTTCTTGGAGTTTTTCTGCATGGTCTGGCAGGTGATATCGCAGTAAGTGAAAACGGAATGGAAAGTCTGATTGCCGGAGATATTGTACGGAATATCGGAAAGGCTTATATGAAACTGAACCCAGCTATTTAGAAAGCTGATTTACAAAGCATTTTCGAGTATTCTCAGGCTGAATTCAGGTGTAATGTCCCTGTTTTCTGACAATGCGATCATTCCTTTGGCTTTCAATCCTGAAATCAATTTATCCAGATCTTTTCGTTCAACACCATAGGTTGAAAGTCTTGTGCTGATACCCAGACTTTCGAAAAAATCTCTCGTTTTCTGAATGGCCAGATCCACTTTTTTATCTTCGTCTTTCTCTTGGATATCCCACACTCTTTCAGCATACTGGATAAGTTTTGCCTTTTTCTGGACTTTTTTTAATTCCCACATAGATGGTAAAACAATTGCAAGCGATTTGGCGTGATCGATGCCAAAATGGGCAGTCAGTTCATGGCCAATCATATGCGTACTCCAGTCTTGCGGAACTCCCGCTCCAATGAGTCCATTCAATGCCATGGTGGCATTCCAGACCAAATTGGCGCGCAGATCGTAATCTGTTGGCTGATCAATGGTTTTTCTGCCAATTGCAATCAGATTGCGCAGGATACCTTCAGCTGAGCTGTCCTGAAACATGGCATTTACAGGAAAGGTTGCATATTGCTCAATCACATGTACAAATGCATCAACGATACCATTTGCAATCTGGGTAGCAGGAAGTGTGAAGGTCAGGCTTGGATCGAGGAATGAAAAAACAGGAAAATTCAAAGGAGTTGAAACAATGTATTTGCTCTCTCCATGGCTGATAACTGCTCCTGCATTCATTTCGGAGCCGGTAGCAGGCAATGTAAGTACGGTCCCAATCGGAACAGTCTGCGGTATGGGCATTGCGGCATAACCGCCGTAAAGCAGTTTCAGTGATTCCTCAGTTGTACATTTAGAGGCAAGGGCTACGAATTTTGTGCCATCGATCACTGAACCTCCACCGACTGCAAGCAAAAAAGTAATTTTCTCTTTCTTGACTATTTCAACAGCTTTCATCAGGGTATCATATCTCGGATTGGCTTCAATTCCGCCAAATTCAAAAAATTCAAAGGCTTTCAGAGAATTTTTTACTTTATCCAGAGTGCCAAATTTAACGACAGACCCGCCACCATAAAGAATTAATAATTTGTTACCTGAAGGGATGGCTTTTGCCAGTTCGTGTAAACGATCATTGCCAAAATAAATGCGTGTAGGGTTATGAAAATTGAAATTATACATGAAAATTGAATTACTTATTAAGATGCAAAATTAGTCTATTATGGCGGCAATAGAAATAATTAATGTGATTAAGATTTTTAGATTTAAAGACTAGGTAACTATTTTCGAAAAAAAATTCAAAAAATTAAGTAAAAAGGGTACTTAATTTATAGTTATTATTTTACCTTTACGTTGAAGAACTAAAAATAATGATAGTATGGTTTGTAAATATCAGATTATCAATATACAATTATCGTTACATCATTAATTGTTTGACAGGTTTTGCAGTACAGAATTCGATTTATCTGAATCTAAAACGTAATTTGATCCTTTATGTTTTCTAAACAATCATAACTCTAACCTAAAATCAACACCTATGAAAAACAAAATTCTACCAATTTTTTTG
>CAZVKW010000041.1:0-19134 GCA_964627945.1 uncultured Lentimicrobiaceae bacterium
TCCGGTCCGCGAATAATCTGAACCTCAACTTCGAGTTTCTCCAGCATATTTTTCAAAAAGAAAAGCTGTGAACTCAATCCTTTGAACATCAGTTCTCCTTCAGGATTCAAGTAAATTTCATCGGATAAACTTGCCAGATAATAAGATCCCTGACTATAGCTTTCAGAATAACTCATGATAAACTTACCCGATTCCTTAAACTTCAAGAGTTTTTCCCGGATTTCCTCCATATTTGCCATACCGGCATTCACTTCGGACAAATCCATATAAATCCCAGAGATGTTCGGATCTTTCGCGGCTTTATCAATATTGGCAAGAATATCGTTCATCCCAAGGGCATTTGAAGTCTTAAACGACATAAAGTCAAAATTGTCTAAGGGATTGTTACTCGAACGATCTACAATAGGCTCATTAAATGTGATGTGCAATACAGTGTTTTCTTTAAGTTTAACTTGTTCATTATCAGCCATAGATACCATAGCCGCGATGAATCCAATAAAAATAAACAACAAAAGCACGAGCGTAAGCAGGGTTCCTAAAAAGGAAGCAAACATAAATTTAAAGAAGTCTTTCATCGGTAATTGTTTTATGTGATTACTATTTAAATCTTTTAAGCATAAATCATGCAAATATTTATATTGATCTGATTAATAGTATTATACATAATTTATTATAAATAAATAAAATTCCAGTTTGCCCGCAGCCGACCATTAATTGTCCGAAATCGTACAACAGATATAACCTGAGAAGAAACCTTTACAATATTAACACAATTTTGTGGAAAAAAAAGCTGAAACATCAACCGAAATCACCTCAGGTAAATGAATCTTTGTACTGAAAATATTTACGACTTTGATCAGAGAATTTTTTTCGAAACACAAAGGTTTTTTGTACCAGGTCACAGCACTTTCTTCGCTGCTGATCATATTGATTATTGGCGGGAGTTATACCAAGAACAATGTTCCGGAATCCAAACCTTTGCCAAGCAGAACAGATTCTATTGTTGAAAGATTCAGAGAAGAGGAGCGTTATTTATATTCCGACTCGCTTTTCTTCCAGAATTACGCTTATGATGGATTCGACCTTCCTGAAATCACAGTAAATTATGAACCTTCAACAGAACTCACTTCACCCGGAATAAGCTCCAGAGAGCAATTAGCTGCCTTTTTAATGAGCCGTAATCCAAGGCTTGACAAGCATTTTGTAGGCCGTGTTGTGGATGCTTATGTTGCTGATTGTTCGTTAGAAGGGATTAACCATGACGTAGCTTTTAGTCAGATGTGTCTTGAAACGGGCTATTTACGTTCAAAGGGACAGATTAGAGCAGGCCTATTCAATTTTTGCGGTCTGGGTATAACAAAAAACGGTGAAATTGGAGTTTGTTTCACCACCATCGAAGATGGTAT
Source organism: uncultured Lentimicrobiaceae bacterium (assembly GCA_964627945.1). Taxonomy (GTDB): domain Bacteria; phylum Bacteroidota; class Bacteroidia; order Bacteroidales; family F082; genus CAJBPB01. The sequence goes on from CAZVKW010000041.1 coordinate 1,407, forward strand.
CAGGGCACATATTCAACATTTAAAAGCATACGCCAGCAAGGAACCGCTGGTGACTCAGTTGATTGATACCCGATTTGGACTTGTCAAACGAGGAAGTGCGGATGATATTCATGATTTAACCGGAACCTGGGCTGAAGACAGACAATATGGGCAAAAGATGGAATTTATCTTGATGCAACTACTTCATAATGACCTTGTAGCAAAAATTGACAGAAAAGGTTCTTAATCCTCAGTCAAATATTTTGAATAGTATCTACATTTTAACTGGTTCCAATCTGGCTAACAGAGAGAGTGCTCTTGCTACTGCCAAACAGGAGATACAGTTTCATTGTGGTTTAATTTCCAGTTGTTCCTGTATATACGAATCTGAACCATGGGGATTTGAGGCAAACGAAAAATTTCTGAATCAGGTTTTACTTTTACATACAATGCTCGGACCATTCGCTCTTCTGGCCCGCTTACAGGAAATTGAAATCAGAATGGGCAGGATTAGAACCAAAACGGGTTACGAATCACGTATTATTGATTTGGATATTCTTTATTTCAATAATGAAATCATTCATAATGAGGTACTTAAAATACCTCATCCAGCAATGCATCAAAGAGCTTTTACGATGGTCCCAATGGCAGAACTTGCGCCAGATTTCCTGCACCCAATTCTTAAAATGAGCCAGACAGAAATACTTTCCATGCTTGAAGACAAAAAAGATATAAAGCGCTTCAACGCAACAGAAAAAATTCAGGATTAGTTGGTAACTTTGCTTCAATGATGCAGTACAATTTCATCGCCATTGAAGGCACAATCGGAGCTGGTAAAACTTCTTTATCGACCCGAATTTCAAATGATTACAATGCCAAACTGATCCTTGAGCAGTTTGAAGACAATGCTTTTCTGCCAAAGTTTTACGAAGACCAGGACAAATATGCTTTTCCGCTTGAAATGTCCTTCATGGCTTCCCGCTTTCAGCAGCTGAAAGACCAGTTGGGTATGTTCGATTTATTCAAATCGTTCATTATATCAGACTATTACATTATGAAAAGTCTGATTTTCGCCCGTAAAACGCTACCGCAGGATGAACTTGCCCTGTTTACCCGATTTTTCAATTTCATCACAGCCACTTTGCCCAAACCGGATCTTCTGGTTTACTTATATCTTGATGTTGACAAACTTCAAGAAAACATACGCAAAAGAGGACGATCCTATGAACAACAGATTCAGGATGACTATCTCCAGCGAATTCAGGAAGGCTATTTTGAGTTTTTAAGCCAGCAACAGGATATGCGTATTTTGATTCTTGACACAAATGGAATCGATTTTGTGCATTATGAACATGATTACCAGAAGGTTATTGAATTAATAAACAAGCCTTACGAAATAGGGGTTCACAGGATTACAATCTAATCCGACTCATCTTCCATTTTTATATTCACATTACAGGTTCTCACCTTTCGTGATTTATAAACAATCTGACTAAATCAAAGAAATTCAAATAAAAAAAACCCGTCCGGATAATCGGACGGGTTTTTTATTCATTGATAACAATGAATTATTTTACAATATTCTGGAAATCGGGTTCATTGAAGTAACTCATGAATTCACGATCCCATTTTGCCTGGTTCTTGTAATTTTCGTCTTTCTGAATTGATTTCATCAGATTGCTGTATACAGCAGGTTTGTCAGCTGTACGGGCGGCAATGATTGCTTTCAGATAGAATGCTTCAGCAGTTGCAGGAGCGCAATCCAAAGTTGCTTTTGCAGCAGACATATCGCTATTCAATAACTGGGCAAGACCTAGGTTATAGTCACATTTTGTAGATTTAAGTGCATTAACTGCTTTTGCATAATCACCTTTGAAGATGTAAAGAACACCCATATTGTAATCAACATCGGCACCAAGTTGTTTGGCTTTAACCAAATTCTTTTCAGCAGCTACATAATCTTTCTGGTGAAGAGCAACTACACCAAGATTGTTGTATGCTTCAGCTGATTTATCAGAAATGGTAAGTGCTTTTTCGAGCAATGATTTTGCAGCGTCATAGTTACCCAGTTCGATTTCAGTCTCAGCTGCGTTGATTGTAGCTTCGAGGCTGTTCGGGTGCAAACGCATGGTATTGGCAAGGATAGTCTTTTTAACACCAGCATCTGAGGTAAGGGTAGCCGCATAGAGAAGTTCTTTCTGGCTAAGTGTTTCAGGGCTTGAAATTGCAAGGCTTGAAAGCTCAGCTTCTGTTCTCTTAGGCTCGAATGTATTAACAGAAATGATAGCACGACGCAAAGGAGGCAGGATTTCTTTTTCAAGTTCGGGATAGATAAGAATCATATTCCTGATTTCCTGTTCACGTTGAGCAGCAGCGGCTGAACGAACAACATTCAAAATAGCATTTTTGTCCTTGATGGAAGATGCTTCAACAGCGTTCATGAAACCATTCCAGTCAGGGCCATTGCCTGATTTTGTAAATGCTACCTCTTCAGCTTTTGTATAGCTAACTTTTGCGTTTTTATCTTTAGCAAACTTGGTCAATTGGTCTTTTACATATTTCTCAGCAGTTGCAGCACGTTTTTCTGACAGACCAGCATTGAAAGTTTCTTCTCCTTCAGGTGAAGCCCAACCAGCGATTGAGATTTCTTTCACAGCCCATCCTTTTAGAATGTTTTCTGACATACCGTTCAGTAAAGCTACATTTTCAGCTTTCTTATTCAAAGGCTGTTTCATATCAAGATTTGACATATTTACAGGGAAGTAAATATCTGCGTTCTTGGAGAATACTGTAACTTTTTCGTATCCGTGAGGAGTAACCGAAGTTGAAAGCTGATCTTCGCCCAGACGTTTTGAGGTATAAATTACACCATCAGCCAATTTACGTTCTGGTACAGCATAGAATTTTTCTTTTTCCTGAATTGCTTCGCGGGTTGCCTGTGTTTCAGATTTTGGAGCATATATAATCGGTGAAATAACCAGATTACTAACATTCATACCCGGATTGTAAGGAACTTTGTAAGTCTTTGTGAAAGATCCTCCGTTTTTATAGCTAATAACCTGACCGTCTCCAACAACGCTTTCGCCTTTGAGGCTGATTGGATCAAGAACAACTGAACCACCTTCATAGGTAATCACAGGAGTGATATTCATAGCTGATTTCTTATCAAAATATTTCGGAGGGATGTTTCCTTTAACAGTAACTTCAACTGAATCACCTTTTTCAACCAAAACTTTTGGAGTTGCTTCTATTGATAGCTGATCAAATTCTTTAGCCATTTTTTTAGCACCATTCGATCCGAATTTGTAACGTGCACCAACGTTTAAATTGGCGTACATATCTTTCTTCATCATCTTTTCGCCGTATTTGTATGCGTCGAAAACGTCTGAATCAACAAAATTGAAAGTGTAATCAACATACACATCCCAATTATCATGAACATTGAATCCGAGATCAAGACCAACAGGAACTGTTAATGCCATGCGACGATTTCCGATTCCACCTTTATCAGCAGTTCCGCTTCCATTTGGATCACCAGGACTATCATATCCAATTTCACTAATTAGCGCACCGGTAGTCTGATCAATTGACCTGGCTCTGTATTGAGCATTACCAACACCAAAATGTGGAGAAACATGGAACAACCAGTCTTTATCGCTTCCCATTAACAAATTGGTCATATCGATAGTAAGATTCAGGTTGGCTTCCAGATAATCATTGTGATCAAGAACAGCATTTAATCCGTCTTTTTCACCGGCAAGTGCACCATATCCAAGTTTAACATTGGTACCCAGAACCCCGCCAAACTGATAACCTCCACCAAGATGGCCGTTCAGTCTGACGAATTTTGGATCTCCTGAAAACCCATATTGTGCAAGGTCACCGTGATGATTTGCCATACCCATATCGCCCAATAAATACCAATAAGGGGAGAATGATGACTTGTTTTTCTCGCTTTTGGCCTTTTCGGTCTTATCCTGCCCGAAAAAAGTCAACGGCATCATTGCTATCAGAGCAATCAAAACCAATTGTGAGAGTCTGTAAGATTTTTTCATAACGCTGTGTTTAAGTGTATTCAATTGTTTTAGTAGATGTTTTTTTATTAATCTTAGTTGCGAAAGTAATCAATTATTCGATTGAAATCAAACTTATAATAATGATTTTGTGCAAAATTAGTGAATCAGTTTGAAATCACTACAAAATTCATCACTTATTCAATAATTTAATGGTTTGTACGTAGATTATGTACGCAGGTTACACATTTACTCCATTTGCCTGAAACAGTGCCAGATAACTATTCCGGCACAAACAGAAACATTTAGGGAGTGTTTTGTACCATGCTGCGGTATTTCAACACAGGTATCACACAAATCAACGATCTCATTTTCAACCCCTTCCACCTCATTACCAAATATAATCGCGGTTTTTGCTTCTGATTCGAATTCTGATAATAAAACGCTTTTGTCTGTTTGCTCAATTCCAATAATTTTATACCCCAGTTTTCGTAGTTCCATTACTGCCTCTTTCGTAGTTTCGTAATATTTCCATTCAACCGATTCCGTTGATCCAAGTGCTGTTTTATGAATTTCCCGATGTGGTGGTTTTGCAGTTATTCCGCATAGCCAGACAGCCTCAACAAGAAAAGCATCAGCCGTACGAAAGACTGAACCAATATTACTAAGTGAACGAATATTATCAAGAACCACAATTAAAGGAATTTTCTGAGCATTTTTAAATTGATTGATATCCAACCGATTAAGCTCATCCATACTCAATTTCCGCATCATTTCAATTTTCAATAATAATTGCAAAAATAGTTGCTTAAGCCTTTGATTGGCTTATTGTTTCAAAATGTATCTTTGCTTTCCCGATAAATCAAATAAAAAATGAGTCATACGATCGTCGAAACACCGCTGATGAAGCAATATAACAGCATTAAGAGCAAATATCCGGATGCGCTTTTGTTGTTCCGTGTGGGTGATTTTTACGAAACATTTGGCGAAGATGCGATTAAAGCATCTGGAATACTGGGAATTATACTTACACGGAGGGCGAATGGTTCAGCTTCTTATATTGAACTTGCCGGCTTTCCTCATCATTCCTTAGACACTTATTTGCCAAAACTGGTAAGAGCAGGCTACAGAGTTGCCATTTGTGATCAGTTGGAAGATCCGAAACTAACAAAAAAAATTGTTAAACGTGGTGTAACAGAGCTTGTTACTCCCGGTGTTTCGTATAACGACAATGTACTTAATCAAAAGGAAAATAATTTTCTTGCCGCTGTTCATCTGAGTGACGTCCTTCCGGGAATTGCCTTTCTGGACATTTCAACCGGTGAATTTCTTATCGCTGAGGGTGATATTGAATACATTGGTAAATTACTGCAGAGTTTTAATCCGAGCGAAGTAATTATTCAACGCAACAGACGTAAGCAGTTTATCGAGTTTTTTGGTGATAAATTTTATATCAATGTATTCGATGACTGGGTTTTCACAACTGATTTTTCGAATGAGATTTTATGCCGTCATTTCAAAACCACCTCCCTGAAAGGATTTGGAGTTGAGGGACTGCCTTCTGGTGTTATCGCTGCTGGAGCCGCCTTGCATTATCTTCTTGAAACACATCACGATAAGATTGAGCACCTATCAGGCCTTTCGCGAATCGATGAAGGAAATTATGTCTGGCTAGATAAATTCACCATCAGGAATCTGGAAATGCTTCACTCCCCTCATCCCGGAGCAAAAACCCTGCTTGATGTTATGGATCACACTGTTTCGCCTATGGGAAGCCGACTGATCCGTCGCTGGATAGCATTGCCACTCAAAAACAAAGCTGCAATCGAAGAACGACATGAAACCATTGGCAAACTGATGGGTCAGCATGATCTAATGCAAAAACTTCTGGAGAAAATCAGGCTTGTAGGTGATCTCGAGCGATTGATTTCCAAAGTTGCTCTTGGAAAGATTAACCCCAGAGAATTGCTTCAGGTAGCCAGGGCTTTAGAGTATATTAACGAGATAAAACGCATATGCATAGCTGAAAACTCATCCGGGTTTGAGTTTCTTGCAGATCAGTTGAATCCTTGCGAAATCATTCGTAACCGCATTCTTCATGAACTTCACTCGGAAGCGCCTGCTGTTCTGAACAAAGGGAAAGTAATTGCAGACGGTGTGCTTCCAGAACTCGATGAACTTCGGTCTTTGTCACAATCCGGAAAGGATTTTCTAACCGGACTTCAAAAACGCGAAACCGAACGAACAGCTATCAGTAGTTTAAAAATTGGTTACAATAATGTTTTTGGATATTACCTCGAAGTGACCAATATTCACAAGCATAAAGTTCCGCCTGAATGGACCCGGAAACAGACCTTGACTGGCGCTGAGCGTTATATCACCGAAGAGTTAAAAGAATATGAACAAAAAATTGTTGGTGCTGAAGATAGAATACAACAACTTGAAATAGAGTTATTTACCCAACTTGTAACAGCAGTTGGTGCTTTCCTTCATCCGGTTAAATTAAATGCCTCTGTGATAGCCCGAATGGACTGTCTGCTATCATTCGCCCATATCGCATTGAAATTCAATTACGTAAGACCTTTGATGAATGATAGTTTTTCAGTTGACATCAAAGATGGGCGCCATCCGGTGATCGAACAGCAACTTCAGGCTGGCGAGGCCTACATAGCCAATGATGTTTATCTGGATGATGACCGTCAGCAGGTGATGATTCTCACCGGACCGAATATGTCAGGGAAATCTGCATTGCTCCGGCAAACTGCGCTTATCGTACTCATGGCACAAATGGGAAGCTTCGTTCCTGCATCCAAAGCAAGTTTAGGTTTGGTCGATAAGGTTTTCACAAGGGTTGGAGCCAGTGACAATATTTCTTCGGGTGAATCGACATTCATGGTGGAGATGAACGAAACTGCCAGTATTCTGAACAATATTTCGTCACGAAGTCTGATTATTCTTGATGAAATCGGAAGAGGAACCAGTACTTATGATGGGATCAGCATCGCTTGGGCCATCACTGAATTTCTGCATGAACATCCACAATACCGCGCCAAGGTGATGTTTGCCACACATTACCATGAACTGAATGAAATGGCTGCATCATTTTCACGAATCAGAAATTATCATATAAGCGTGAAAGAAACTGGTAATCAGGTTGTTTTCCTGAGAAAATTAAAAAAAGGCGGCAGTGAACACAGTTTCGGAATACACGTGGCAACCATGGCAGGAATGCCACGGAAGGTGATTGACAGGGCAAATAAGTTGCTCACGATGCTCGAAAAAACCCATTCGAATGAAGCCTTTAAAGCAGCTGGAAGCAAACCCAGCATTGATGATTACCAGCTCAGTTTCATTCAGTTAGACGATCCATTGCTGCTTCAGATCAAAGATGAGATACTGAATACGAACATTGACACACTCACTCCTGTCGAAGCACTTCTTAAACTGCACGAAATCAGAAAAATGCTTGTGAAATAGGACACAAACTGAAAATTTCTGCCGATTTTTTAATAAAAATTTGGAGGGTATTTGAAAATCTTATGTACATTTGCAGCCTGAATTTACCAAACGCGGAAATAGCTCAGTTGGTAGAGCACGACCTTGCCAAGGTCGGGGTCGCGAGTTCGAGTCTCGTTTTCCGCTCAAAAAAGAATCCCGATTTATCGGGTTTTTTTTTCTGAAAACCATCCACTGCCCGAGTGGTGGAATTGGTAGACACGAAGGACTTAAAATCCTTTGATCATTGCGATCGTGCCGGTTCGAGTCCGGCCTCGGGTACTAAAAGCAGGAGAAATCCTGCTTTTTTGTTCTCTATATGTGAGCTTTCCTCCAGCTTTCAAGCATCAGCTTCCATTGAGAAGCCAAAACCCCCAGAAGCATCAGCAAACAACCTGCCAGTTCTCTTCCACTCAGTTGCTCATTCAGCATAAGCCAGCCACCAAAAGCTGCCACAACCGCTTCCAGACTGAGAATCAAAGCTGCATGATCGGCGCGTGCGTGTTTCTGACCCAAAACCTGAAGTGTAAAACCTAGTCCGGCCGAAACGATCCCTGCATACATGATTGGATAAAATGCGCTGTGAATTGCAGAAAATTGGGGTTGTTCAAAAAATAAAGCCAGAACCAAACTAATCATTCCGGTAAACAGAAACTGACCAAAGGCAAGAATACGAAAATCGAAACGCGGAGAGAGATATGACAAAACGATCAGATGCATGGCCCAAAAAATCGCTGAAATGAACACAAGCAAATCTCCGGTTTCCATCCTGAAATTAGAATCGACCGAGAGCAGATATAAACCAATAAAAGCAATGGAAGCACCAATCCAGACGGATAATGGAGAAGGTTGCCTGCGCAGGAATCCAAATACCGGAACAAAAATGATATACAAACTGGTAATAAATCCGGCGTTACCGGCAGAAGTATACATCATTCCCAATTGCTGAAATGTAGAAGCAATCATTAAAACGGGGCCAGCAATTAATCCCGTGATCAGCATTGGTTTCCAAATTTCACCAGATGTCAATCCAGGTTTAAGAAAGAAAAACACCGGAACCAATGTTAAGGCTCCCAACAAAAATCTGATACCGTTAAATGTAAGTGGTCCAATGAATTGCATACCCTGACGTTGGGCAACAAATGCAAAACCCCATACAATGGAAGCCCCCAGCAGACTCAGGTTTGATTGAATTCGCTGATGCTTGGACATGGCTTCGGGTATAAATGCTGTGATTATTCAGCGATCCATTGCTGAAGCAGGCTGATAGCCTCCTTACGCTTCTTCTCATCGAAATTTCGCAAACGGCTTGCATGTGAACCTCCGGGCAGGAGGAATTTACGGGCATTGGTCTTCGAGCCAGGTTGAACTGCTGTTGATGCCCATGCATCATAAGCACCATAAACATACAGCATATTGTTTCCATCCTTTTGTATCCAACGGTTCACTTTCCGGTTCAGGCGATTTGAATATTTCACTCGAATACCCTCAGGCAGCGTGTGATTAAATCCCGGATCTTTTACATACAAAAGCAAATCCTTGAAATCGGTGATATTGTATGAATAGAAGCCCATCTCGGTAAGTGCCTGATAAAAGAAAGGCTCAAAATCACTGATGCTTTGGTCAGCAAAGAAGTCGTATCCAGCGGCACCAACAAAAGCATGAAAGATTTCAGCAGGATTATTCCCTGCCTCAGGAAGTGCTTCGCAAGGAACAGGATACCATTGCCAATAAGCAAAACCCATCTCTAAAACATTGTATTCGAATGCTTTATGAACTCCACCTACTTTTGTAAAAGTAAGTCCACGTGCAGCGGCGGAATCAGCAAACATTTTCTCAAAAATCTCTCTTCGGCTAAGCAAATCACGTTGAATTTCTTTCAGGCGGGTGCGACATTCAGCAGTTGCCACTGTATCCTGAAAATGATATACCCTTTTATCTGCCACGGAAAAATTCAGCGGAGCAACATAAGGAACAGAGGCCTCAACATCATCCGGGTAGAAATAGCGATAATAGATGGTAGTTTGTCCACCTTTGCTGATGCCTGTGCTGATCCATGGTCCTTTATAAACTTCTCGTAGGACCTGATTCACATGATGTAAATCAGCGGTTGCATTTGAAAGATTAAGATATTTCCAATCTTTCGGCTGCGGAACACTTTTTCCAAAATAACGGTGCTCAACCACGACCAAATTGGCATCCAGGTACATTGCCAATTCTTCATCATATTGGGGAATTAAGGCATAATCAGCAACATAACCTTCAGTAACCATAATCGTTGGCCTGTCAAATCCGCGGTGACGGACAAAAACCCGCTGATCAAAATGCTGACCATTCTCACTTTTGTGATCAACCGCCTGACTGATAAGCATTTGAAAAGCCTCAGTGTAACGATTACTTTCAATATCGAAAGGTTTAATCTGCTCAAATCCAGCTTTTTGTAAACGTGGTTCAAGTTGCTGGGCGTGCAGTGCTAACCCTGTCAACAGGCACACAAGAATCATTATATAATTCCGGAACATAGGAATCAAGATTAAATAATCGACTCAAAAAAATTAAGTAAAAAACCAAATCCATCGATTTGTGACATTGATTGATGCCAGAAATCAAATTTCTTGTCATGCTTCAATTCATAAATTATTGATTATGAATCGAAAATAGTATCTATTCGTAAGGATCTGTCATCGGAATTACATAAAATTCACCCGTACGCGGATCCTTGTAAAACTTGCTATATCCATTGATGCTTTCCAGATTGGCATCAACAGTTCCTTTGATAAATACCACATTTTCAACTTCCACGGCACCTTTTATCTCAACAACATCACTTGTAGCCATGCTCAAGGGTTGTATCTGAGGAATCAGACCGGTCAGTTGTAAAACGATCATCCAAACCCCCACAGCAATTACGATGAGGATAGTTTTCAGAAAGCTGTAATGCTTTTCCATATCATTGATTATCAATTGTTTTCAAATGTGTTATTTAAAACCAGGCAGTTCCAAAATCTCGGAAAGGCCATGGAATTGCTAGCAAAATCAAGAACAGCGCAATTAAATAATAGAAAAGTAGTTTTTTTCCACCATAAGGCGTATTGATCTGTTTCTTTGTTGTTGCGTACCCAATTGTCATCAAGGCAGCAGCAAGAATCATCAGAGAGATATGCTCAACAAGAAAAAACCGCTGTACACTATCTTTCATTGCGGAAGCAGCAAAAACTACTTTCGGACTAATTACATATAGCCACAGACCGAATAAAACCTGAATATGCATCAGAACCAGAGCTATGAGCGCATAAGGACCCAGATTTCGTACTTTTTTCCTGGCGGTTGCAGCACTTGCGAACCTGACAATTGCTACAAGTATTGCAGCCAGTAGCATCCAACGGAGACCGGAATGACTTTTTACCAATATATTATGGATCATTGTTTTTAGGTTTAAAAGCCAAAAATAGTGAATTTCTCTTTGCAGAATTCATCTGTTTGCATTGTGTAATTCTTATGACATTTATTTCAAAATTACTTCAAGCCAAGTTTTTTCAGGATTGATCCCGGAACAGCATCCCTGTGCATGAAGAAATTGATGGTTTTGTAACGAAGATAGGCTTCTGATGCATAGAAATAACCAGCATATAAATGATCTTCGGTTCCCCAGGAATTTTTGATTTTGTAGTAGCGATTCCCTTTCTGATCAACTGCTTTTCCAACTATCAGCATGCTGTGATCGTCGGTTGTTTCATAATTGTCATAAGCGAGTTGCCTGATTTCGGGTGTTATGGTGCGTTCTTTCACAATCTCTTTAAATTCATACCGCGACTTTTTCTTTTCATCGGCTGTTAGAGCCTCCCATTTTTCTTTTTCAGTTCCTGTCAGGTCTTTCATATTTTCTTCGGGGACGATGGCGACGCCATTTTTCCACGAAAATCCTTTTTCGCTTACATCAGCACCCCAGGCCACAGTATATCCCTGATCAAGCGCATAATCAAGCGACTGCATGAGTTCATCAAGTGTGAGATTATAAGTCAGATCCCAGAGCCAGTTATCTGGGATTTCTATTGCAAAAGGTTTGTACAAATCTTTGTCAATATAAGAACCCAGATCAATGTAATCATCGGGTTTGAAGCCAGAGGCCTGCATGAAAGTTTCTGGTGTATACTTTTTTCCATCAACTTCAAATTCTGACGGAACTTCACCCAGATATGCATCGAGCAAGGCATCAAATCCCTGACTCCAGACAGGAGTGAGTTTGCGGTTTCCATTTTTCATTACTGCGTCAGTATAGGCTTTCAGAACATCATCCATTTCACCGTGAATATGTTTTTCTTCACCAATTACGAGTCCGCTATATGCCTCCTGAGGCATGATACCATAGCGTTTTGTCATGGTTTTGACTGTATTCATGACCCCACCGCTGGCAAGATTCAGACTCCCATGTAGGCGAATATATTTTTTCGCCTTGTCAGAATAAGCATGACGAACGATGTACATTTCTGATAAATCGTATGATTTACCGCTGATGCGCAAAATCTCAGCTTCCATAAAGCCGATTCCGGCAAAACTCCAGCAAGTGCCTGAACGGTATTGATTTTCAACTGCTGTATGCGGAATTTCTTTGGTAACAGTAAAAACATAGGCTTTGTCATCAGCCTTCTTTTCTGTTTCCTGAGCAACAACATAAGATGTTAATATCGTGAATGTTACGATACAAATACTGATAAACTTTTTCATTTCTGTGATTATTAAAGGATTATCTATTGGTATTTATTGATTTATCTTATTTCTATTTCATCGGCAAAAATCCAGCTTTTTTCACCTTTTCCCGGGTGCCAGTCCGGACAAACTCCGCGATTCACAGCTTTTACTTTAACAAAACGAACCAGCTCTTCGGGGAATTTTTTGGAAAATCGTTTCACGATACCACCATTTTGTTTGTCTGAAACTGAATTATTTACCTTCCCTATGGCTTGAAAATTTTTCCCATCAGTTGATACCTGATATTCAACATATTGTGGTAAAAATATCCATGATTTCTGATCCTGTAAAAAGCCTGAAGTTATCTGACTAATTGTTTGCAGATTTCCTAGATCGATTGTTGCTAGCAGATCATCCCCATAAAATCCCTGCCACGAACCTGTCCTGAAATCCGCGCTACCAAACTGATTGTCGATCAGGGCTATATCACCACCTGCATGGTATTGCGGACTGTAAGGATTTGTCAGGGTAATGGATTTTCCACCGGCAATTTTATAAAATTCAGCCATTACGGTCACACTCGATTCATCGAACTGAAAGGCTTTTGCCTTAATCCGCGAACTGCTGCTGATCGCAAATGGCTGCGTATAGCGCTGAGACGTCAGATTCGGTTCCTTATCGTTCAGTGTATAGGTAATTACGGCATCCTTGTCAGAATGCCCCATGCTGATCATCATTTCCGAAGTGAAAGTTTTACTGTCGGCCTTTATCCATGGAACGGAAACAAGTACTTGATTATCAATCTTCTGAATTGGATAATTACCTTCACCAATCCCAAAGCTCGATGAAGGCTCCGTCCCAAGTTCGATTAAAAGTTCACCACCTTCGAGTATATCTTTCGCAGTGATGAATGATTTCTGATAAGGTTTACCATTAAGTTGTACAGAGGCGATATAACTGTTCTGCTTGCTTTTATTTTTCGTTTTCACAATGAAAAATTTCCCGTTTTCGAGTGTGATCTTCATTTCTTCAAAAACAGGCATTCCAATCGCATAGATTCCCGAGCCAGGTGTTACAGGATAGAAACCCAATGCACTCATTACATACCAGGCTGACATCTGTCCGCAATCCTCATTTCCACTGAGACCGTCAGGACGATCGGAATACAGTTCTGTCATTATTTTTTGGACAAGCAACTGGGTTTTCGAAGCTTGCTGCACATAATTATACAGATACGCCATATGGTGACTCGGTTCATTCCCATGGGCATATTGTCCTATAAGTCCTGTGATATCAGCCTGTTGCCGACCAGATAATCCACTCGACGCCTTAAATAAACTGTCAAGCATCTGTGCGTAGGCAATTTGTCCGCCCATCAATTTGATATGTCCCTGAATATCATGTGGAACGAAGAAATTGTATTGCCATGTGTTGGCTTCGGTGAGCATAAAATTCACCTGTGTGGGATCGAAAGGAGTTACAAATCCTCCATTTTGCCTTCCACGGAAAAATTTTGTGGCAGGATCGTACAAGTTTTTATAGTTTTCGGAACGTTGCGAAAAGATATTCTTAATGGAGTCGTTACCCAATTTTCCGGCAACTGCTGCGATACACCAGTCGTCATAAGCATATTCGAGCGTTTTTGAAACTGATTCACTTTCCTTATCGGCCGGAATATAGCCTTTCGATTTATACCATTCCAGACCAAACTGATCCTGCATGGCACTTTTCTGCATGGCTTTCAAGGCTTTCGCCTTATCGAACCCGTCCATTCCCGTTGCCACTGCATCAGCAATAACCGGAACCGAATGATATCCGATCATACACCATGTTTCGTTACCCGAAAGTTCCCAAACGGGCAATAGTCCACCCTGCTCCTGAATATTGAGCATGGTCTGGATAAATTCGGCAGAGCGTTCACGCTGAATCAGGTTAAACATCGGGTGCAGGGCTCTGAAAGTGTCCCAGAGTGAAAAAACCGTGTATTGACTTCGGGCTGTATCCTGATGAATCTGTTTATCATGTCCTCGATAACGCCCGTCTGCATCACTAAATAAATTTGGTGCTATCATACTGTGATAGAGAGCAGTATAAAATATGGTCTTCTCAGAATCACTTCCTCCATTGGCTTCTAGAATTCCCAGCTGATTGTTCCAATCGTTTTCAGCCTGGTTTTTAAGCTGGTCAAAATTCCATCCCTGAATCTCGGCTTGAAGATTGTTTTTAGCTCCTTCAATATCAACTGCCGAAATACCGACTTTCACCAGTATTTTTTCGTTTTGCCGGGTTTCATAACCTACCCATGCCACCAGATTTTTTCCTGTTGCCCGACGGGATTGTTTTTTTAGTTCATCACCGTTCCGGATTCCGAATGACTGAAAAGGTTTTGAAAAAACGGCATAAAAATAACAATGCTGATCATCAGCCCAACCTTTCGAACGGCGGAAACCCGCGATGGTGCTGTCGTTCAGTATCTGAATTTCCGCATCCAGAATTTGTTCGGAAGTTACGCTTTCGAATAAATCGACAAGAATTTGCGATTTCTTTGAGGAAGGGAAAGTATAGCGATGCATTCCACTTCGCTTTGTTGCTGTAAGCTCAGCAAAAATCTGATAATCTGATAGATATACAGAATAATATCCAGCCTTAGCTACCTCTCGCTTGTGCGAAAATGCTGACCGATATCCAGGCGACATATCATTTCCGGCATCCAGAATAAGTTCGCCAGTGGTCGGCATTAAACGGATATCGCCATAATCGCCGACTCCGGTTCCGCTTAAATGCGTATGACTGAAACCAAGAATCAGGCTGTCAGAATAATGATATCCGGAGCAACCATCCCAGGAATCCTTTCGTGTATCAGGACTCAGCTGCACCATTCCGAAAGGCACGGTAGCTCCGGGAAAAGTATGACCGTGACCGTCGGTACCAATAAACGGATCCACAAAATGAACCGGAGCACTGCTCCGTTCACAGCTGGTTAACAGCAGAATAATAATTAAAACAGGTAAAACTGTGCGCAATCTCGAAAACACTTTCCTGACGAATGGAATTTTCATATCGGATGAAGAATTATTTCATTGTAAATGATTTCTTTAACAATTTACCGACCTGTTTCCCCTCTACAAATGCTGCAGCATTGATTTTTTCAATTCCATCTGCGGTCAATGGTTTTACAAAGAGTGCTGAAGACGATGTTGGCAAGCTGTCGTTCAGGGTATAGCGAATAACTGCATCCGGGATTTCGGATTCAAGTTGCAGAAGTTTCTTTCCTGTTTCATCCTTGATCGTGCGAACATACAGATTATCAACACATTCGCTGTAACGAAGTCCCATTGCCTTGTAAATCTCAAACTGATAGGGCAATTTGCTATAAAATTTCTTCCAGTCGCGTTTCTCTTTCGGACTCCAGACTACTTCTGACAAAGCTGCCATTCGGGGAAGAACCATATATGAAATATCTTCAGGTTCAGAAAGATATTCAGTCCAAACATTGGCCTGTGCTCCGAGAATATGTTTTGCATGGCTCGGACCGAGTTCATCAGGAACGGGTTCATATGCATAAACTTCCGAGACTTTGGTTAGACCACCGATAGCAAGCGGTTCAGTTTCATGATCACCCTGATAATGATCAAAGTAGCAAGCATCGTTTGGGCTCATGATCACATCATGTCCCAAACGGGCAGCCTCGATACCTCCTGAAATTCCTCTCCATGACATAACAGTTGCCTCAGGAGCGATTCCACCTTCCAGAATTTCGTCCCAGCCGATCAGCCGTCGGTTGTGTGAAGTAAGAAATTTCTCGATCCGGCGTATAAAATAGCTTTGCAATTCGGCTTCATTACTGAGTTTCTCGGTTTTCATACGTTTCTGACATTCCGGGCATTTTTCCCAACGTGTTTTTGGAACCTCATCTCCACCAATATGAATATATGTTCCTGGAAACAAGTCGATTACCTCAGTTAGAATATCTTCAAGAAAAGTAAATGTCTGCTCTTTTGTGCAGTATACATCTTCAAAAACGCCCCATTCGCCTGATACTTCATAGGGTCCGCCTGTGCAACCCATCTCAGGATAAGCTGCCAGCGCAGCCAAGGAATGACCCGGCATTTCTATTTCAGGAATGATTGTAATGTATTTGCTTGCCGCATAATTGACCACTTCCCTGATCTCGTCCTGGGTATAAAATCCACCAACGGGATTTGTGTCAAAGTTCTGGTTGTCATCCGATTGATGACCAATGATGGTTTTCTTTCTGACTGAACCAATTCGTGTGAGTTCAGGATATTTTTTGATTTCGATACGCCAGCCCTGATCTTCAGTCAGATGCCAGTGAAAAGTATTAAACTTATACATCGCCAGCAGGTCGATATACTGTTTAACAAAAGAAACCGGAAAGAAATGACGACCGACATCCAGATGCATTCCACGATAGGTGAACCTTGGCTTATCGTGAATATTTACCGCAGGAAATATAATTTCATCGTGTTTCTTTCCATCCTGTGGAAGAAGTTGCAACAAAGTTTGAACACCATAAAAAGCGCCTTTAGCAGCATTTGCCTGAATACTCAGGAAAGAAAATCCATTGTGCTGAAGAACATAACCCTCTGTCCCATAGGCAGAATCATTCAGATTGAGTGTAAGCGTGATGTCTTTCCCGACTGATTTCACAAGACTTAGCGGTACAACTTCGGTTTTGAAGGAGGTGTGCAGATTGATCTGACGGGCAAGATCTTCGGCCAGCATCCGCAAAGCTGGATTAGGATCCTCGTAAATAATGCGAGAATCTTCGTTGAATTCAATCTCCCCACGTGAGATCCAGTATTTCTCAGGGCGTGGAATGACTGAAAGCTCAGGTGGTTCTTTCCTTGCACAGGCCACCAAAATGACCAGAAGAGCGAATGTCAGAAGTTTTTTCATAATCATTATTATTTTGATTTTCAATCTATTAACCATGTTGCGTCCAAAAGTCTTTCTGTGCCATTCTGCCAGACCGCATATTGAAATCCTGGCCGGAGGGCATAAGCTCCGATGTCACCTGCTTTATTCACAGCCAGATAACCCACCTGCATATTCGCATGAACATGCATGGTTTCGGTAAGTCTTCTGATCGCCAGTTCACAGGCTTCCTGAGGACTCATTCCGCTCCGCATGCACTCAACCACAAGAAAACTTCCGAGTGTTTTCAAAACTGCTTCGCCTTCGCCGGTGGCAGTAGCGGCGCCCACTTTATTATCAACAAAAAGTCCGGCTCCAATAATGGGTGAGTCTCCCACCCTTCCAGGATGCTTAAAGGCCATTCCACTTGTTGTGCATGCACCGGCAATATCACCGGATTGATCAATAGCGATTAAACCAATCGTATCATGATTTTCCCAGTTCGCATTTGGCGCATATCTTTGTCCGGAAGCTTTCCACTTTTTATACTCCTTTTCAGAGGCTTCTGTAAGAAGGTTTTCCTTTTTAAATCCCTGATCCAGTGCGAATTTCAGGGCACCAGCACCAGAAAGAATCACATGTGGAGTTTTCTCCATGACCAAACGGGCAACTGA
>CAZVKW010000041.1:19234-24920 GCA_964627945.1 uncultured Lentimicrobiaceae bacterium
TTTGTGGCTGCCTTTATCACAGATGAACTAAAAACTGAAGCAATTCCAGCAAAAACTGTCTGTTTAATAAAACTCCTTCGGTTTGCCATAGATTCCTGTGATTGAATGATTTAGAATAGTATTTTGATACTCTGTCCCTTAAAAATCAAGGGAAGACTAAATTAAACTAAAAACATATGCAAATCAGAAAAAAGGGTTTTTTTAGGACAGCAACAATATTCCTGAAAACCTATTTTATCTGAAGCAGTTTTCGATTAAATATTCACGAAAAAAAACAAGCTTTTGCTCCTAGTCAAAGCGATTGATGTTGATTTTTTGAATGAGTCAGCGATAGTCTATGGCATTGGTTTGCCTGTCACAACAGGAAAAAAATCAAATTGGCTAAAGCTAGGCAGTATGTTGTATTTCTTTTTATTTTTGTTGAGAATCGGTTGGGAATAACTGGTTTTAATCTTACCTAACAAAACATTACAAAATGGAACAACAATCTAAAAGTACCTTGAAAGTCGGAATGACCCTGATGGCGATGATTTTTTTCATCTTCGGCTTTATTACTAATTTTAACATTGCTCTGAAAGATCAGGTTCAAGCCACTTTTGACCTCAGTAATTTCATGGCAAACCTTGTCAACGGCGTATTTTTCTTCGCCTACTTTGTTTTCTCATTTTTATGTGGAAGAATTATTAAAAAAACCGGTTACAAATTTGGTGTAATAATCGGACTTTTATTGGTCAGTTTGGGTAGTTTCCTCTTCTACCCGGCAGTAGCCATTCCATCCTATCCTTTCTTCCTGGGTGCTGTATTTATCATGGCAACCGGAGTTGTGTTTCTGCAAACAGCTGCAAATCCGTATGTTGCTGTACTTGGATCACAGGAAACCGCTTCATCTCGCCTAAATCTTACACAGGCCCTAAACAGTATGGCAACCACCATCGCACCATTTATTGTTGGTGTTTTGGTACTTACTCCTGCGGCACTTGCAATGGGACCAAAAGCAGTTCAGACTCCTTTCCTGCTCATTGGAACCGTTGTTGTTCTGATTGCTATTGCCATCTTTTTCATTAAACTGCCTGAGATTGCCGTTGGTGAAGTTGCCGAAGGTCGTAAAAGCGTTTGGAAATACCCTCACGTTCTTTTAGGAGCATTCTCCATCTTTTGTTATGTTGGTGCTGAAGTAGGTGTTTCAACAGCCATTGTACCATATCTGAGTGATAGCGGAAAAGAACTTGGTGAAGCGGCTAAATTAGCTGCTATGTATTGGGGCGGTGCGATGGTCGGACGTTTTCTGGGTTCCATCATGCTTAGCGAAATGACCAATAATAAAAAATATACTTACTCGGTATTTGTAATCATTTTCGCATTCTTCGTGGGTTGGCTGGTAACAAGTAGCACCATGCAGAATGGCGTACTTACTTTTGTTTCTGCACCGGAAAACGGACTTATTTTCCTTGCAGTTGCAACCCTTAATTTCTTCGCTATGCTAATCGCCAAAGGCAAGGCCAATGTAGCGCTTGGCGTATTCGGTCTGGTTGCTGTTGCACTTTTGGTATTAGCAATCATGCTGCCAGCCAATCTTGGAATCTGGGCACTGCTTTCGATCGGTTTCTTCAACTCAATCATGTTCCCAAATATCTTTGCATTGGGAGTGAAAGACCTCGACAACAGCGAAGTTCCGATGGCATCTGGTATTATTAATACAATGATCGTTGGTGGAGCTGTTCTTCCATTAATTATGGGTCTTCTGACCGACAGCATCAGTGTTCATGCAGCCTTGATCGTGCCGATCGCAGCCTATCTGTTTATCGTCTACTTCGGTATGAAAGGAAGCAAAATTCGCAAAGCCTAAAACTTCTAATATATTATGACAAACGTAGCTATCGGAGTTGATATCGGAGGGACAAATACCGCTATCGGAGTAGTTGATAAAGAAGGCAATGTACTTGTAAAGTGCAATATACTTACACCCGCACATGGAGATATCAAACTCTATATTGAAGAACTCAGCAAAGCCATTCACAGGCTGATCGATTCATTGAGGAAAATTAATGAAGATATCGATATCCTTGGTATTGGAATCGGCGCACCAAATGCAAATTATTACACTGGCACGATCGAACAAGCTCCAAACCTTTCGTTTAAAGGCGTTGTGCCCATGATTCAGTTGCTCAGAGAGCAATTTCCAGATCTGAAAGCGCTGGCTATCACCAATGATGCTAATGCAGCTGCTATAGGAGAAATGATTTATGGTGGTGCCAAAGGGATG
This sequence comes from uncultured Lentimicrobiaceae bacterium, assembly GCA_964627945.1. Classification (GTDB taxonomy): domain Bacteria; phylum Bacteroidota; class Bacteroidia; order Bacteroidales; family F082; genus CAJBPB01. Next base: position 21,498 of record CAZVKW010000041.1, read on the forward strand.
AAAAACTTCGTGATGTACACACTTGGAACAGGCGTCGGAAGTGGAATCGTTGTAAATGGCGATCTCGTTTATGGCCACGACGGATTCGCAGGTGAATGCGGACATACCGTGCTTATCCCCGACGGACGCCTTTGCGGTTGCGGTGGAGTTGGTCATCTTGAAGCCTATTGTTCAGCCCCGGGAATGAAGCGTACAGCATTCGAACTGATGTCAAAATATAATGCCAGCACCAGCATGCTCGCAGGCTATAGTTTCGATCAGCTTGACTCAAAAGAGATTTTTGAAGCCGCCGAAAAGGGTGATAAAATCGCATTGGAAGTATTTGAACTGACCGGCAAATGGCTCGGACAAGGTTTGGCAAATACGGCGCATCACCTGAGTCCGGAAGCTATTTTCCTTTTCGGAGGTCCGACAGCTGCCGGAGATTATATCTTCAAACCCACAATTGCCAGCATGGAGGCGAACCTACTGGCTACTTTCAAAAACAAAATTCAGGTACTTCCTTCTCAGCTTAAATGCGGTGACGCCCCAATTGTCGGAGCCAGCGCATTGGTATACAAGGAATTGGAGAAGATGTAGAAATACATTTACGACTCTCTGAGTTACATTTTAAGAAATAATTAAACCGGGACAATATATCCCGGTTTTTTTATTCAACATGATTCTATTGGCATCAAAAAAAACGGGTCCCGGAACAAGGAACCCGTTTTCACATATGAAAAAAATTGAAAATTATTCTTCGCAAACAACAGCAGCATCAGCGAGGAAAACGACCTTCAGATTTGCATGATGTTTTATAAGATCAACTTTATATTGAAAACTTCCATCAACAAGCGTGAGTAACGAAGCTTTATCGGCAATTGTATAATCAGCATAGGAAACTGCAACTGCATCGGTAATAACCGCCGGTAAATCAGAAGCGTTGATGACTGATTTAGCGGCAAGAAATGTATCCAATGTATTGAAAAGCAGGTTCAAATGAGTATGAGATTCACCATCAAGTTTCACTTCGATAACATTACCAAACTGACAAGTTGAATCGTAATTTGCACTTTTAATGGTATAAGCAGCATAATTGGCTGTAATATAATCTGTTATGGTAACAGAAAGAGAATCAACAGGAATACCGTTCCCATGATCGCCACCACCATGATGTCCGCCACCATTGTGACCACCACCGTTATGACCATCGCCTCCGCCATGATGACCTCCGCCGATATGCACTTGGTCCTCACAGATCAAAACTCCATCAGCACCAACAACAACAGAAAGTCCTAATGAATCAGCATGCAGGAAAGCCTTGTATTGCAATGTGTTATCGGTCAAAGTAAAGAGTTCAGCCTTTCTTCTCAAAGCATAATCGGCATAATTGGCTGTTATGAAATCAGTCACTAACACAGGAATATCTGTTGATTTGATCCTGTTTGCAGTTGCTACAAAAGCAAATGTTTCATCAAAAATCAGTTTAATTGGTTGCAAGGTATCCTGCGAAACAATCACAGCGATAACTGGTCCAAACTGACACAAGGTGTCGTATTTGGCGTGCCGGATCGTATAAGCGGCGAAATTGGCAGTAATATAATCAGTTATAGCTGCCGGTATAGAATCAACCGGAATTCCACTTCCCTGACCATGACAAATTGAATCCCCATCACCAAAATGATGATGACCATCATCAGAACGGTTTCCTTGGTGGTCGAATGAAATTTGTTCTGCAGTTGACAAGGTTACAAGGTAGGATGTTGGTAAATCAGATGTTTTGATTGTGGAAACAATCGTAGCATCCGGATAATTCTCGCTTACATAAGTTGTAATCGAAGTTGGAACATCTGAAGTAGTGATCGTTTGATTAATATCAGACGAACTGGTTTCAGACTTGTTACAGGCCATCATTCCGGCCACAATCAGCAACAACACAAAAATTTGTTTTCTCATAAGAAAAGGATTTAATTAATTTTGATTACAACTCCATTACGCAGAAGGGATGAAACAGGTGGGGTAGAAAAAATTATTTTTTTCACCCAACCATAAATAGATAAGTTACGTATTAGGAAATGAATAGATTTTGATCGGAATAGTGCTATCTGAAAACAGAATAGAGAAAAAATCTCCATTATTCCCTGTTACGACTGACAGGAGGCGGATATTGTCATGAAATTATTCGGCCGGCACAACTCATCCGATAATGGCGAACAGGCGAATCTGATTGCCGCCTGTCTGCGCAACGAACCGCAAGCGCAGAAAACCCTGATCAGGGAGCATTACGGTTTTGCCAAAAATATCAGTCGCCGGTATGCCTCCAGTGATGAAGATGCCGAAGAAATATTGAACGACAGCTTTCTGAAAGTGTTCAATAAGCTTGGTCAATACGATCCAAAATATGCGTTTAAGGCCTGGTTGAGGACCATTGTTGTGAATACGTCGATTGATTATTATCGTCGGAGTCTGAATCAGCCAGTCAGCGTAAGAATGGAAATTCCTGATATTGCTAGTGTTACAGAAGATGCTATCAGCAATATTTCGGCTGAAGAGATTTTGGAGCTGGTTCGCAAACTCAGTCCTGTTTACCGGATGGTCTTTACGATGTTCGTGATCGATGGATATTCACACAAAGAAATTGCTGAAAAACTACATATCAAAGAAGGAACCTCAAAATCGAATCTGCAGGATGCCAGACTCAAACTGCAATCGATGATACTTAAAATGAATTCTTTAACCAATGTTGCGTATGCAAATAACTCTACATTAAAATGAAAACCGGGCAATTTGACGAGCTCATGCGGAAAAAGCTGGAGAGCCTGCCTCAAAAGTTCACGGAACAGGAGATTGACAAGGTGCATCAGCATATCGTCAGTCACAGGAAGCCGTTTTTCCGTCATTTCAACGGATCGGGTCTGATCTATACGGTTTTGGTTGCTACCATTACCGGACTGATTATCTGGCAGTTGTCAAAGGTAAATCCTGAAACAACCGTCACACCTGCCACTATCGAAGTAAGTATATCAGGGAGTGAAGCCAGTCCTTTGCTTCCTGATACTTCTTCTCATTCGTCAAAATCAGAATCCAATTTACCTTATAAGCAACAGATCGCAGGCAATGAAAAAGTTTCAGAAACAACGATTCCAAAAGAAAAAATTCAGAAAATTCATATTCAATCTCAGGATACAATAACAAAAGGGAAATACATCCCGATTCCGGTTACAGTAGCTGAGAAATTCGATTCAATTCCGGTAAACAAGACTCAAATACAAGAAGACAAACCAAATAAGCCTTTGATAATCAAAGAGGAAACTAAAATTACAGATAAAGTTTCTCATACCACCGATAGTACTTTCCATCGGAAAATTCCCATGCCAAAGGATGTTGTCGTGGATGAAAATGCCGTTTCTGATCCGATCGTAAAGGTGCAAAAGGAAATAAAGT
>CAZVKW010000042.1:0-24355 GCA_964627945.1 uncultured Lentimicrobiaceae bacterium
CCTTTCAAGGCAGCGCTGTCCTCTTTGATTTTGTCCATCGAAATGGGCATCAAGAGCCAGAAAATCAGTCCGATAATACCTCCCCACAGGAAAAAGGCAGTAAACTGAAGCAGCGAAAACGAGATGGCCGTCTCGCTGCTGATGCCATACATCGATAAAAGATAAACCAGACTCATTTCGCGTGTGCCAAAGCCGGCAAAGGAAATTGGAAGAATGGTGGCAAGTCCAACCACACTCAGGATCAGTGCAATATCCGCAATCGGCATTTCGATTCCCAGCGAAAGAAAAATCAGCGAAATGGCGCCATAGAAAGCCAGATAAGCCAGCAGGGTAATCAGCCACAACACAAGAGCATAGCGGTCGGAAGAAGCTGAGAGGCAGCCTGCAATAAATTGAATAACCGGGTTTTTATTGAATTTTTCAGATGAAGCGATTTTTTTTATGATAATGGTACCGGTAAAAAGCGCTATAAAAAAGAGAACGACAGCCACACCAATATATCCGATTGCCGGCAAAGTTCCTGGAAATGAATAAAATAAAAGCGCTGCAAAACCTAGTAAAACCAGCACACCCAGATCGAAAATCCTGTCGATCACGATCGTCCGGAAAGCGGCGGTAAAATCAATATCATTCTTTTGCCGGAGGTAATATAAACGCGCAATTTCGCCAATCCGTCCGGGCGTAATCAGGCCGATGGTAAACGAAGCCATATAAGCGCCAAACGACAGTCCGGGACTGTATTTCATTCCGTCGCGTTTCAGGATCAGATGCCAGCGAAAACTCTTGATTCCCAGCACAATGATCACTCCGCTCAGCGAAGCGAGGAAAAGTGGCAATTGTATTTCTTTCAGTGTTTTAAGAAAGGAATCTGTGTCGAATTTGATGAATTTGAATAGCACAAACAGGATGAGCAGCGATCCGGCAATCTTGATCAGGAGGTTGATCTGACTTTTTTTCATGGGATCACAAATCTTTTCGTTTGATGGAATGGGTCGATTTTTTCCAGAGGGTGCGGGTGCGTTCGAACAGATTCCCGACAAATTTTGGCGAAAACTGTTCAACCAGCCAGCGCGATGGCGCCAGACTCAGCAGGATAAACATCGTGCTGATGATGATTTCCATCAGATAGCGCGAAAAAGTGAAATGCCCGATCGTATAGCCGTAATCCGGAACCGACCTTCCGGTCCATTTCCTGAATTGAATGCGGATGAAACCACCACGTTTCTTGAAATCGTAGCCATGCGAGTGCATCCGGATGGCTTCGGCTTCGTCAATTTCGTTGCAAGTAAGTGCACCTTCGGCCATCATTTCCGACAGAATCTGGTCACCTTTAGCCGAGCGACTGATGATCATCGAAAAACCTTTGCCACGTTCCTCATACACCGGAGCCCAGGCATCGCCACCCGAAAGATCGGTGAATTCGTTGGTGAAATCGGTGCAGTACAGGCTGTTACGCAAAATATGGAAAGGAATCAGATAATTGGCGTGAAACTTTTTGAGTTCGATCACACGACCGCTTTTCATTTCGATGCGCATATTGCCGGGCCATTCACCGTAGCGGAAATAGAGTTTTTCGATTTCGGTGTATTTCCCTGCTTTATAGGTTTTCAGAAAACTCCTGATTGAACTGAAATGCAAGGTGTTGCCATAAAACGGCCCGAAAATATATTCGATATTCCTGACGGAAGGATGTTTCATCCGCTGCAGTTTTCTGATCGACTGAACCTGTCCGGGAAGACCCACATAAGCCAGCTTTCCTTCAAAAGCAGCTATTTCAGGCAAAATATCGTTGTTCGAACTGATGATATATTTGCTTTGGGCTGCTTCGAGAATCTGTTCGCGGCTGTTGGCGATGAAAGCCTGTGTGAGCCAGGGTTCTTTCGGATTCATTCCCAAAACCACGGCTCCATCTATCTTTTTTTTCTCCAGAAGCCAGATCAGAACCGAACTGATGATTCCGCCGGAAGCGCCTTTACTGCGTATTTCCGGTGTATTGGCATGACCGATTCCGATGCGGAAATAAGGTCCGGTGAAAAGGTTGAAATGTGGACTTTCAGAAAAAAACTCTTTCTGGTAAGCCGGAAAATCAAAAGATTTACCACTACACGCATTCCAAAGAGTTTCGGCCATTTCATCATCAACAGCTTCGATGATTTGTGGAAGGTATTTGCCTGTTTTATCCGAAAAGCGGATTTTGCCTTCCGATAGTCCGACACAGCTTCCGCAACGGTTGCAGAGCTCCGAACGCATCACATCCTGCAGACGATCAATACTTTTCACAGACATAAAACTGACGGATTCCGCATTCGGCGAGCAAACTGCCCTGAAATGCATCGATAAATCTTTCACCTGCCTGCTGTATGAATGCAGGTCCAACAGGGATCAATACTGTTCCTTTGTGCAGCATGAGCTTCCATCCCGTTTTTCGGAACATTACCTTCACCTCTTCACTCGAAGGGAAACGATGCGGACCTTCGCCATGACCACCAAAAAGCGCGGTAAAAATCCGGTAAGGAATTTCGCTGGTTGCTGGCGGACAGCTTAATACCATTCGTGCGTCATCCGTGCTTACCCGATGAAGTTCACTCAGAAATGCAATTGGATCAGCGGCATGTTCAAGGGTTTCCAGACTCAGAACATGGTCGTATTGAGCTGTTTGAAACGGGAGTTCTGAATAAGTGCTGATTTTCACCTGAAGTGCTTCCGGATGGATTTTTGCCGCTTCACGCATCAGTCCGCTAGAAATTTCAGCATGGGTGACGCTTACTTTTGGATTGGCTTTTTTGAGAAAAACATCCGCTTCAGCGTCGCGGCTGGTGATATTCAATATGTTGCGGGCGGTTTCAGTTTGAAGATGTTTCAGACTTTCGTTAAAGCGCTGATCATGCGCATTCTTGACCTTGTTGTTCTCGCTGATATAAATATTCGATACCCGGTCCCAATGTGCTTCCACATCGCGGTCGGTCCAGTTATTTTTGTGATTAGATGCTTCGTATCTGCTCATATCAGCGTTTTGCGCGGTTCAGCAAGGCAATCTGATCGGCCAGCAAGCCGATGAAAAAGATGAACATCCCCATTATCACCACCAGAACAGCAGAGTTGGGGAATCGTCCGGCAATGAAATATCCGGCAACACCCCAGCCACTTCCGATCAGCAACATCCATACGCTGGCCGGAAAAAATATCTTTAAAGGATTGAATAACATGATGATACGAATCAGTAACAACATGGTTTTAGAACCGTCTTTTACGAATTTAACATTCGAAGAGCGTCCTACACGTTCTTCCACCACAATCGGAAAAGTGCCAATGGTATAGCCTTCTTTCAGAAAAGCAAGGGTGGAAGTGGTTGAAAATGAGAATCCATTGGGCATGATGTGCAGCATCTCGCTGATGAGTTTTCGGTCGAAGCCACGGAAACCCGAGTTATAATCCGGAAGTTTCTGTTCAACCAGATGTTCGCCCACAAGGCGGATCAATCTTTTTCCTTTTTGGCGGCGTTTCACCTGAAACGAATCGTCGGTGCGTTCGCCAATCACCATATCGTAATTTTCCAACATACTGATCAACTGATCGATGTATTTCGGATCGTGTTGTCCGTCGCTGTCGAGAATCACAATTTTATCGCCTTTGGCTTTGCGAATGCCGGTTTTCAGGGCGGCTCCGTAACCTTTGTTCACAAAATGGCGGTAGCATTTCACCGGATACTGGCTAATAATCTTGAAAGTATCGTCGGTTGAACCATCATCGATATAAATCACTTCATATTTTTCGTGGAAACCCATCTCAATGATGCGTTCCAGTCCTGGACGGATACCTTTTTCTTCGTTAAATGCCGGAATGACAATGCTGATCGATGCTTGCACGGGCGATGGAATTTATTCAGGACAAAAGTAAAGAATTATGCTGAATGAAGTTCAAATTGCTGTAAAGTGTTCGAGTTGAACTATTTAATGGGCCTTTTTGTGAAGACGCGAGCGTAAATACACCTTTTTGATCCATCCCGGAAGGATAAAGGCTCCGATGAAAAGATAAGGATAATACGAAATAAGGCGCCATAGCAAAGCCAATGGCACTGCGTAGGCGATATTCGGGATGAGGTCACCCAGAAAATCGGAGAAAATCAATTCGGCAACTCCGCTACCGCCCGGAGTCGGACTCACGAGCAAAATGATCCACATGGTGAGCTGTCTTCCGATGATCAATGCGTTTTCAAAAATACCCAAAGTATTGAAAAAGAAAGCCATAAAGATGAAATTCACTACACCGTAACGTGCAAACCAGGAGATCGAAGTGCTGAAAAAGGCTTTCATCCAGTAAAAAATGGATTTACCTTTTATCTGCTGAGAAGTCAGAATAAGTTGGTTGGCCAGTTTACGTGCGCGCAATCTCCTTTTCCGAAGTCCGGGAATCATGAATATTCTCGAAATCAGCCATTTGAAAGAGTAAGGATTGATAAAGAGGGCATAAGCAAGTAAAAGCGTATACACCAGAATAACGATATATCCGAAAATCAGCATCCATTGTATTTCGGTCGCCATGCCGTAGCTATCGATCGGAAAAATATGATCCTGAAAAATCCAGTACATCAGCGGGACCAGCAGCACAAAAAACAGTTCATCGAGAAAGATGGAAGTAAGAACGACGGCAGTGCTTTTGCCTGAATTTAAACCTTCTTTATACAGAAAATAGATGGCCGGACCAGCACCTCCTACAACTGAAGGCGATACAGCCGAACTGAATTCCCAAAGCATGATTACATGAAAGGCCTGTTTCCAGGAAAGCTGTCCGTCGGTAAGCACTCTGATACGGATAATATATGCCAGATCGCGCAGAATCATCATTAGCATTGCAACAAGCAGCCAAAGAGCTGCTGCCCAGGTCCAGGTAACGAATCCAAAGGCATCTTTGTCGAAATTTCTGATGAGCAACCAACTCGCCGCCGCCAAACCGATCAAAACGGGATATATCACCCGTGTCGGTTTTACTTTCGAACTGTAGTCTTCCATAAGGAGTTGGGCTAAAAGACAAAAGTAACATTAAGCTTGGAACAGAATTTTAAAACACCGTTAATTTTATGTAAAATCATAAAGCGCATTTAATCAGGCATATATACGGAAACATATTTCATAATATGACATAATGACATGCGCATTGCAATTTATCATGACATAATAGCAGTATTTTTTGTTTAAGAAGTGATTTTTCTGGAATTGGTACAATCCTTGAGAAAGCCTGAATTGTAAACATTACAATTAATCACTTAAAAAATAGGAGACTTAAACCATGAACTTAATCAGATTTAACAACGGCCCACGTTTCAACAACATGCTTTCAGAACTTTTCGAAGATTTTGACCGCAATTTACTCTTCCGCAACGAAGATTTTACCGGTCAGATTCCATCCGTCAACATCCGGGAAACCGAAGAAGGATTTGCGCTTGAGATGGCTGCACCAGGCATGAAAAAAGATGATTTCAAAATCAGGCTCAACAACCAGGTTCTGACCATCTCGGCCGAAAACAAAGTTGAAACAGAAGAAAAAAAAGGAAGCTTCACCCGCAGAGAGTTTGCTTTCGGTACATTCACCCGTTCGTTCAGCCTTCCAAAATCGATCGACCTCGATAAGATCAAGGCTGATTACGAAAACGGAATTCTGAAACTGGCACTGCCAAAACGCGAAGATGCCAAGGTGAATATCGACAGACAGATTGCGATTGCCTAAAACAAGCGTAAAAAAAAGAACCGCCTCCGGGCGGTTTTTTTTATTGGTTATTAAACTTAAAATATAAGAAATATATTTCTAACCATTAGGAAAACAGCAAGTTAATTACTTGATTTTCCTTTAAGGCTACTCCGGTTTTTAAAATCGGAATACATTTTTCTGGTTTTCGCTTTTTGCATTTCGCGTTCAATCACCAGTCGGGCAATGGCTTTGGCTCGTTCCTCATCATTTTCAAGCATAAGTGCCTGGTCGAACAAGCGTTCGTTCACATCATGCCGGTACATGAGTGAGCAAAGTTTTTCGAATTCATGCTGCAAAAGCTCATAAATAAACAATGTCACACGTTTGTACAATTCCTCATCATCAATTTGATCAGAGAAGGTAATTCCCCATGGATCAATGGGTTGTAATGAATTATTCATGGATGAAAAATTATGAACGTCCTTTAAATCCACTCATCGAGTCGTAAACCCCTAAGCCTTTTCCAATCAGTACATCGAACCAGCGGGCGGGTAAAATGCCTTTCAGGAAGGGAACTAGATAGACCAACGCTGGCATACGAACAAAAATCCAGTTCTTTTCTATGCCATGCATGATTTTAAGGGCAGCTTTTTTAGGTGTGAGGTTGGGGAGCAGAAAATTCACTTTGGCGCCATCAAACATGCCAGTATTGATATAACTTGGAGTCACCGTGGTGATTTTGATGCCTGTTTTTAAATTTTCCATTTCGAGGCGCAGCGATTCGCTCCAGCCTAAAACGGCCCATTTGCTAGCTGCATACACTGCCATCCGCGGATTGGCGATCATTCCGGCTGCAGACGCGATAGTGATGATGTGTCCGCTGCCTCTTTTGATCATCGCTGGAAGAAATGCTCTGGCAGTCAGCAGGCAACCCAAAACATTTACGCCAATGGTTTTTTCAATTTCAGAAGTTGTGTGCTCCTGAAAGAATTTCCCAATGACGATTCCTGCGTTTAAAATTATGATGTCGGGTGGAAAATTCGCGTCAAAGGATGCGTTCATGGCTTTTTCAATAGAAACGCCATCAGAAATATCAACTTTCTGTAATTGAAGCCGCTGATCATTTCGTTCGTTGGCAAACAGATCCATCATCTTTTCGTTGATATCCCAGATAATGACTTTTTTAGCCCCTTTTTCGAGAACCATTCCTGCCATCAGCTTACCGATTCCTGAAGCACCGCCTGTAATCAGTATAGTTTTGTCTTTAATTTGGGTCATGAAGAGAATCGTTTTACATTTGTTAAGGCATTGTAAAAGTAAACAATAAATCTTCAATTATGTCCCGTATATCTATCTTACTGTTATTCATCACTTTGAGTCTGTCAGGATTTTCGCAGAGTATCAATACCATCGTACGTGATTCGGTCAGAAACCGTTCTGTAATGGTCGATTTTATCGATCGGCAGGGCTTGCAAACAGGTGAATTTGCTGAGTCGTATGCCAGCGAATATCCGGCTTATCTCCCGGAAGTTGGTATTATAGAAGAGTTGAAAAAGGCCATGGTTGACATCCAGATTGTTGTGATCATGGCAACCTGGTGCGGAGATAGCAAGGAGCAGATTCCACGTTTTCTGAAAGTGCTTGATCAGGTGGGTGTTTCTGATGATCGTTGTTCGATGATTGGTGTTGATTCTCAAAAACTTGCCCGCGATCTCGATGTAACTGTATATGGAGTTACCCGTGTTCCGACATTCATTATTTACAAGCATGAAATAGAAATCGGCCGGATTATTGAAACACCTAAAACTACGCTGGAAAAGGATTTGCTCGAAATTTGCCGCAGACCGGCGAAAGCCCAGCATGAGTTTTAGCACCTGTAAATACTTTTGAAAATTCAATATGACTGAAATTATTTCAAGCATTAGCCAATGCAGAACCTGGCTTGCACAAGCACGACTGGAAGGCAGAAACATTGGTTTTGTTCCTACAATGGGAGCCCTTCACGAAGGACATCTTCAACTGATGCGACGGGCAAAAGCCGAGAATAATGTACTGGTAGTCAGTATCTTTGTGAACCCAATTCAGTTTAACAATCCCGAGGATCTGAAAAAATATCCGCGAATGCTCGATCAGGACGTTGCAATGCTCGAAACCGTGGGTTGTGATATTGTATTTGCGCCCGACGAAAAGGAAATGTATCCTGAACCTGCTACAGATACTTACGAATTCGGAGCATTGGCCAATGTGATGGAAGGTGCAGCACGTCCGGGTCATTTCAATGGAGTTGCAGTAGTTGTGCGAAAGCTCTTTGAAATTGTAGAAGCGGATAAAGCCTATTTTGGTGAAAAAGATTTTCAGCAACTGGCTATCATTCAGCTACTTGTTAAGCAGTTAGCGATGAAAGTTGAAATTGTGCCTTGTCCCATTGTGCGTGAGCCTGATGGATTGGCAATGAGTTCAAGAAATATGCGACTAAACGAAAATGAACGCTTTATTGCTCCGTTTATCCATCAAACACTGCGTAAAGCAGTTGTGTTGAATAAAGTTTTAAGTCCGGAAGAGATGAAAAACTGGGTTTTGGAGAAGTTCAAATCCCGTCCGGAATTTAAAATTGATTATGTTGAAATCGCTGAAGATAAACATTTACAATCAGTTATACATTGGAATGATGCACATGGGGCGCTCATCTTTATCGCTGTTTTCCTGGGCAGCGTGCGACTGATCGACAATATGAGAATTTTTTAGTATCTTTGCCGACGTTTTTTAACGAAGACCAAGCCGGATGAATATTGAAGTTTTGAAATCGAAGATACACCGAGCCACCATCATGCAGGCTGACCTGAATTATATCGGAAGCATTGCTATTGATGAGGATTTGATGGATGCTGCCAATATGATCGAAAACGAAAAAGTGAATATTTACAATATCACAAACGGCGAGCGATTGGCAACCTATATCATCAAAGGCAAGCGTGGAAGTGGAATGATCTCACTCAACGGAGCCGCCGCCCGCAAAGCTGCTGTAGGCGATCATATCATCATTGTTTCCTATGCCAGTATGGATTTTGAGGAAGCCAAATCACACAAACCCACCATTATATTTCCCGACGAGAACAATAAAATCAGCCACTGATTTTGAAAAAGCTGATCTTGAATATTGTAAAATACCTTCTTTTCCTGGCCTTAGGCGTGTTTCTGCTTTGGCTGAGTTTTCGAAAACTCGATCTGAAAGACGTATGGGCATCCATGCTTGAGGCAGATTATTTCTGGATTTTACTTGCAGTAATCAGTGCGTTTTTTGCACATTTTTTCAGGGCGCTCAGATGGAATATTCTGATTAACAGTCTTGGTTATAAAACCCGGCCGTCGACAACTTTTTATGCCGTTTTCATAGGTTATATGGCGAATACCGCTGTTCCGCGGATGGGGGAAGTGATGCGTTGCGGAGTATTATCACGAAAAGAAAAGATTCCCTTCAATGCCTTGTTCGGATCGGTTATTTCGGAAAGAATTTTTGATATGATGGTGTTGATAATCATGCTTTTTGGTGTGCTTTTCTTTCAATGGGGGTTTCTGGGAGATTTTGTTTCACGCATGATAGCCCCTTTTATCCAGTCTCTGGTCAATAATTCAATTACCTTGGTTGTTCTGGCTGCCATCTTTATGCTGATGGCCGGAATCCTGTTGTATTTGCGTTATAAATATCATCACCATTTTAAGGAACTGCCTGTATATCATAAATTTGAAGAGATGATGAAAGGCTTTTTAGAAGGAATCACCACCATCAGAAAAATGGAGCATAAATGGCTTTTCATGCTGTATACCTTTATGATCTGGTTGTTTTATGCATTGATGATCTATTTCCCTTTTTTCATGCTTCCCGAAACCAGTCATCTGAGTTTTATGGCCTGTATTACTTTTCTGGCTATTGGAAGTCTGGGAATTGTTGCTCCTGTTCCGGGCGGAATCGGGGCATATCACTTTATCGGTAAGGCTGTTTTGGTTGAGTTGTATCTTGTCGATCCGACAGCCGCAGGCTCTTTTGTTGTGATTACGCATGCGATGCAATCCCTTCTGCATATTGTTGTAGGTGGACTTGCTTATTTCATCCTGTTTTTTGTGGATCAAAAACCGCCACTCAATGACAAAGACTGAACAGGTTAAATCGAAAATCCACACGATGGAAAGTTTGGGTCTGCTTCTCGAAAGCTGGCGTAAACAGAAGAAAACCATTGTATTCACAAATGGCTGTTTCGATATTCTTCATCTGGGTCATGCCGATTATCTGAGTAAAGCGGCTAATCTCGGAGATGTCCTGGTTGTTGGACTGAATACAGACGCTTCTGTAAGCAGGATCAAAGGTGCTGACCGACCCATTACAGATGAACGTTCACGCAGTTTCCTGATGGCTTCGATGCAGTTTGTGGATGCGGTTGTTTTATTTGATGAAGAAACTCCGTATGAGCTCATTCGCTTCGTTCAGCCTGATATTCTTGTAAAAGGCAAGGATTACCGTGCCGAAGATGTGGTTGGTTACGACATTGTGACCGCAAAAGCTGGCCATGTTGAAACCATTGATCTTGTTGAAGGGTATTCAACTACCTCCGTTATTCAGAAAATTCTCAGGACGGAGAAATAAAAAAGGCCGGACAATCTTTCGACGCCGACCCTTTCGAAATTTTATAAATCCTTATTTCACAGTCAGTTTATTGATTTCCAGACCTTTATTGGTTATTGTTTTCACGAAATAGAGTCCGCTTTTTAATGAACTGATATCCAGGGATTGATTATAGTTTTTTCCAAAACTCAGAACTGTTTTACCGGTGACATCAATAATTTCGGTAGAAAGAAATTCCTCAGGACCGGTAATTGAAAGTTTTCCGATTGCATTTGGATTGGGGAAAATCCGGGTACCAGATTCCGAGATTATCTGATCATTTGTTCCAACTCCTATATCGAACCAGTTGAAGGTAGCTCCAAGTATCTGGTTTCTGACATCGGTATTGGAAATCATTTCCAAACCAACACCAAAATAAACCACTTTATATGTTTCAGTTTCTGCTCTCACAGCGCCGCATTTTGTTTTGGCAGCGTTATAATAGAATGATTGCAAACCACCTGCTGTCGCAGTAATCTGTTCAGGATACATATTTCCACTGTACATATCTACCACCGATGATTGGGGAATAAGTCCGTAGACTTCGTCTGTGCTTTCGGCAATGAACAGGTTGTTGGCTGTTGTTCCGTCACTTACATAATTGGCATGCAGATAGTTATTGTAAAAATCTGTTGCTTCCGGGGAACCGTGTCCGGCAGCATCACCACTCATGAAATCCCATCCGATATCCTGACCGGCAATCAAAACATTACCGCCATTATTCATGAAGGCTTTTACAGCCTCGAGCTGAGAAATTGTAAGGGCAGGGAAAGTCCAGGCAATATTGAGATAAATATTTCTAACTCCGGTCATGGCTTGTGCATTAAGACCCTTGAGCATAATATCTGTACTTGTTGAACCAAGTGTTTCGCATCCGGCTGCTGTTAAACCATTCAGGTATAAATCCTGAAAACTTGCTGCTTCTGGTCCTCCGGTGGCATATACAACCAAATTCTCAACTCCTGCAATCGCATATAGATCGAGATATTTTGTTGGGGCATTCGGAACATTTACCGAACTTAAACTCAGTGAATAATTGGACAAAGCTGGCGTCGCATCAGGAGTAATCTGAACTTCGACCGGTACATCTGTATGAAATGGCAGCGTTACAGTAGCGCCATCTTGGTATGTCTGACCATTGATTACAAAAGAAGCTGACCAATTGGCTGGAGCATCTTCAGAAGTTAATGATATTACAAAATCCTGATCTCCTGACAGATTGCTGTTAACAGTAACATTGTAAATCATAGGAACTACATCAGTAAATGCCTGAAAATCTTCGTTCTCACCAATGCTCAGACTACCAATGAACTGGTTTGTTCCGCCGATGGCATCCACAACATCTCCCGAAAGAATTTCCTGATGGGTTTCGGTGACAAATACCGCAATCTGGCAATCTTCGACAACAACCGGAATGGCATTCACTGCTTCAGGAACTGTATAAACATAAGTTTTATCAACGAATGAGCCTGTTGTGGTTGTGAATATTTCTTCACCCCACTGACCTGTAATCAGATCGCGGAGCATATGCATATGTTCATAATTGTTTCCGGCTCCGCCACCTGTTTGAGGACCGAAAACATGATCCTGAAGCAAGGCAACATTGATGAAATTGCTGGCTTCTGCAGCGTCTGAAGTATAATATAGTTCTACATGGATGGTTAATTCGCTTGTTGATTCATTGTAGCTGCTCTCAACACCAACGTTAACTGGTGAACTTTCAGCCATGATTTCATTGCATTTTGAAGTCCAGTCACCGCGTCCCATTCCGGTTACATTACCTGTAAACAGGTGACGGTTCACTGTTCCACTGGGATAACTGTTGATGCCTCCCTGGGTTGCGAGCGCATTTCCCCATGGAGTACGATAATCGGGTTCGGATCCGCTTGGAACGGCAAAACTTCCCTGATGAATGGCAATCGCAACCGCCCTGCCAGGATTATTTTCCAGAATTGCTGCTGCAATAGCGTGACCCTCAGGACAATATACGCAGTGAATACCAGTATATTCTTCCAAAACGGCATTTTTAAGCTGTGGACTGGTTGAAACAAGTGTCTGTGACTGAACATTCATAAACAGTAACAGACCAAAAAGAATCGATAAAAAACGTTTCATAGACATAATTTTAAGTGGTTCAAAGTTGGGCAAACCTACGATTAATTTGTTTATATAATTAAAGTTAAGGACGTAATCTTGAACTTGGTTTCTTTGTATAGTGTGGTTTTAAAGGCTATTCGACTTCAAGAACAAGGCCTTTGAGATAGGCCCCTTCAGGATGGAAAATACTGACGGGATGATCCGGAGGTTGCGAAAGCGTATAGAGGATTTTCACCTTTCGTCCAGCCTCGATGGCAGCTGCCATCACAATACTTTGAAACGATGCCGGATCGATGGCCTGAGAACAGCTGAAGGTGAACAGAAGTCCGCCTGGTGCGATTTTACGGATTGCTTCCCAATTAATGAATTTGTATCCCAGCAAACCCTTGTGCCTGTTATGATGATTTTTTGCAAAAGCCGGCGGGTCCAGAACCATGAAATCAAAGGCTGATTCGGGCATTTCCTGCAGATACCTTTTTGCATCAGCAGTAACCGAGGTATGTTGTTCGGTTCCAAATCCATTCAGGAGTATGTTCTTGTCGCACAAATCAATAGCAGTTTGTGAACTGTCGACTGAAACAACATTTTTTGCACCACCAAGCAGTGCCGCTACCGAGAATCCGCCACTGTATGAAAAAGTATTCAGTACTCTCCGGCCAGCAGAAAGACTTTTCAATAGCAAGCGGTTATCACGCTGATCAAGGAAAAATCCGGTTTTTTGTCCGGTTTCAATGTCGATATTGAAGTGCATTCCGTTTTCCAGAATTTCAGGATTGCTTTGATTTCCAGTGAGATATCCTTCACCTTCACGTTGGTTTGCGGCTCCGGTCATCACTTTTGGTTTTTTCCAGAATACAGAATCAATCGTATTTTCTGAAATGGCGAGTACCGCATCACGAATGGCTTCAACATGAAGCGACATACCTGTTGTCTGCGTTTGGATTACAGCAGTTGCGCCATAGATATCCACGATAAGACCCGGTAACTGATCACCTTCAGAATGCACCAATCGATAGGCAGTAGTGTTCGCATTGGAAATCAGTCCAAGCGATTTTCGTAAACTATAGGCAGATGCCAGCCGTGAATTCCAGAATTCCTGATTTATTTCTGTTTCCTTGAAATCGAGCAGTTTTACGGCAATAGTGTCAGTTTCGTACATACCAGTTCCAATAATAATACCTTGAAAATCAGAAACATATACCAAAGAGCCTGCTTCAATATTTTTTGGAATCTGTTTGATTGCACCCGAAAAAATCCAGGGATGAAATCGTTTTACTGCGCCTTCTTTGCCTTTAATCAGGCTGAGAATGGGGTAAGCGGGTTTATTTTTTTCCATGCCGTAAAGGTAAGATGATTTGCCAATATGAATTTCTGTATGGTGAATCAAATAAATCTTGGCATTTGAGCGTTATTCACATTGATAATGATTAATTTAGCAGTCAAATTAAAATTACATAAAACCATGAAAAAGATAACATCATTTGTTTTGTTTTTGTCAGTAGTCGCTTTATTATCAACTGGTTGTACTAAGAAATACAAAGTTGAAATTGCTCGTCTGAATGCTGTTGCTGATAGTTTAAAGAATGTTGGTGCCGAAAAAGACAATGTAACCATGTCTTATGTAAGCGCTTTCAATTCAATTCAATCGAATTTGGATCAGGTAAAACAGAAGGAAAAAATCATTTCCGAGCAATCTTCAGGGAGTATGGAAGAGCGCAAAAGTTATGAAGCTCAGATCAATAGTGATATCGCTGCAATCAACGAACTTTTGCAGAAGAACAAACAGATGGTTGAAAATCTGCGCAGTCAGTTGAAAGCTTCCGGCAAGAAAAATGCTGAACTTGAAAAAATGATCGAGAACCTGAACATTGTAATCGCTGAAAAAGACGCAGAAATTGCACTTTTGAAAGAAGAACTTGGTCGTAAAAACTTACAGATCAATGATCTGGAAACAAACCTGAACAAAGCTGGCGAAGTAAACAAGGAAAAAACTGCTACTATCGAGGCTCAGATCATTGAAAAGAATACTGTTTATTATATCATCGGAACACGTAAATCGCTTCAGGAAAAGAATATTGTAACCAAAGACGGTGGATTTGTCGGTATTGGCAAAACCAGAAAAGTCAGCAGCGATTTTGATAAATCACTCTTCACCCAGGTTGATTTGCGCGAACTGAAATCACTTCCTGTTTTCAGTAAAAAACCAAAACTTTTAAGTGTTCACCCAACCGGAAGTTATGAGTTTATTGGAGCAAAAACCATTGATAGTCTGAAGATTCTACATCCGGATGATTTCTGGAGTGCATCGAAGTATTTGGTTTTAATGGTAGATTGATCTTGATAATGAAATATTTAGGAAAAGCATCCCGTTCTGAGGGATGCTTTTTTTATGCCCTGTCATCTTGTTAATTATTTAACAATTATTCGGACTTACCAGCCTGTCAGACGATAATTCGTATATTTGCATGTTCATCCGGATGTCGTTTTCAACCGGAAATATTCAAAATAATAAACTATGGAGAACCAGAAAGAGAAACTGTTCGATCAGTTTCCGGCCGTAACAACCGAGGCCTGGGAAGCACTGATACAGAAAGACCTGAAGGGTGCTGACTATGCAAAACAGCTTTTGTGGCAAACCAATGAAGGATTTGTAGTAAAACCCTATTATCGTTCGGAAGACCTGAACACAATCCAATGGCTGAAATCTTTGCCGGGCAGTTATCCCTATGTGAGGGGAAACCAGACTGCTGGAAATGTCTGGCTTGTCCGTCAGGAAGTCAAAGCTGATGATATAGCCGAAGCCAATCGGAAAGCACTCGAAATATTAATGAAAGGAGTTGATTCTCTGGGATTTGAGTTGGGAAATCGGAAAGATTTTACCATCGAGACATTGGATGCGCTTCTTAAAAATGTACGGGCAGATATAGCTGAAATCAATTTCACACATGTGGCTGAACCTAAACACTTGGTTGAAAATTATCTCAAGCTCATCACAAAATACAATCGTTCCTATGAAAGTATCAGAGGGTCAGTAAATTACGATCCTGTAGCTCGTTTCTCAAGGAGAGGTGTATGGTATAAATCTATGGAAGAGGATATGCAGCTTGCCGCAGATCTCGTAAGGTCATCAGCTAAATTACCTGAATTCAGAGTAATAGGTGTTAATGGTCATATTTTCACCAATGCCGGAGCAGATACTGTTCAGGAAATGGCATTTACGCTGGCACTTGGCGCAGAATACATGACCCGACTGACCGAGAAAAAGCTTTCTGCTTCAGAAATTGCCCCGAAAATGAAATTCAGTCTCGCAGCTGGCTCAAACTATTTCATGGAAATCGCAAAATTCAGAGCATATCGTTTGCTTTGGGCCAATATTGTGAATGCTTACGGAATTGATGATGCCAGCCATTGCAAAATGGATATTCATGCCCGCAATGCTTCATGGAACCTGAGTTTGTATGATCCATATGTCAATATGCTTCGTACAACAACCGGAAGTATGTCAGCCATTCTGGGGGGGGTAAATTCTTTCACCGTATTGCCTTATAATACAGCTTTCGAGAAACCCACTGATTTTTCTGAAAGAATTGCCCGGAATCAACAGCTTATTCTGAAGGAGGAATCCTATCTCGATAAAATTTCAGACCCGGCAGCCGGTTCATATTATATTGAAAACCTTACTAAATCGCTGATGGACGAGTCATGGAAACTTTTCCTCAGTATTCAGGATGAAGGAGGATTTATTGAATCACTGAAGAATGGAACCATCCAACAGGCGATCAAAAAAAGTGCAGCCAAACGGGATGCCAATATTGCCAACCGCAAAGAAATTTTTCTTGGGACCAATCAATATCCCAATGTGAATGACAGAGTGGATGGAGATCCTGGTTATCAGGTGTTTACTGAAGATGATAAAACTTCAGACAAAGCGGAGATTGATACTATCAAGCTCTATCGCGGCACGCAGGCTTTTGAAAGGATGCGTTATAAAACGGATATATACAGCAAAACGAATAAACGGCCGGTCGCCTGGATGTTTACATACGGCAATCTGGCCATGCACAAAGCAAGAGCCAATTTTGCCTGTAATTTCTTCGCATGCGCAGGATTCGAAACCATCGATAATCCGGGTTTTGAAAGCGTTGAAGCCGGAATAGCTGCCGCACAAGCTGTCAAACCTGAGATAGTGGTCATTTGCAGTTCCGATGAAGAATATCAGGACAATGCCATGGCAATCTATCAGGCATTGAAGGATCAGTGTATTGTTGTGCTGGCCGGTCAACCCAAAGATATAACCGAGGAGTTGAAGGCTGCCGGAATGGAACATTTTATTCATGTAAGGTCGAATGTTTTGGAAACTTTAACTGGTTTTCAGAAAATTCTTGGCCTGGCCTAACCCAAAAATCAGGAAAATGAAACCTAATTTTAAAAATATAAATCTTCATAATGTACCTGAAATAGAATCAGATACAAAGGTTTGGGAACAAAAGAACCGGATTTCGGCTGATTGGGAAACCCCGGAACAGATTAAACTCAAACAAACCTATACGCTTGCCGATCTCGAAGGGATGGAACATCTGAATTATGCAGCTGGAATCCCACCTTTTCTGCGCGGACCCTATTCCACGATGTATGTGATGCAGCCCTGGACTGTGCGTCAGTACGCAGGTTTCTCCACGGCTGAGGATTCAAATGCATTCTACAGGCGCAATCTGGCTGCCGGCCAAAAAGGTTTATCCGTAGCATTTGATCTGGCAACACATCGTGGCTATGATTCTGATCATGAGAGAGTTGTGGGTGATGTCGGGAAGGCTGGTGTCGCCATCGATTCCATCCTTGATATGAAAATCCTGTTCGATCAGATACCACTCAATAAAATGTCGGTATCCATGACGATGAATGGCGCTGTTTTGCCTATCATGGCTTTTTATATTGTTACTGCGCTCGAACAGGGTGCAAAACTGGAAGAACTGGCAGGAACGATTCAGAACGATATCCTGAAAGAATTCATGGTGCGCAACACCTATATTTATCCTCCGGAATCTTCAATGCGGATTATTGCAGATATTTTCGAGTTTACCTCGAAGAAAATGCCAAAGTTTAATTCTATTTCCATTTCGGGTTACCATATACAGGAAGCAGGTGGAACGGCAGATATTGAGCTTGCCTATACACTCGCCGATGGTCTGGATTATATCCGTACTGGCCTGAAAGCCGGATTGAGTATCGATGCCTTTGCTCCCCGTCTTTCCTTCTTCTGGGGATTGGGAATGAATCATTTCATGGAAATTGCCAAACTGCGTGCAGCCAGAATCCTCTGGGCGAAGATCGTTAAAGCATTCAATCCGACGAATGATAAGTCAATGGCGCTTCGCACGCATACACAGACTTCAGGCTGGAGCCTTACTGAACAGGATCCGTTCAACAATGTTGCACGAACCTGTATCGAGGCTTTGGGTGCCGTACTTGGCCATACCCAGTCTTTGCATACCAACGCTTTGGACGAAGCAATTGCCTTGCCCACCGATTTCTCAGCCCGAATTGCCCGTAATACCCAGATTTATCTGCAGGAAGAAACCAATATCTGCAAGGTGGTTGATCCATGGGCCGGTTCCTATTATGTTGAAAAACTGACAGACGAACTGGTACATAAAGCCTGGACCTATATCGAAGAGATTGAAGCCATGGGCGGAATGGCAAAAGCCATCGAAACCGGACTTCCCAAGATGCGTATCGAAGAGGCTGCAGCCCGCAAACAGGCACGCATCGATTCACAAAAAGATGTGATCGTCGGGGTGAATAAATACCGGCTTGAGAAAGAAGATCCTATTGAGATTCTGGATATTGACAATACAGCCGTAAGGCTTTCCCAAATCGAACGCCTGAATATTTTGCGGGCGAACCGCAATGAAGCTGAGGTTCAGGCCGCATTGGAGGCAATCACCCATTCATGTAGAACCGGAGAAGGAAATCTGCTTGAACTGGCAGTAGATGCTGCTGCGAAAAGAGCTTCACTCGGTGAAATTTCGATGGCCTGCGAAAAGGTATTTGGAAGATATAAGGCTGTAATACGTTCTATTTCAGGTGTTTATTCGTATGAAAGCCGGGGTGACAAAAGTTTCATTATGGCAACTGAAATGGCTGACGAATTTGCCAGACTCGAAGGTCGTCGTCCACGCATCATGATTGCCAAAATGGGTCAGGACGGTCACGACAGAGGTGCCAAGGTGGTTGCAACGGGTTATGCCGACATCGGATTTGATGTGGATATCGGACCTTTGTTTCAGACACCTGCTGAAGCTGCCCGTCAAGCGGTTGAAAATGATGTTCATGTACTGGGTGTTTCAAGTCTGGCTGCCGGTCACAAAACACTTGTTCCTCAGGTGATTGATGAATTGCAGAAACTGGGCCGTGAAGATATCATGGTAATTGTTGGCGGAGTTGTACCGCATCAGGATTATCAATTTTTGTATGATGCCGGTGCTGTTGCGATCTTTGGTCCGGGAACGATTATTTCGGAGGCAGCCATCAAGATTCTGGATATTCTGATTCAGATGCGGAAATAATTTTCTTTTCCAGGCCTGACTCAAGTCAGGCCTGGAAAAGAATTAAAAATCGATATTAGTCTGAATAGCCTGAGTTCGGCTGTTCAATTCAAATGCCACCAGATTTCCATAGCCTGCGCGGGCTTCCATATATACGCCATTATCGAGATCAATGAAATAGTATTGTTTGTTGTCGATGATAAGATTCATAAACTCAAGATCGACCGGAACATGGCCATGAATAATGGTTTTATTTCTGATTTTTGACGGATCAACCTTGTATTCTCTTGTCCAGAGCATCGAGTATTTATCGGTTAGTGGATCATCTAATTTAAAGTTGAGTCCGGCATGTACAAGGATATAATGCTCAAGCTCAAAGAAATATTTCAGATCCCGCATCCATTCGATATATTTTTCAGGAATTTCCGAAGCAAATTTTACCCCGAAACTCTGTAGAGTCTGTTTCCCGCCATGGGTTTCCCAGATGGTCTGGATTTTAGCTTTCGGACGAAATCCAAGAATGGATTTCTTCTTTTTGTCCTCATCGTAAGCTTTGATGCAATAATCTTCGTGGTTTCCCATCAGTAATTTCACCTGATATTCCTGGGCCTGAAGTTGCATGATATAGTCGATCACCCCTTTGCTGTCCGGACCGCGGTCGACATAATCACCCAAAAAATACAATTCATCGTATTTTGTTGGTTTGATCTGATTTTCCATCAGGCTGATGAGCGTTTTCAGGCAGCCATGAATATCGGGGATGACCCAGGTTTTATGCATAAAATGAACTGTTGTTTTTATAAGTAGTTGAATTGTAATTTATTGCTACACAAATTACAATTCAAAAATACATTATTTTTTCTTTCCCTGATTGGCAACCTGATCCATGAGTTTTTTGATTTCTTCCGGATCGCCTATAAAATAATCTGTGATAAAATTCATATCATCATCAAATTCAAATACATACGGAATTCCGGTTGGAATATTGAATTCGAGGATTTCTTCACGGCTCATATTCTTCAGATGCATCACAAGGGCACGCAGGCTGTTTCCATGTGCCGCAACGAGAATCTCAGAATGTTCCTGTAACGAGGCTTTGATATCTGAATTCCAATAAGGTATCATACGGTCAATCACGTCTTTCAGCGATTCGGTCATTGGCAGATCCTTCGGGTCAACATCAGCAAAGCGCGGATCGATTCGTGGACTGCGTGGGTCGTTTTCTTGTAGTTCAATTGGCGGAATGTCAAAGCTCCGACGCCAGAGTTTTACCTGTTCGTCACCATATTTTTCCGCTGTTTCGGCTTTGTTAAGTCCTTGTAATTCACCATAATGCTTTTCGTTCAGGCGCCAGCTTTTCTTTTCAGGAATATACATCATATCCATTTCTTCGAGCACCAGCCAAAGGGTTTTGATGGCACGCGTTAGATAGGAAGTGTAAGCCATTTTAAATCTGAAACCTTCTGATTTCAGCAATTTACCGGCTTTACGGGCTTCGTCAACTCCACGTTCTGAAAGGTTTACATCTGTCCATCCGGTAAAGCGGTTTTCTTTGTTCCACTGGCTTTCTCCGTGGCGTATCAAAACAAGTTTTTTCATGATTTAAAAGATTTCTGCAAATTTAAGGAATCTTGCCATAGCGATCGTTATCAAAATGTAAATTTGCTTCATGAAATCTGTTACTACTCCATTGTTCCTCCGACTTTTTTATCCTTCGTTGATCTGGAAAATGCCATCTGGGAAAAAGCAGTTGTTTCTTACTTTCGACGACGGTCCGCACCCGGAAATAACATCTGAAGTCATACGGATTCTGGATAAATTTGGTGCCAAAGCTACTTTTTTTTGTGTGGGTGAAAATGTACAACGCTATCCTGAAACCTATCAAAGGCTTCTCGAAAAAGGTCATAGAACAGGGAATCACAGCTTTAACCATCTGAAAGGTTGGAAGACAGGTACTGCTGAATACTGCGAAAATATTAAGAAAGCGGCTGACCTGATCCATTCTGATTTGTTCAGGCCACCTTATGGAAAGATTAAACCATTGCAAATCAATAAATTAAGAACTGATTACAAGATCATCATGTGGTCGGTGCTAACATATGATTTTGATCTTTTGATGAGTCCGGAAGAATGTTTAAGTCTTACTCTGGATCATATTACTGACGGTTCAATCATTGTTTTTCATGACAGTGAGAAAGCGCGTGAG
Source organism: uncultured Lentimicrobiaceae bacterium (assembly GCA_964627945.1). Lineage (GTDB taxonomy): Bacteria > Bacteroidota > Bacteroidia > Bacteroidales > F082 > CAJBPB01. The sequence goes on from CAZVKW010000042.1 coordinate 21,191, forward strand.
CGGATGCTTTTTGTGCTTCCCCGTTTGCTCGAGGCTTTTTCAGCGAAAGGATTTACTTTTCCTGTGATCAGTTTCTGAACAGGATCTTTATTTGAGTTTCACCTGGGTAATTCCGTGCCCGCCCGACTCAAGACGTGCGTCTTCGAAAGAGACAACCTGCGAATGCGTGCTTAAAAAGTCCCGAATCACTTTGCGAAGAATTCCATTTCCTTTTCCGTGAAGAATATTCACTTCTTTGATACTCAGCAATAAGGCTTCATCCAGATAGCGGGCTGTTTGATCAAGGGCTTCCTCAACCCGTTTTCCACGCAGGTCGATTGTTAAACGAAACTGTGCCACTTTTTCATTCAGATCGGATCCGATACTTGATTGTGACGATCGGCGAACCTGTCTTGTAAGATTGATTTTTTTTAGTTCCTTGCGGCTTACCTTGCTGAGTTTTTCGGGAGAAGTACGCAATTTGATTGAGTTGAAACTGATCACCGCCTCATGTTCGCTAATCTGAAGCAGTTCACCGGTTAGGTCCATTTCTTCGATCCTGACCATATCGCCGGGTTTCAATTCTGAGTTTTCCGGAGTTTCTACTTCGGTTTCGATCTCATCAATGTTTTCTGCTGTTTGTTCGGATTGTTTGTGCAGGATTTCTCTGGTTTCGGCAAGTTTTTCGCGAAGTTGTTTTGTTTTGTCTTTGTCGGCCTGAGTTTCTTTTATCTCTTTGATAGTCAGTTCGATCTGACGATTTGCCTTTTCAATCAACTGTCTGGCTTCCCGATTTGCATCATGTAGCACAACCTTTTTACGGTCTTCAAGCTGTTTCAGTAATCGTTGATATTTCTCAATCACCTCATTTAGCAGAATATCCGCCAGACGGAGTTCGGTCTGTTTTTTAGCAACTTCCTTTTTCTCAATTTCAAGCTGCTGAAGTTGTATTTCAAAGTCCAGCTGCGAATAACCAGTGATTGCGGCTGCTTTGGCGAGTGTTTGTTCGGGGAAGCCTATCTTACGCGCAATTTCGAAAGCAAATGAACTTCCTGGATTTCCGGTTTGCAAAACAAATAATGGTTGAAGTTTTCGTGTGTCGAAAAGCATCGCTCCGTTCGCGATTCCGGGATGCTGGTCGGCCATCAGTTTTAAATTGGCGTAATGTGTTGTCACAACACCAAAAGCCCCCTGATTATTGAGCTCAGTAAGAACTGCTTCTGCGATGGCTCCTCCCAGCTGAGGTTCGGTACCAGTGCCGAATTCATCGATCAGGAAAAGTGTTTTACTTTCCGACTTTTCCATAAAATGCTTCATGTTGAGCAGATGTGAGCTATAGGTACTCAGGTCATTTTCAAGCGATTGCTCATCACCGATGTCAATAAATATCTGGTCGAAAAGGCCACATTTTGATTCGGACTTCATTGGAACGGGAATTCCGCATTGCAGCATATATTGCAGAAGACCGGTTGTTTTCAGACAAACAGATTTTCCGCCGGCATTTGGACCTGATATCATCAGAATACGCTGATTTTCATCAAGTTTCAGATCGAGTGGAATGATTTGTTTCTTTTGTTCGAGAAGTGTGAGTTCAAGCAATGGATGACGTGCCTGTTGCCAGTCGATCACCGGATTTTCATTCAGAATTGGTTTGACCGCTTTTATTTTTCGGGCAAAAGTCGTTTTCGACCGGATGAAATCGATCTGACCAAGCAATTCAACACATAGTAAAACATCCGGCTGAAATGGACGGATGAGTTTTGTAAAACCACTTAGAATCTTGTGAATTTCCCTTTTTTCGGCATAATCGAGTTCCTTTATCTCGTTGTTTGTATCGAAGATTTCGGCTGGTTCGATATAAACAGTTTGTCCGCTGGCGGATTCATCATGCACAAATCCCTTCAGTTTTCGTTTGTCAGCACTTCTCACAGGAATTACAAGTCTGCCGTTCCTGATGGTGAATTCAACATCAGAATCGGTCCATCCTGAACTTTTGGCTTCTCCCAGAATCTGCCTGAGTTTGCGCTCAACAGCGGCTTGTTTACGCCGGATGTCTGCCCTGATCTCGGCGAGCGTTTCAGAGGCGTTGTCAGGAATGTTTCCTTTGTCATCTGTGAGTCTGTTGGCTTCGCTCACAATTTGTTTGGGTAATTCGATGCCTGTTGTAAGATCACGAAGTGCAGGATAGGGGAGGCTTACTTCCGAGCGTGTAAACACAAGGATAAGATTTGCTGTATTCAGGATTGATTTGAGCCTGAACAATTCTTCCTGTTCGATGACGGTACCTTCTATTCTGATCCTGTTCAGTTCAGGCCGCAGGTCAAAAAAGTCTCTGATAGGGAAGGGAATTCCCGTTTGCATCAGCTGTGCAAATTCTTCGGTCTGGTCGAGGAGGCGGCAAATAGCGTCTTTGTCAGTAAGAAAACACAATTCATCAGCTTTTCCGGCTCCCATTGGACTGATACAACCATCTCGGAGCATTTTCCTGATGGTGGCAAAACCGGTTTTCGTTTCAAAATTTGACGGGTAGATCACACATTCATTATAAGACCACAAAGGTAGTAAATCGGCTGCACGCTTTTTGATATTTCGGTAATGTACAGATATACAATAAGATAAATTCTGTGTTTGGATTTTCTATCAGGAATTGAATGATTTGTGCTTATTGCAGGCCTGATTATTTCAGATCCAAAAATCAATTAAAGGAATGAATTTGTTAATTTTTGAAAATGATCGTGGATTTTTAGTTCTTTTGCATGATATTTGCATGAAATATTGAATAAAATTCTAAACAATGAAAAAACTAATACTTTCAATCGGAATTCTGGTTTGCTCTTTCGCGGCAATGGCCCAAAACTCACTGGTTGTTTTATATGATGGTGTGGAAGTTTCGAACGATTTCAGCGTGAATGTTGATTCGGTGCTTAATATTGGTATGTACAACGAAGCAATTGTTTATGCACAGGTGAAGAACAAATCGAATGATGCCGTTGTAGTAAGAGTTCGTCGTACAGTAAGTGATTCAGTGGTTGGTTCGCAAAACCAGATTTGTTTTGGCGGATTGTGCTTTTCACCGGATGTTTGGAACTCAGTTACTACAGAAAACCTTGCTGCTGGTGAAGTTACCAACGAAGAAAGTTTTTCGGGTCATTATTTGCCCAATGAACATTATGGTGTTACAAATAT
>CAZVKW010000043.1:0-16415 GCA_964627945.1 uncultured Lentimicrobiaceae bacterium
ATCAGCCAAACTGGATTCTTCTGAGTGCTGATACTTTTTCATTGGCTCCATCAGATTCTGTAGTCGTTTCAACCATGATTTCAGCAACAATGGACCCTGGCTCCTACCAAACTGAAATCCAGATCTATGCCAATGAAACATTTTTCAAAAGCCTTGAAATAAAGGTGATTGTATACATTCCCGAAATACAGGTTCCGACAGATCAACTATCAATGATTCTGCCAGTTGATTCAATTAACGATACCACTATAAGCATCGTCAATCCAATGCCTGTTGCTGCATTTATCGAATTCTCAAGCGAAAACGGCTCGTCCTGGCTCACAACTGAACCCGACACTATCTCCATTGCTGCTAATGAAAGTGTTGATTTACAAATACATATAAATACAAATGGTTTGCTAAAAGGAAACTATACTGAGTCAGCCAACATTAATGCTGGAATTGCTGGTTTCTATGCGATTAACATCGATTTACAAGTGTATGATCCAAGTGCGCTTATTGAGAGTCAGGATAAGCCAAAGACAGTGACAACAAGTCCAAATCCGTTTCAAAACAGCCTTGTTTTTGAGTTTCCATATCATATTTCAGATGCCGAACTGCACATTACAAATTCCGAAGGACAACTCATTTATCTTAAATACTTATCCGGGGTCAGTGCTTCTTTTGAATGGGATGGAAGGACAAATACTGGTAAACCCTGTCCATCAGGTATTTATCAATATTCAATCGGTCAAAATGGAAAAATTCTGGCTGTCGGTAGCTTTGTCAAACTTTAAGCAAAATCTAATACTAACGGGCCAGCCAGCTTTCGGGATTCACGATTTCGCGTCCCATCCATAACTCGAAATGGAGTTCTGTTTTCGATTCCTTCTTATCGGTATGAATGCGTCCGAGAATTTCCTTGGTTTTTAGTTTATCGCCACGTTTTACATATACTTCCTCAAGATTTGAATAAACCGTGAAATAGTTCCCGTGACGCACAATTACTGCATTGTTGGTGGCGGTTATCCGCGTAGTACTCACTACAATACCTTCGAAAACACAGCGCGCCTCGCTGTTGGCCGAAGTAGCGATATCAATTCCATTATTCTTGGTAATCACTTTTTTCAAAACCGGATGTGGATGATCGCCATAAGGTGCAGATATTACTCCTCTTTCTGTTGGCCAAGGCAATTTTCCACGATTCAAAGTGAATGAATTTGACAAAGCCAGTTCTTCGGGCGTAAGTTCCAGCAAGCGATCAGGTGAAACGTTTTTAATTCCTTTTAATTCGTTTGATTTCCTAACCTCCTCCGAAATAATATCTTCTATAGCACGCTGAAGTTGCTGAGCCTCCCGTTCCTTCTGCCTGATTGTTTGTCTAAGCTGGGTTTCTTTCTGAGCAAGTTTGGCGACTGATTTGTCTTTTTGCAGGCGTTCGGTACTTAATTGAATCTGTTCACGCTTTTCTGAATCAAACAAACCTGTTTTTTCTTCCCTTTCCGATTCAAGGCGATCAATGGTTTCCTGCAATTGTTTCTGTGCACTTTCGATACGTAAAATCTGTGATTTTCGGTATTCGGCATACTGCTGCAGGTATTTCATTCGATGATAAGCCTGGTTAAAATCTTCGGAGGCAAACAAAAACATGAGCGTATTGAAACTCCCCCGGTTTCTATATGCAAACAGAATCATCCGGCTGTATTCCTCCCGTAAAAGCGTAAGTTCTGTAGTTAGACGATCAACTTCCTTCTCGCTTTTCTGTAATTCGCTGTCGATGCGCAGCAACTGTTTCTGAATGGTGGCGATTAGGTTTTCCCGTTTGGTGATCTGCGATTGAAGAATTTGTATTTCATTCATCGTCAGCATCTTACTCTTCTTTGTTTCGTCGAGAAGCTGGTTTGTAAACTGAATCTCATTTTCGATGCGTTGCTTATCTTCTTCCAGCTCTTTCTTTTTATCCTGGGCATCTAGCCGTAATGGAAAAAGTGAAAAAGTGAAAAACAGAAAAAACAGAAATCGAAGTTTCGGATTCATCTGATAAAATTACTTCATTTTGACGTAATTATCAGGTATTTTGAATGGGAAAACCTGAGCAGAATTAAGTTCAAGCCGGGTAAAATTAATCTCAACAGTCAGCTTCTTTTCCGACTGAATTTCGATAATCAAAGTAGAAGGAAACAACTGACTATCAATAGCTTTAAAACTACTGTAATCTGCCTGAAGACGTTTGTTATCTTCTCCAAACTCCTTAAGGTTGATGCGTGTAATCTTGAAATTATCCGGGTTTAGCCAGATATTCTGGACCAAAATTTTCGGATTGTCTTTTTGTTTGTGAAACTTTCGGTTCTTATGCCGGTTCGTCGACTGTAGCTTATATTCCATTCGATCAATTCCGGCTCTGAAGGATTCATTTTCATAGCTATGCATATCATTTCCCAAAATGATCGCCTGCAGAATATCAAAATCAACCGTAGTCTGAAATTTATTGCTGATGAAATCAAAGTCGCCGGTGAAATAGTTTTTATCGAGTCGGTTGATGAATTTGATGGAATCGCTTGTAATCATTAAGCGGGCAACCTCGATACCCAAAGCCGGTGATAGACTGATCCATAATACACTGTCGGCCTTCATCCTGATTTGCCCGTTAAATTCGGTTTTCGATTTTTTATCATCGATCACAGCCACATTGCATCGTGCTGTCAGCCAGTCAAATTTTAACTCACTTTCGGTCAATTTACCCAACAGATAAGCCTCCCCTTCTTCACGAAGCGGCTGACGGATAATATTCTTTTTGGTGGAACAAGACGAAATCAACAAGCTGGCTAAAACCAGACTGAAGATCAGTATTCGTCCGGAAGAAAAGTTATGTTTATATTCTGTCATCAAGCTTATAAATCGTATTCTATTCGTATAAAGTCTTGTCTTTTAGCTTTTTATCTAGAAATTCGGATGTTTCACCAGCTTCTTTTGCATTTTTCCACCAACCGAACGCTTCTTCTTTCCGGTTGAGTTTATAAAGAATATCTCCGTAATGCTCTAGGATGGTTCCACTAGGTTTTTCTCCATTGTCCATGGCTTTTTCAATCCAGCGAAGAGCGTCTTCATACCGACCCAGTTTGTAATAAACCCAAGCATAAGTATCAATATTCGAGAGGTTTCCGGGATCAAGTTCAGTAGCTTTTTTGGCCATTTCGAGTGCTTTCTCCAGCTGTTGTCCCCTGATTGTTAGATAATAAGCATAGTTATTCAATACCATTGAATTATCGGGATTGATAATCAATGCCTTGTCATACGCTAATGATGAAGCGCTGAAATTACCCAGTTTTTGTTGTACTTCACCTGTATAATTATAGAACTCTCCCAGCAGTTTATCGTTGCTCACAACAAATTTTCGTCCGTCTTCGAATGCCTTGAGCGCTTCTTCATATTTTTCATTCTGATAGCAGGCTATTCCTTTAAAAAGATAAGGCAATGGTTGAACAGGAAATAGACTGATGCAACGTCCGCTATGGTTTTCGAGTGATTCGAAATCCTGCAGATTGATATCGGTAAACAACAAATTTTCCCACAAAACGTAGTTTGTGCTATCGATTTCAATGGCGGAGATATAATTGTCATTTGCTCCATCATAGTCCTTGTCATCCATCAGCACATCGCCAAGAATCTGATATCCGCGCGAACTTTCAGGATGGGTTTCAATCAGCGCTTCGGCAATTCCAACCGCTTTGTCTTTCAATCCGGGATTTACTTCAGCGCCCTGAAACCAGAAAACCAATACCTGAACCTTGGTATCAATATCCAATTCGGGATTCATGAGAGCCAGAAGCAATTCTTCATAAGCTTTTTCTAGATCGCCTTCCTGACGGTAATATTCTGAGATTGAAACATGAATATATGGATCGTCTGGATCAAGAATCTTAATCTTTTCATATGCTTCGAGGGCTTTCAGTTTCCGGCCATCTGCCATATAAATTTCTGCAAGCATCGCCTGATAACGAGGCTCATAAGGAAATGCTCCGGCTAGTTTTTCAATCTCGGCAGTTGCTTTATCTGGTTTGTTTATGGTGAGATAAATCTGTTGCTTTTGCAGACTGAGCATTTCGTTTATACCTATCTGACTTTCAATCTGATCGAAAGCTTCAAGCGCTTCGTCGTACTTTTCAAGTAAAAGCAAAGCCGATGATAATTCACCAATATATTCAGTGCTTTCCGGCTGATCCTGAAGAAGTTTCTTATACACTTCAGCTGTTAATTCGTAATTGCCTTTGAATTTATACAACTGAGCCAGTCTGATCATATACCATTTGTTCTGGGGCGCAACTTCAATGGCTTTCTGCATCCAGACGATGGCTTCATCAACCCTGTTTTCTCCGGCGTAAAGGGCGCTCAACTCATACATAGAAGCATGATCATCTTCTTTGGCCTGCAATGCCTGCTCGAAATTGCTGATTGCCTGGGCATTATTTCCGGCGAGTTTTTCGTCTATGCCGGCTAAAAACAACAAAGCATTCTGCCGTTCGGGTGATACTACCGATGAGGCTCCATTTTGGGTTCTGCGAGTCGAAACAGCTGTTTTCTGGCTCCTGCATCCCCATGCAAAACCAATTAATAAAAAGGAAAGTACAAGAATGCTTGTTCTTTTCATCGGTAAAATATTTCTACAATGCTATCTGGCTGTAATCACCCAGACTAAGTTCATCAAAACTACCTTTCACTTTGCTGTAATTTCCAATCAGACTGTTCTCGATCAGACTATTCTCGATCAGACTTTCTTCCTGAATAACCGAATTGCGGACGATTGCATTCCGGATAACTGTTTTGCTGCCAACCGAAACGAAAGGCCCTATAACAGCGTTTGTTATGATAGCATCCGCAGCAATAAAACAAGGTTCAATAATCAGTGCATCATCCACATCAGCCTGTTGTGAAATCAGACTTTCATCTTCGCCCAAAATCTCCAGAATGCGCTGATTGGTATCCAGAATTGCATCTTTATTTCCGCAATCAAGCCATTCGGCAACCGTTTCAGTATGAAATTTCGTGCCTTTTTTCATCATATTCTGCAGGCCATCGGTGATGCCATATTCCCCGCCAGTGGTAATTTTCTGATCGAGTAAATACTGCAATTCGCTGCGCAGATATTCACCATCGCTGAAATAATAAATTCCGATAATCGCCTGATCTGAAACGAATTGCTTTGGTTTTTCATAAAAGCCCTCAATACTTCCGTCATCATTAAGTTTTACAACCCCAAATTGCTCAGGATTTTCAACTTTACTTACCCAGATGATTCCTTCCTTTTCGTCCGAAAGTTTGAAATCCGCTCTGAAAAGTGTATCTGCATATGCAACAACTACTTTTCCAGATAGGGCGGGTTCGGCACAAAGAATTGCATGTGCAGTTCCAAGCGCTTCATGCTGATAATAAATTTTACCTTTTGCCCCAACTGATTCAGCAATGGCAATCAATTGACTTTCTACAACTGAACCAAAATCACCGATGATAAACGCAATTTCATCAATTTTCTCAGATAATACCAGTGCAATATCCTCAATCAATCGCTGAACAATAGGTTTTCCGGCAATTGGGAGCAGTGGTTTTGGTACTGTAAGTGTATGTGGACGTAGGCGTTTTCCAAGGCCTGCCATCGGAACGATAATATTCATGCTATATAAATAAATTATTGATTTACAATCCTGTATGACCAAAGCCACCAGTTCCGCGGCTTGTTTGGTTCAAATCTTCAACTTCAGTCCATTCAGCTTTTGCGTGGGCTGAAACGATCATTTGCGCGATGCGATCACCGTTTTGGATGACAAATTCCGTATCAGACAAATTCACCATGATAACTTTTATTTCACCACGATAATCGGCATCAATCGTTCCGGGAGTATTCAAAACAGTTATGCCATACTTAATAGCCAGTCCGCTTCTTGGACGCACCTGTGCTTCAAACCCAAGTGGTAATTCGATAAAAAGTCCGGTGGGTATCAATGCTCTTTGTAAAGGGAGCAAAGAAATGGGTTGTTCAAGATTTGCTCTGAGATCCATTCCGGCAGAAGCCTCTGTTTCGTAAGCAGGCAAAGGATGACCGGATTGATTTACGATTTTAATTTTCATGCATTTGTGAAAATGAGTGACCACAAAAGTACTGAAATATTCATTTGTTTGCCATAGGACTTCCAACAGAAGTAAATTCCTGTTAATCAAACATTTATTAATCGCTTTCGCTCAATTAACAAAGTGATTAAGGCAAATGCAGCAAACATCACGGTATCTACACCATACCGGAACAGTGAAGGCATATCTTTTAACTTCAGCGAAATGAAATAAATAAACAATGCTGCCACAATGTAAAGCATGATACGACCGGTTTTGTATGGGATTGGATAAACTTTGTTTCCCCAGAAATAGGAAACAAGCATCATGGCAAAATAACAAGCCAATGTCGCCCAGGCCGAACCCATATATCCTATAATAGGGATTAGTATAATATTCATAATCAGTGTTATGACCGCTCCTCCTACTGAAACCCAACCCGCATCAGCTGTCCGGTCAGTGAGTTTATACCAGATCGAAAGGTTAAAGAAAATTCCATAAAAAAGATTGGCTATCAGGATAATAGGAACAATTGTTAGACCACCATAATAGGATTCGTCAAGCAGTAGTTTGAATACATCAATATACAGCGTTACCATCAGGAAAATAAACAAGCCAAATATGACGAAGTAATTCATCACTTTGGCAAACAGTTCGGGGGAGTCTTTTTTATCCGCATGGGCGAAGAAGAAAGGTTCGGCTGCATATCTGAACATCTGGATGAACAGGGTCATCAATACCCCCAGTTTATAATTGGCGCCATAAATCCCAACTTGTTGCATGGCTGTTTTAGAATCGGGAAGCAAATATTTGAGCAGAATTTTGTCAAATACCTCATTTACCATACCTGCCAAACCAACGATTAATACCGGAAGTGCATATTTTAGAATCGGTTTCAAAAACTGAAAATCAAGTTGCCAACGAAAGTTTTTCAGATTGGGAAAAAGCATGAGTAAACTAATCAGACTTGAAATCAGATTGGCGATGAAAACCCAGACAACAAGTCTGGAATCAGGACCAAAAAACATATCTGAAAACTGAAGCGATTTCTCAGGAATCAATGTCAGGAAAAACAGATTCAACGAAATATTCACCACCACATTTACCAGTTTAATGGTGGCGAATTTCTTTGCTTTGTTCTGCTTTCGCAGCAAGGCAAACGGTACGGCTGTGGCGGCATCCAGGGCAACAACCAATCCAACGAAGAGTATATATTCCTGACTGCCTGTGTATTGAATCAATCCGGCCAAAAAATCAAAAGATACTGCAATCAAAAGAAGAAAGGCGGTAGAAGTAACAATGATCAGGCTGAAAATCGTATTAAAAACCTTATTCGTGTCTTCTTTCTGCGAAAACCGAAAGAAAGCTGTTTCCATCCCATAGGTCAGAAGGACCATAAAAAACGCCACATATGCATACAATTCAGTAATCTGACCATATTCTCCCTGTTTAAAAACTCTGGTGTAATAAGGTACAAGCAAATAATTCAACAGGCGGGGAACAATGGTCCCCATGCCATAAACAAGTGTTTGTCCTGCTAAACTTCGGAGTGGATTTGATGCCATAAACGCTTCAAATGTATGGCTTTTTGTGTTTGGAAAGTCTTATAAATGCTTTAGAATTAGGGATAACTTTTTACAAAAATCTAATTTAAATCATGAGTGAATGATGTGAAAATCATATTTTTGAAACGGAATTAGAATTCATTCGAAAACAATCACAATTGAAAAAATTCACAAAATGAAAGACGACTCACCATATCCATCCTTACAGGCAACACAAAGAGCCGCTTATTTTACCATTATTTCAGCAGGAATTCTTTTGTTGATGATTTATGCCAGATCATTGCTGGTCCCCATGGTAGCAGGTGCTTTTCTGGCGATGCTGTTGGTTCCGCTTGTCAATCGTTTTGATAAAGCTGGAATTCCACCTGTTCTGTCGATTTTTATCACTTTGCTTATTACTATTTTTTCTTTAGGGGGACTTTTGTGGTTTTTTGCGGGACAGATTACAGGTTTTTCGGAGGATCTTTCCGGTATTGAACAACAGTTTAATGGTTTTGTAAAGGAAATTTCTGTTTATCTAAGTGATAATTTAGGAATGCAGGATGTGCTCACTTTCAATACAATAAACAGTAAACTTTTTATTTTTCTGAAAGAGAATGCTTCAAAGATTTCGACAGCTGCCTTCAGTACTCTTGGAAGTCTGGGTCTCGTTATACTTGTTCCGGTTTATCTGTTTATGTTCCTTTTATACCGTCACCATTTCACTGATTTTGCGGTGAAACTTTTTAAAAATCAACCATCCAGTCAAGTAAAATCAGTTGTTACAGATCTTCGTCGTGTGATTCAAAACTATATTTCTGGGGTATTACAAGTGATGGTGATTCTGGCCATTTTAAATATTATTGCGCTGAGCGCATTGGGTATTAAACACGCTTTCTTTTTTGGAATTTTCGCAGCAATGATGAATATCCTCCCTTATGTTGGCCCGCTTATTGGTAATTTGCTCCCAATGCTTTTTGCTTTGTTGACAAAAGACAGTCTTTTATATCCTTTGGGCGTATTTATCTCATTTACAATCATTCAATCAATCGAAGGAAATTATCTTACGCCTAAAATTGTAGGATCGAATGTTAATATCAATCCTATTGTTTCCCTTGTTGCGTTATTGATTGGGAGCATGATATGGGGTGTAGTTGGAATGATTCTCTTTATCCCAATGACTGCGATTATTAAAAAACTGCTTGAATTGCACCCTTCAACAGAGGTTTATGGATATTTGATGGGAGAAGTACTGGATGAAAACCCTAAAAAGCCCAGAAAATTTCGCATTCCGGGTATCAAAAAAAAGGAATCCTGAAGTTTGTTTCTTCATGACTTTATCAAAGGAATTCGTACATAGAAGGTTGTTCCTTTTCCAACTTCTGTTTCAAAAGTAATTTCACCGTTTGATAGTGAAATAATATGCCGAACGATTGATAGCCCGACTCCCATACCACTTGATTTGGTTGTGAAATTCGGAAGAAATATTTTTCCTTTTTCTGCTTCCGGAATCCCGATTCCATTATCTCGAACAACAATCAGAAATATGTCTTCCTGTTGGTTTAAAATTACCTCAACAAATCCGTCTTCTTTGTTGACTGTTGCCTGAATTGCATTCTTAATCAGGTTATTAAATGCCCGACTCAGATTTTTGGGATCGGCAAAAACATAACAAGGACTATGCTGATGGTTCAAGAATCTGATCTTATCTCCGGCTTCAATATTGAACAGAAGAACAGCATTGGATAATAGCGCAGAAAGTTCCGTCATTTCTGGTTGATTATCAGGCATTTTAGCAAAGTCTGAAAAAGCAGAGGCAATTTCGGAGAGCGTATCAATTTGCTCGACAAGTGTTTTTGTGGTTCGGTGTAACTTATCATCAATATTCGGATCTCCCTCATCCCACGCACGTTGCAGATATTGAACGCTCAGACGCATAGGAGTAAGCGGGTTTTTTATTTCATGAGCAACCTGTCTTGCCATTTCGCGCCAGGCAGATTCCCGTTCGGAGCGTGCCAGTAATCCAGCACTCCTTTCCAGATCATCGATTAACTGATTATACTGGGTCACCAACTGTCCCAGTTCATCATTTCCTTTCCATAGAATCTTTTCATTTACTTTATCAATCCTAACCGATTTCATGCGTTCCTGTATCATTTGCATGGGTTTCGTCAGTCTGCGCGACAAAACGAGCGCAAAAGCCACGGAAACTGCCGTTAACGCCAGAAAAATATTCAGGTATGCAAATACAAAGCCGGAAATTTCCTGTCGGAGTTCTGATTCCCTAGCAAAATATGGCAGATTGAGATAGGCGATCGGATTGCCGCTAACATCGCGAAGGGGAATGTAAGACGAGTAATAGGTTCCTTTGCCGATATGTTCCTGCTGAAGGTAATACATACTGCGCCGGTGTCTCATTTGATAATAAGCAGTTTGATTCATATAGTCCGACATCAGTCCGCTCGTGAAAATTTCCGGTCTTGATGACCCAATTAATTGACCATCAGTAGCATACAAATTGATATCGGAAAAGAAAATCAAAGAGAATTTGAGCAAAAGCTGTTGCAGATAATCACGGCTTTCTTCGCTACTCAGGTTTTCGTTCTGCATCTTCTGCTGTAATTCAATCAGGATTGATTGTGTTCGTTCAGTGAGAAAATCCATGTTTTTTTGCTTATAGACAGCACCTATATATGCAACTGATACTATTCCAAACACAGCAAATGAAAGCATCAATGCTGAAAATATAAACAACTGAAGTTTTAATCTGAAATTGAAAGCATGCAGGATTTCTTTCCGTCGAATGAAAAAGAAAATATACGTTATAAACGCCAGCAATAACAGCAATAAGAAAAACAATGACAAGGGAGCCAGATTTTCCTGTATGGAAGGCAAGTGACGACTGACAATAAGTGTCTTTTGTGAATCAATTGGGTATACAAAATGCCTGTAACCAGCGGTTTCAAAAAACCCTGACTCTTTATTGCTAAAATCGTTTTGTCTGGAAGGGAATAGAAAATCGCCAAATTTATAAACCAAAACATCGTCTCTGTAATTAGCAAAAGAATACGTTGAAAACTCAGAAGAAATACCCTTCCTTTCATCAACTAAAAGCTCAGGATATCCAAGTCCTTCGGGTACAAATTTATTATAGAACTCCAGTATCAGGCTTCCACCAATATTGCTTGAATCAGATGAAAGTTGTATCTGCGAAATATAATACGAGCCCTGCACATTGTCATCTATATAAAACAAACCTGGTACTTCTGTAGGTTTGCCTGAATTAAGGATGATCTCGTCAAAATAATCAGCACAATCGACAACGAAATTTTCAGGTTGTACTGATAATTTTTCGTTTGTCTGGCATACAGTTAGACTGAGACTATAGGACTCGAAATAATCACTAAAATACTTGTTATTCAGATAATTAAGTAAATTTCTATCCTCCAAATCTATTTGTTTACTATTTGGTTTCAGATACTCTTTGATCAAAGAATCCGTTTGTAATCTTCCAGTGATTTCACTATAGAGAAATTCAAACATCGGATCCTTTTCCAAACCAAGTTTAAAAGCTGTTAAGGTTTGATTCGAATCTGCTTTTTTATAATTTACCTGATTATAGATGGCGCTTGCCATAAGCGAAAATAAAACCACACCCCATAAGTAAAACACTATTTTGTGATGAATCGTAGTCCTGTTTTGATAAAGAAAAATCAATAAAAAATAAGCGAAGCATGCAAGGGCAAGTATCAGACTTTGTGGATAAAAAAACCTGAAAAGAATCAAGACTGTTAATGCCCCCAAACCCAATAAAACAACATACCACAACCGATGACCAGAATAACTAATCATAGATCCTGTGATGCGTGAAATAATTATAAAAAACGATAGGGAAATAAAGGTAAGTAAAAATATAATCAGGTAACTTATTGATTTTAAATCATATAATGAATTGAAAAAAAGTGGTATAGAGGAATGATAAATAATCTGTTCAGTGACAAAAACAAATAAAAGAAACGAAAAGATCAAGGAAAATACTTGAAGTGCTAACTTAATATATACTTGCTTTTCAGAAATTTGAAAAGATTCCCTCTTGCCAGATTTTGAAAAAACAATTGCGATAAAAAACAAAGAAATGGAATTGAGAATAAAATCAAACAAGTTCGGAAAGAGAACACCAAAACCCGAGGTCTGAGAATTCAACAGATCAATCATTCTCAAATCGAAAAAAGAAAACAATAAAGCAAGAACAAGTCTAAAACCAGAAATAGCAATCACTAAAATAAATATACGAATTAAGGCATTTCTATAGTTCAAATTCCACTCTAATATGTTATATATCAATTGATTAAACGAAATAAACCAGAAAATTATCAGTAATATTATCAGCATATTCTCGTCTGGAAGATCAAGGTTATCTGTTTTATTAGTTATCGAAAACAGCGTCCTTCCAAGATGATCGTGAATCGGAAATCCGGAATTCAAATTCTCGGAAATAACAAATTTCTTTGAAGATCGACCGAATCTTTGATCAAATGAGTTCTCTAAATAACTGTTTTCAAAAGAATAATCTGAAAAAACTGGAAGTAAAAGATAAATATTATACTGCTGAAATACATTGTAAAAGATTTGATAATATCCATTATTTAAATGAACAATTGTATCGGTAACAGGTGAAGAAATATCATTAAAATCAGGCAAGACCACCGCATTACTATTCCAGAAAACCAATGAGTCATTTTTTGAAATCAGAACAATAATGTTCTCCCTTGCTGAGAAATCCAATAAACTTTGTTGATCGAAAAATGGATAAGATTCTTTCTTTCCTATCTCTTTACTTAATAAGTCATATCGAGATTGAAGTTCCTTAGCACCATCTTTAATTTCGTTCTCTATTCGATTAATGATAGACTCATCATCTTCGTAAACTGAAAAAAAATAAATTGTTAGCGGTATAATTAATCCAAATAACAGATTAATGAGATACAATAACTGTCTTCGTTGGAATCGATTTCCGGATAAAATCATAGATTATCGTATTGAACTTAAGATCTAATTGCAAAACAATTGACACGACATCAACTAATAAGCCAGAATAAAAAAATTAATGTATAAATTTTAGAATCGTAAAATTAGAATAATAAACAAAAGGGTCTAAATGTATTGAAAAAACTCAATCAGATGAGTAATTATCAGTGTTTCAATGAAATAAAAGTATTCTCTGATTCACTATTTATAGATATCTCAAAAAAAGAGTATCCCCTACTTCTTTTTAAAAACATAAATTTTACTAGAGTACTCACCTGATTTTGCCGCCCTTCTGTTCGAAATATAGCCTCTGATTGAGGCGCGGAAGATCGAAAAAGGCGAACCTTTTGATTGCTCACTAAGCAGGGAAACATAATAAGAATCCCATTTCATCGGTAATGAATTTAACAATTCAAACCCATATTTAGAGGCTATTTGTGTTATAACTTCTTCATTAAAATGATACAAATGACGGGGAACGTCCCAGGCTGCCCAATTCTCCTTATAGTATCCGGCATCATCAGACTGAAAATTTGGAAGTGCTAAAACCAGCTTTCCTCCTTTTTTTAAAAGTCTGTGTAATTCGATAAATTGTTTATTCAGATTTGAAACATGTTCGAGAACGTGCCACATGGTGATCAAATCAAACATCGAATTGGCCCAAAGATTTGTTTCATTCACTGAGAAAATTTTTTCTCCAAGAAGTTCTTCGGCGATTTTTCTTGCTCCCTGGTCAGGTTCTACTCCGGAAATTTGCCATGTATTTTGCCTACAATATAAAAGAAAATCTCCTGTTCCACAACCAATATCCAGCATACGTCCACTTTGCTTTTTAGGAATAATCTGATGATATTTAGTTTTAATATTTTGTCTTTTTATTATCTGGTATAACCAGGGAATGAATGCGTTCTTTTTCTTTGAATGACTATAATACTTTTCTGACTGATAGTAATATGATAGCTTATCATCACCAGGTCGTGGATTTGTAAATTTCAGACCACAATTCCTACAAGTAGATATCGAAAAGTTTTCCTTTGAAAGAAAATAATCTTTCACTTTCAGAAAATCTTTCATTTTATCTGATCCGCAAAACGGACAAGTTGTTAACAGGATGTTTTTTGTTAGTTCCACGTGAAACGAATGTTTATCTACCTAAGAATATGGCTAATACGGAAATATCAGAAGGAGAAATACCACTAATTCTGGACGCCTGTCCAAGTGATATTGGTTTTATTTTATTCAACTTTTCCCTTGCTTCCGTCGACAATGATTTCAGACTTGTGTAATCGAAATCTGGTTTAAGATATAGATGTTCCAGTCTGTTCATTTTTTCGGCTATCTCCCCTTCTTTCGTAATATATCCTTCATATTTAAGAAATATTTCAGCGGATTCGATCATTTCCTCCTGATTTTCATCATTTGGATTGATGCGATTTTTCAACTCTGGAATAAGCTTGAGAATTTCACTCAAAGCAATCTGTGGCCGAAGCAATACGCTTGATAGTTTTTGCTTCTGTATAATTCCCGGTGTTTCTTTCTCCATTAATAGCGGATTTATTACATCTGGTGAAACGCTTTCACTGCGTAATACTGCAATAATCTCATCTATCTTTTTTTGTTTAATTACGAACTGATCATATCTGTCGGAAGTGGCTAAACCAACTTTAAACGATTTTTCGGTTAATCTTGCATCAGCATTATCCTGACGTAAAAGAATCCGGTATTCTGCTCTTGAAGTAAACATTCTGTAAGGTTCATCTACACCTTTGGTAATAAGATCATCTATCAAGACTCCTATATATGCTTCAGATCTTCCTAAAATGAAAGGTTCTTTATCAAAAATTTTTAAATGGGCATTCATTCCTGCCAAAAGGCCTTGTGCTGCCGCTTCCTCATATCCGGTTGTACCATTTATTTGACCAGCAAAATATAAGTTTTCAATAATTTTTGTCTCAAGTGTATAATGAAGCTGATCAGGTGGAAAAAAATCATATTCTATCGCATAACCTGGTCGAAATATTTTGGCATTCTCAAAACCTTCAATCTGCCTGAGTGCTTTTACCTGAATATCTTCAGGGAGAGAGGAACTGAATCCATTTACGTAATATTCGATTGAATCCCAACCTTCGGGTTCAACAAATAATTGATGCGAATCTTTATCAGAAAACCGATTGATTTTATCTTCAATACTTGGGCAATACCTGGGTCCTACTCCTTCGATCCTTCCGGCAAACATAGGTGAAAGATGAAATCCAAGTTTAAGGGTTTCATGAACCTGTTTCGAAGTATATGTTAACCAACAACTGCGCTGTTTTGAAATTGTTGGTTTCTCCATATAGGAAAATCCAGAAATTTCTTCATCACCGGGCTGCTCTGTCATTTTATTAAAATTAATGCTTCTGCCATCCACGCGTACCGGTGTTCCTGTTTTCATTCTACTGGATCGAAATCCCAGATCAATTAATTGTTCGGTAATTCCATGACTGGCCTTATCTCCCATTCTGCCACCGCCAAAAGATTTTGTGCCAATATGGATCAAACCATTTAAAAAAGTTCCATTTGTCAACACAACTGACTTTGCACGAATATTCAATCCCATCGCAGTTTTAACACCACAGGCTTTTTTGTCTTCGATAATCAATCCAACAACGGTATCCTGCCAAAAATCAAGATTTGGGATCTGTTCAAGCATTCGCCGCCACTCAGCTGAAAATAACATCCTGTCATTTTGTGACCTTGGACTCCACATGGCAGGTCCTTTTGATTTATTCAGCATTCTGAATTGAATCATTGATCGATTCGACACAATTCCTGAATACCCACCCAGGGCATCAATCTCTCTTACGATTTGTCCTTTTGCAATACCACCCATGGCAGGATTACACGACATCTGAGCAATTGATTGCAAATTCATTGTGACAAGCAGAACTTTACTACCCATATTGGCAGCAGAAGCAGCGGCTTCTGATCCGGCATGACCAGCACCTACAACAATAACATCGTATTCTTCAAAAATCATTTAAAAATGTTTCACGTGAAACAGAACTGTAACGCACACAATAACAAGTATTCAGCTCAGCAAAGATAGGCATTTTTGCTCTTGCCGTCTCATCTCCTCGCTTTCAGGTTCTGTCTTATCTTTGAATCCCAACAAATGCAAAACGCCATGAATAATTACTCTATTCGTCTCATTTTCAAATGTTTGAACAGATATTTCACTATTCTCCAAAACCCGATCAAGACTGATATACAGTTCTCCCGAGATAAAATCTGTCTTATCAGACAAATCAAAAGTGATAATATCTGTATAAGTGTCGTGATTTAAATATCTGACATTCATATCATAAAGATATTCATCACTACAAAATACATATTGCAACTCCCCTATCCGTTTCCCATACAAAACAATACAATTTTCAATCCACTTTCTAGTGGTATGGTTTATAAACTCAGGGAGGTGAACATCTGCAACATCAAACCTTATCATTGTGGAGCTCTGCAATCTTTGATATTTGATAAAATGACCTTAATACCTTTCGTCTTTCTTCCTGCACCCTTTCTGTCGAGACTTTATAAACAAATGCAAAATCTACATTGTTCAATTCATCTTGAAAAGTAAATGAATCTGCAATAAGTTTGACTAATTCTCCGATTCGCTGTTCAGCGTCAAGAATATTCCGCTTAATGATATTATAATCAACACTATTGAATTGAAAACGTATCAAAACTTCTTTTTCAAATACAAATGCTGAAATACCATAT
>CAZVKW010000043.1:16515-24124 GCA_964627945.1 uncultured Lentimicrobiaceae bacterium
GGTTTCATCTCAACAGGAAACCGAATCAGTACATCTTTGTTTTCAGGCTTGTTTCGGTTGTACGGAATTTCATTCTGAAGGTTACTCTTATTATTCCCTTTAAACTCTTCCGACTCTCTCCTTTCTTCCAACTCTCTTTCCCTTTCAGCTTTTTCTGATTCAAGAAGCCGTGAAACAATTTCATTCTGGCGGTCAATCATCTCTCTGCTTAATCGCTTATTAACCAGTTCATTCTCCATCTTTTCCATGTCCTGAATCGTTTTATTCAGACCATTATTTCCGGTTTGACCTTCTTTGTTGAGTTCGTTCATATAGTTTTGCAACTGCTGCCTGATCATTTCCTGCTGGGCCGCCATTTTTGCAAATTCCTCACTTGTCATTCCTGAATTTGAATCTTTTCCACTTTTTTCTCCACCTTTTTGCTTCATCTGTTTTCCGAGTGCTTCCTGAAGCTCGCGCATACTTTTCATGCTTTCCCCTTTTCCCTTTCCGGGTTTGGGCTTTCCTTTACCACTCATCGAACTTTCCTTATTCATTTCTTCCTCCATATCCTGGAGTGCCTCAGAGATCATAAGTGCAAGATTATTCAGATGCATGACACTTGACTGATTATTTTCCAGGGCCTGACCAGTATTACGTTCTTTCAGATTTCCTAAAAAATCAAAAAACTGTCGTTGTACTTCTTTTACCTCATCAAAAACAAATTGCTGAATTGCCGGCTGACGCTTTGCCAGACTCAAAAGAGAATCCTCAACAATGATAAATGATTCCTGCAGTCTTGCCTGTTTTTGAATCAGTTGTTTATACTCAGGATTATTTTGTTGTATTTCCTGAAGTTCATGAAGTAAATTTTCTTCATCATGACTTGTTCTGAGAATATTTTCCAGCAATTTTCGGAGTTGTTCTGCATCTTCAGCATTCTGTGTTTCCATTTCTGAAGCAAGGCCCGATTCAAGACTTTCGGCCATTTCTGACATCTTTTTACCAGCATCCTTGGCGTTTTCACCAGCCTCTTTCATGTCCTTTTGCTCAAGACTTTTTTCCGACTGATTCAAATCCTCGTTCACCGATTTTTCAAGATCCTCATTTCTTTGAATCTCAAAAGACTCTTCCAGTTTTTTATTCAAACTATCCGTTTCGGTGAGTTTCTTTTGCAGATCGTTAAACTTATCTTTCTGTTTTTCAATGTCTTCTGCTGAAACTGGTGAATTCTTTTTCTGAATACTATCCCCCATCTTCTTTGTTTGATCAGCAAGTTTTTTCAATTGATCGATTACTTCATTCAGGTTTTTTTCAACCTGAAGTCGGTTCAATAATTCCAGCTTACGATCAAGTATCTTGTCTAATTCTCCCGAGTTTTCTTTCAACTTTTCAAGAGCCTCCTTCATTTTATCCTTATCTGTCTCCTGCAAAAGTTTTTCAATCTCTTTCATCATTTCTTTTAACTCTTCAGGAATAACCTTCTCAAACAACTCCTCAATTTTAGCCTGTTTCTCTAAAAGTCTGTCTTGTTCATTCTGATGCATCTTTGACAATTCATCAAGATTTTTTTGCTCACTTTTAATCATTTCCCATTGGTTCAACAGTTCTTTTTGCTGTTGTTGCATGTTTTCGAGGGCTTTTCGATCTTTCCAGTCCAGTTCGTTTTTTTGCAAAAGATTCTTCTGAAGTTCGTTGAATTCCTTTTTGAGCAATTCATTTTTCTTCATTAACTCGTCATACTTCTGATCGAGTTTATTTTCCGAGTCAGTTTTAAGTGAATCCAGACTTTCAGGACTTACTATTTCGATTTTAAACTCCGGTGTTCTTTTCGATTTTGGTCCCGTAACACGGTCATTGTCAGTAACTTCAAAATAGACTTCCAATGTGCTTTTGGCTTCATTTACAAGAGAATCCATATTGAAACTATAGAAAAAGTTCTGTCGACTGAGGTTTCTCTCAATTGGCAGAACAATCTGTTTCCATGATTCACGATTATCAGATTCTGAAGCCTTGAAATTAAAGCTTAGCAGGCTGAATCCGTAATCATCCGAAATGTTTCCACTAAAGAAGACCTGGCTGTTTAACCGTTCCTTTTCAAATTCGGCCTGTATGAGCGGGTATTCATCTTTTATAACTTCAATAAGTAAATCCAGTCCGGCACTGTTTTTTAAGAACCGATTATATGCTTCAAAATGAATGGATTTATTTTTGTTCACCCGAACTGCATATTTCCATTTATTGGCTCCGGTTTTCAGATCTGAAACGATGGAATCGTCCATAACAACAATCCCATCACTGTCACGTGTGAAAACAGTAAAAATCATCTCAGTACCCACAGGAACTGAAAAGTAATTCATGTCGGATAACAATTCATTGCTGCGATCGAGGTAGGAGGGATAGATCAGCTCTGTTTCAACTGATAGTAAAACGGGTTTTGGATTAACGACAAGTGTAAATTCTTCACTGACAAACTCATATGAAGTTATCGAAAACAAAATATTCTCTGTTACTTTACTGAAAGTATAACTGAAATCACCGTTCGAAAGCCGGTTCATTTCATTTTTGGATCCACGAACCGACACAAAAAACTTTTCCGGAATTTCCTTACCACTGACTTTTACTTCCAATACAAAATCTTCATACTGCATTACACTTAAATCGGGATTTGATATTTCAATGCGAAAAGGAAGAGGTTTGGAAAACTTCTCATTATAATGAATGATCCGCTGGGTTGAATTACCCATAAAATCGGGCGAAACAAGAAATATAATGATCATAAATACCACTATTCCAACTGAATACGGAAGAAGTTTTAAAGTGCTCTTTAAATCAACAGCCAATTCAAAACGGAAAAATGAAAGATTTTTCGATCGTTGTTCGATAGCTGCCAATAATAAACCTGATTCCTTCGTTTTTGCAGCTATTTCATTCAATTGTAGTGTGTTTAATAAACTATCTCCAATTTCAGGGAAATATTTACCAATCAGCTTTGCTGCTTGAGAATTGGTCATTTTCCTACGATATTGAATCAGATTCGCAACAGGAAGGAAAACAAAGAAAACAGCGACGTAAAGAAATAGTATCACATAAGAATAAAAGAAAATCATTCTCCATCCTGAAGGCAGCCAAATAAAATATTCAAGCAGGTTAACTGTTAGAAAACCAGTGACTAATAGGAAAAAAGAAAGCAGAAAACCCTTGATTAACCGGTTGAGGTAGTATTTCCGGATATAGAGTTCTACCTTTTCGAGGATTAACTGTACAGAAGATGACATGGATACTTAGTGGCTTTTTTTGTCGAAACCTTCATTCTATAGGGTAATGATTGTTACTTTAGCGCACAAATATACACAAGCCGCAATTAACAGCATTATAAACCTACTCCTTCAATAATGAAAACACTTTTTACTTTACTTTTTTCAACTATTTTGCTGACCGCAATGAGTCAGCAAAACAACAATGTAAATGACCGCTACTGCCGTCATTATCCGGAATATGCAGAAACTCCGGAATATGCTTATCGCAACGACTGGCAAAGTGATCTTGTACACGATTATGACGTCACCTTTTATTTTCTTGACCTGAATGTTTCTAGCACTTCCATTGAAGTTAGCGGGGAAGTAACCATTCATGGAACTGTGGTTCGTGAGCCATTTGAGACCTTTGCATTTGAACTTCTGGCTGATTTAAGTCTTGAAAACGTGCGCTTTAACGGACAAAATCAGACAAACTGGACACGTGAGGGTGACAACGTATTGCTCCCGGTTGATTTAATGGTGGTTGGTCAAACCTTTGAGGCAACCATTACCTATGGAGGAATACCACCAACAGGAGGTTTTTTCTCTGGAATCAGCAATGCACATAACAATAACTGGAATAAAGATGTTACTTGGACACTGTCTGA
This sequence comes from uncultured Lentimicrobiaceae bacterium, assembly GCA_964627945.1. Taxonomy (GTDB): domain Bacteria; phylum Bacteroidota; class Bacteroidia; order Bacteroidales; family F082; genus CAJBPB01. Next base: position 20,402 of record CAZVKW010000043.1, read on the forward strand.
ATCATTCGCTGCCAAAGAATGGTGGCCCTGTAAACAGGTTCTTACAGATAAAGCCGATTCAGCCTGGATATTCCTGACAACAAACAGCAATGAACTTGCTGGTTCAAACGGTCTGTTAACCCATGTTACCGATATGGGTAACAATAAAGTACGCTACGAATGGAAAACCAATTATCCCATCGATTACTACCTAATTTCATTTTCCGTATCTGATTATCAAGATTATAGCATTTATGCAAAACCAGCAGAAATGGATGGTGATTCGGTTCTTGTACAGAATTATATTTATAATCATCCGAACTACCTGAACAATTATAAAACCAATATTGACGCTGTTGTTCCGATGATAGAACTCTATTCTGATCTTTTCCTGCTATATCCATTTAAAGATGAGAAATATGGCCATTGTATAACAGAATTGGGTGGGGGAATGGAGCATCAAACCATGACTACCATTGGCGGCTGGTCTTTTAATCTTGTTGCACATGAATTGGGACATATGTGGTTTGGCGATAATATAACCTGTGCCACATGGAGCGACATATGGATTAATGAAGGATTTGCCACTTATACCAATTACCTCGCTCAGGAAAAACTCTACGGATGGAATGCCGGACAGAGTTTCATGATCAGCACACAAAACAATGTTATGTCAGCTGCAGGAGGAAGCGTATATATTCCTGAAGCAGAAGCAGTCCCAGGTAATGAATGGCGCATTTTCAATGGCCGCCTTTCCTACGATAAAGGAGCAGCTATTCTACATGTACTTCGTCATGAAGTGAATGATGATACCGTATTCTTCAATTTAATGCACACATATTCAGAAATTTATACTGATAGCACAGCAACCGGTGATGATTTCAAAAATGTGGCAGAAGATGTTTCAGGCTTAAACCTTGAAGACTGGATCAACCAGTGGTATTATGGTGAAGGTTACCCGAAATATGATATTTCATGGTATATGTTTGAAAATACTTTTAATATGACTGTAACTCAAACACCATCATCTACTACACCACTTTTCAAAATGACGATGGATTATAAACTCGTTTTTGCAGATGGTACGGATACAGTTGTAAGAGCATATCAGGATGCAAATGTTCAGAATTTCGCCTTCGAAATGCCTAAACAGGTTGTATCGATGTCGGTTGACCCCGATAACTGGACCTTCGAAAAAGTGAACACCATTACTGTTATTATTGAAGAAACTTCGAATCCGAGTTACTTTACTTTCGGACCGAATCCTGTTCAGGACGAATTAAATATTTATCTTCTTAACCATGATGGTCAGCCAAGGAACGTTCAGATTTGCGATCTTTCCGGAAGAGTACTCCTTGAAAAAACCTTCAATAATTCAAGTTATCAGTTTGATGTCGGCACATTAAACTCTGGTTCATACCTGATTACAATCAATAAAGGTCAGCAAAAAATCAGCCGGAGATTTATCAAATAGTTGATTGCTAATCATATTTAAGCTATTGTTTCAAAGGCTTTTGCGATGCAAAAGCCTTTGTTTTTTTTCATCATTCCCCTTATTCCTATCTTTGCAAAAAATTTCAGTATGAAAAACGTACGTGTTCGTTTTGCTCCAAGTCCGACTGGACCACTTCATATTGGTGGTGTAAGAACCGCTTTGTATAACTATTTGTTTGCTAAAAAGCATAACGGAACCATGATCCTCCGCATCGAAGATACCGATCAGGGCCGTTTTGTTCCGGGTGCCGAGGAATATATCATCGAATCCCTTGCCTGGTGCGGAATTCATTTTGATGAAGATGTCGTGAAAGGCGGCCCTCATGCTCCTTACCGTCAGAGCGACAGAAAAGAACTTTACAGAGCCTATAGCGATTTACTGATCGAATCAGGAAACGCCTATTATGCGTTCGACACGCCTGAAGAACTCGACACAAAACGCAAGGAAGCTGAATCGGAAAAGAAAATATTTACCTATAATGCTGAAAGTCGGAAATTATTGCGTAACAGCTTGACAATGAGTAGGGGAGAGGTTGAAGGATTTCTTCAGAATGAAATTCCACATGTAGTTCGTTTTCTTATCCCTGAAAACACCGAAGTTGTTATGCACGATCTGATCCGCGGCAAAGTTGTCGTTAAAACAGAAACTCTCGATGATAAAGTTTTGTTTAAGTCGGATGGAATGCCAACATATCATCTTGCGAACATTGTGGATGACCATCTGATGGAAATCAGCCATGTGATCCGCGGTGAAGAATGGTTACCTTCATTACCTTTACATATTCTTCTCTATCAGGCATTTGGATGGGAAGCACCCGAATTTGCACATCTTCCTTTGCTTTTGAAACCCGATGGCAACGGTAAACTTAGCAAACGCGATGGCGACCGGCTTGGTTTCCCCGTATTTCCCCTGGAATGGACTGATCCGCACAGTGGTGAAAAGTCGAGCGGCTATCGTGAATCGGGATATTATCCGGATGCCTTTGTGAATATGCTCGCCTTGCTTGGCTGGAATCCCGGAACGGAGCAGGAAATTTTTAGTATGAATGAATTGATTCAAGCGTTTTCACTCGAAAGGGTAGGGAAGTCCGGTTCAAAATTTGATCCGGAAAAAACACGTTGGTTTAACCACCAGTATCTGATCAAAAAATCGAATGAATCCGTTGCTGCAGACTTTAATGAAATCTTGTTACAAAAAGGCATCGCTATCAATTTTGAAAAATTGGTTCAGATTGTAAGTCATGTCAAAGAAAGGGTGCAGTTTGTAAAAGACCTTTGGAACGAAACCTATTTCTTTTTTGAGGCACCAGAAAGTTATGATGAACAGGTAGTTAAGAAACGCTGGAATGAACAGAGCCCGTCACAAATGAAAAGTCTGTCGGAGCTATTAGCCGATGTTTCTCCGTTTGATGCCGCTTCTATTGATCCGGCCATCAAGCAATGGATTGAAGAAAATCAATTCGGAATGGGTGCCATCATGAATGCTCTCCGATTGCTTCTTGTCGGAGCTGCAAAAGGACCGCATCTGGGTGATATCATGGAAATTCTCGGGAAAGAAGAAAGCCTCGAAAGAATCCAAAAAGGAATCAATAAACTCTAGTTCAATTCTTTATGTCGACAATTTCAATAGAAGGAATGGAGTTTCACGCGTATCACGGTTGTTTTGCCGAAGAGCAACTCACCGGAACACGTTTTGTGGTGGATCTGCTTCTGGAAACCGATACACAAAAAGCTGAGAAGTCGGATCATTTGTCAGATACTGTTAATTATCTTGAAGTATATCAGGTAGTTAAACAGGAAATGATGATCAATTCCAAACTAATTGAACATGTCGGACACCGTATTCTGGATCAGGTTCTGGCCAGGTTTCCGGGTGTTCAGCATGCGAAAGTCAAGGTGCGCAAAATGAATCCTCCTTTGGGTGGAAAAATGGACTTTGTTAGTATCACGCTGGAAGCATGAAAATCATAGAACCCGATATTTGTCCCCGCTGCGGAACCGATTTTCATTGTAGTAAATCGCCCAAATGCTGGTGTTATGAAGTGAATCTGCCACTTTCAATCCTTGAGAAAATCGAAGATAAATATAATAAATGCCTCTGTCCTAAATGTTTGGATGAGTTAAATCAAAAAAGCGATTCAAAAGAATTGGTAGTTTAAGCGAAACATTCTATCTTTGCCGTCCCAAAAGCTCAGGGTTTCGTGGCCGAGTGGCTAGGCAGCGGTCTGCAAAACCGTGTACAGCGGTTCG
>CAZVKW010000044.1:0-1896 GCA_964627945.1 uncultured Lentimicrobiaceae bacterium
TTTCCCAAACATTGATGATATGCGCGGCAACAAACTGAATATGATTATTGGTATACGTACGTCTTGGAATGGCCAGACGCACAAATTCCAGCTCCGGATACCTGTTTTCGCGGGTTTCAGGATCACGATCGGCCATAATGGTACCGATTTCAACGGCCCGAATACCGCCTTCGAGATAAAACTCAACAGCCAAGGTCTGTGCAATAAATTGTTCCTTAGGTAATTGCGGAAGGAAACGTTTGGCATCGATGAAGATCGCGTGACCGCCAAACGGAAACTGAACCGGTACTCCGGCATCTTTCAGCATCTGGCCAAGATACGCCACCTGATTGATGCGTGTTTCGAGATAATCAAATTCAGTTCCTTCATACAATCCCTGAGCCAGTGCATTCATATCGCGGCCCGACATACCACCGTAGGTTACAAAACCTTCGAACATGATGTTGAAGACCGATGCTTTGCGGAAAAGCTCTTCATCGCGTAAGCCTATAAAACCACCCATATTTACGATGGCGTCTTTTTTGCTGCTCATGGTCATGCCGTCAGCATATGAAAACATCTCTTTCACGATTTCACGGATGCTGCTGTTGGCAAATTCTTTTTCGCGCAACTTGATGAAATAGGCATTTTCGGCAAAACGGGCAGAATCGAAAATGAGTCTTACGCCATATTTTTTTGCGACACGGCTCACTTCGCGGATGTTTGCAATTGAAACAGGCTGTCCACCAGAACTGTTGCAGGTCACCGTGATGATGATCATCGGAATTTTCTCAACAGGGTTTTCAGAAAGTACTTTTTCTAGTTTATTGATATCAACATTTCCTTTGAACGGATGATCGAGCGTTGTGTTAAAAGCCTCGTCAATCGTGCAATCGATAGCTTTAGCGTGGCGGAATTCAATATGGCCTTTGGTGGTATCGAAATGTGAGTTGCCGGGCACAAGATCACCTGCTTTTACCAAAGCAGAGAACAGGACATTTTCAGCTGCTCTTCCCTGATGGGTCGGCAGGAAAAATGGAAATCCGGTGATGTCAGAAATAGCATTTTTAAGTTTGTGATACGAGGATGCTCCGGCATAGGATTCATCACCTAGCATCATTTCCGACCACTGACGGTCGCTCATTGCGCCGGTACCGGAGTCGGTGAGCAGATCAACAAAAACCTGATCGCTGCGAAGATTGAACAGATTGTAGCGGGCATCTTTCAGCCATTGTTCGCGTTCGGCGCGACTGCTCCGGCGGATGTGTTCCACCATTTTTATTTTGAAAGATTCAGCAAACGGAATATTCATAAGATTCTGATTAAATGTGAGTTAAGAAAAAGACAATGAATCGGAAAGTGAAATCAGGAAAATCTGTCTCTTTCCTTGATATTCAGAAAGTTAATCTTTGTCGAACGCTGATAAATCATTTTGCTGACTTTATTCAGAGCCAAAAGTAAATCAAAGCTTTGATCTTTGCAAATTTCACAATCGATTGTGGAACATGCTTTGATTTTGGTTGACTTATAAACGGAGAAATGTACTAATTTTGGATATATCCTTTCTGAATTCAAATATATGGCCGACCACAACGAACTTGGGAAATTAGGTGAGCAACTGGCCCTCAAACTTTTACGAGGAAAAGGCTACCAGATATTGGAAGTAAACTGGTATTATGGCCGGCATGAACTGGATATCATTGCCAAAGACGGGGAAATGCTGGTGGTTGTTGAAGTAAAAACCCGAGCCACAGATGCTTTTGGCGAGCCTGAGTTTGCTGTAAACCGGCAGAAACAACGCTCAATTGTGAAAGCAGCCGATGCCTATATTCAGGAACACGACCTGAATGTGGAAACCCGTTTCGATATTGTTTCGGTAATCGTTACTCCTTCCGAGAAGAAACTTTCACATATCGA
>CAZVKW010000044.1:1996-18606 GCA_964627945.1 uncultured Lentimicrobiaceae bacterium
GTTTTAGCTGTTTTAAAGACCATCGATTCGATTCCCATACTTTTCTTTTTTAAGTAGACAAATACATCCTCATTATCAAACAGATAGAATTTTTCATTTTCTGAAAGCGTGGCAAGACCTGATTGATTTTTAAACATCAGACGGTCAAATTCATCATCGTAGAAATATCCTTCCGGAGAGCTGCTAAAGGAATCCCTTGTGAGATGAAACTTCGGTTTGTGCTTATAGGGTGCACCGGAGGTTGGGCAAAATGTGCTACAGTTGCCGCATTCGTTGCAGAAATTGGCGATATTCAGGATCTGTTCCTTCTGCGTGATTTCGAATGTACCGCTCTGGATAATCCTGATTTCATCTTTTACAAGCACCGCTTTTTCAATCGGATAAGAAACAATTTCGGAAGTCCAGGCGATATTGGCAAAATTCGGACAAACTGTTGTACAGATACTGCAAAGTTCGTCGCATTGCAAACAACGTTCGCTTTCTTTGCGTATCAAATCCTCGGCCAGAGTTTGACTGAGTAGCTTAAAATTTCTGCGTTCGCCAACTTGTAATTCAATAATCGAAGGAGCAAAAGACCTTCGGCTTCGCTGCAGAAAAAGTTCATTTCTTAAGTTTCCTTTCGGTTCTTTTCCATTCATTTTCAGATTTATTCCGGCCGATTTGATGATTTCTTCCGCCACTTTCCGTCCATCGCCGATGGCTTTGATGGCGGTTGCTGCGCCCCGAAGTGCGTCTCCACCAATAAATACTTTTTCAAGTGAAGTCCGGTAACTCTGTTTCTTTGTCAATTCGAAGCCGGTTGGCAAAAACCCCAAATCAGTCGCCTGTCCGGTAGCCGGAATGATTGTGTCACATGGAATGACAAACTCAGAACCCGGGATGATTTCAACTGTCTGGCGGCCATCTTCGCCTTTTTCACCTCTTTTCATCCTGACACATTTTAAGCCAGTAACTTTTCCTGCATCTACCTCCATTGAAACAGGAGAAACAAGTTCAGAAATACTGATTCCTTCTTCAAGAACCGCTTTGATCTCCCCCTGATCGGCAGGCATATCCTGCAAAGTACGCCGGTAAACAACTTGTACAATTCCATCCGGAGCAGTGAGCCGCCAAGCAGTGCGCGCAGCATCCATGGCAGTATTTCCTCCACCGATGACAAGAAAATTCTTCCCGGAACCAGTCGATTTAGCTGCTTTAACATTGAAAAGAAATTCAAGGGGATCAAGAAGTCCTGCAGGATGAAGATTTTCGTCAAACAGTTTTGCCGAAAGCTGTGCACCTGCTGCAACATATACATAATCAGCACTTTTTCGAATTTTTATAAATTCTTCCTTGTTTACAGGATGATCGAAATGAAGCTGAACCCCAAGCGCGGTGATTCGGGAAATATCTTTCTCAAGCGCTTGATCTGTCAGCCTGAATCCGGGAATAGCATATTGAACCATGCCTCCCGCTTTTGATTTTGCCTCGAAAACCTCCACCTGACAGCCGGCTAGTGCCAGATAATATGCACATGACAAACCCGATGGTCCGGCTCCGATAACAGCAACTTTTATTTCATTATTCGCTGAAGGAGTGATTGTTATATTATCCTGTTCCGATAGAAAGCGTTTCACCTCACGGATGAGTAAGCTCTGATCATAGTGAATACGGGTGCATTTGGTCTGGCAAAGATGATCGCAAACCATGCCTGTTACCGATGGAAAAGGATTGGTCTGTAGAATCGTTTCAATGGCTTTATCGAAATAACCATGAGCCGTTTGATTCAAATAGCGGGGAATATCCTGATGTGTAGCACATGCATCCATACAAGGAGCTGATATACAATCAAATGCTTCCAGTTTACGTTTAGATTTGATATTGGGCTGATGAATGGATTCCTGTCTGTAGGCCTGATTTTCTGCAACCTTCATTGCATAGTTTTCAAGATTTTTTGAAGCTGCAATTACAGAATCCGAATCTTGTCCCTTGCTTTTCGCAAAACCCTGAATATCTGTAGCTCCGGATGTCTCAAAATTTTTGTCTATTTCCTCAAAATACTGTGCGAGGCGCATCACACCGCCCGGCTTTAACAGATCGGAACAAACCGTAACTGTTGTAAAACCACATGCAAGTAAATCACTGACATTGAAAGCATCAACTCCGCCCGAGAATGAAATCGAAAGGCTGCCGTTAAATTCTTTTTGAAGTTGAGCAGCCAGATTCACGGTGATTGGGTGCAAAGCACGGCCACTCATATACATATTTTCAATGTCAGATCCGAAAACAGATTTGTGGTTTAGAGCCTCGAGGGTGTTGCTTAGCTTCAATCCGAACTGCAAATCGCATTCTTTAGCTGTTGTTTGCAATGTGCGGATTATATTTAAGGCGTCAGGATATTTCAAGTCGTGGTGAAAAGCTTCATCCGGGACGATTGTATCAAACTTGAGTTGACTGTTCAGAATTTCGCGCAGTCGATCTGGTCCTAAAAGGGTAGGATTCAGTTTCACATAAGTGTGTAATCCTTTGTCTTTCAATAAGTAAACAGCAATAGATTCTATTTCGTCAGCCGGACATCCATGCATGGTTGAGAGTGTGATATTGTCAGAAATCATCGAAGGAATATCAAGCTCATCGATCCCGGGAAACAAGGGTTTCAGAAGTTCTTTCTTTTCAGCAAGATGCAATGAACAGTCTTTCATCTGCGCAAAAAACCACTGAACATTGTCTTTTTTGATTCCTTCCAAATTATATCCGGCGCTCATATTGAAAACCGTACCGGTTTCAGCTTTCATCCCCATTTCCTGCTGCAGCAGATGAATGATGATCCAGGCATTCAGATATTCGTCAAAACTCTGCCTGATTTTGAGCTCCTGCGACCACTCGCAGTTGTATCCTTCGTCCTGCATATCGATGCATGGCTTGGCAATCTCCAGTTCGTCGAGTGTTTGAATGGTTTTCAATTCGATATAACGCGCTCCGCAAAGCCATGCACCAATGATATTTTGTGCCAACTGCGTATGCGGACCGGCTGCTACGCCCAGAGGATTCGATAAGCCATGTCCGAAAATATTGCTTTGAAGATGCTTGTTATCATTTGCATTAAAAAAAAGGCTTCGGGGAATCCCGAATATAGAGTCCCGGGTCTTTAACTCCTGCCTGATTCTTCTGTAAAGCTGATCAACAGAAAGCGGATAAAAATGATCATTCATACACTGAGTTTTGGTTTCTGAAGCCGTTTTGGGCAATCAACAGATTTCAAATGTACGAAGGAATAGACATCAAAGGACTTCCTTCGGAGTTTTGAACTGTTTTACGGGAATTATCCTGAAATAGAAATAATTTCTTAGAATATTTTTCTGCCTTTTCACAACTTTGTATAACAATCAGATTTCATCCACGGAATAAATCCAAAAATGGAGAATCAACTTATGTTAATTCCATTTAAAAAACAATTCGGCTGGCAGATCAGTCGTTTTAGCTTATCAAATACGGCTTATCTTTGGGCAAAAATATTTCGTATGCGTCATGTGTTTTTCGGATTATTCACCATTTTACTGATGTTGAGTCAGACTTCCTGCAAAAGGGGTGTTGAAACAGAGCGTGTTTTTCTTTCAGATGAAGAGCTTGCATTTATACCTTACGAAAAGGATGATACAATTCCATTTATACATTCAAATGGATATCCGTTTGATTTTAAGGTTGTTACAATGGAAAGATATTTGAGTCCGATGATGGTTTATGATTCAGGAGAAGATTTTATCACCTTCGAAACGCTGTCGTTTGCCATGAAATCAGTTGAACCTGACCTGAGTTTTTCGATAATGTTGATCCCTGTGAAGATATATGAAGGCTATAATGTACAGATTTCATTGAACGGAAACTCATTTTTGCCCATTACGATTGATCAGGTTGATTTTGATAGTATACTGATTAACAATAAGATGTATTATCAGGTGATGGGTCTTAGGAACAGCTGGTACGACAGCACACTGATTTCAATTGATTCAATTTATTATAACCGGACCCTGGGTCTGCTAAAAATCGGGATGACCAATGATGAGGCATTTTATTTTAACCGCTAGTATGTTTTTTGCCTTGCTGGCGATTGTTTCCTGCAAAAAGGATCCCTGTCTCGATTTGCCAAAACTCGAGCAACTCAGGCAAGAAATGGTTTCCTGGTATCCGGATACAACAACGACCACATTTTTAGTGACCGATCGAAATGGAATCAGTCAGTCACTTGCTTTGTATCATTACTATTTTGCTACAGATCAAGTGATTGAAGATGATTGTGGTAACACTTACGGCAGTTTTGATTTCAGTGCTCAGTACCGAACTTCCGTTTCACCCTATAGTTTTTACATCAGCATTAGAGGTTCGGGTATTCCGGATGATGGTTTTTATATCAACATCAATTATAACAGATACACCGACTATTGGGCTTCGCGAACGGCCCAATATGACCTCGATACAGATCAAAGCCGGGGATCAGATGCTGAAATCACTTATTTCAGTGGTGATAGCGTTTATGGCGATTTTATTCAGGTGGTTTTTCTAAACACCATCGAGCCAACAGAAATTGAAACAATCTGGTTTTCAAAAGGATACGGAATTTTCCGTTTTGCTGATAAGCAAGGAAATATGTACGACGTAAGCCCATCAAATCCTTAACAACCATGAATTTCAAAGCAATTGAAAACAAATTCCATGCGATCATTCTAGCTGCAGGTGCTTCGAGCCGTTTTGGAATACCAAAATTTTCCCTTGCTTTCGATATAAAACGGAATTTCATAGAGAAATGCATCGATGAATATATTGGATTCGGTTGTCAGCAAATCGTGGTAGTAATTCGCCCTGACGATATCCCCTATTTTGATGAGTTAACCCAAAAGTACCCTGCTAATTTGTATATTTCCGTGAATCATGATCCTGATCGCGGACGATTATCCTCTGTACAATCAGGATTGCAATACCTAGATAAAACGCTACCTGTTTTTTTACAAAATATTGATAATCCATTTGTTGCTAAAAGTATTCTGAATCGACTTTCCGAAAACCTGGGAATAGCCGATGCTATCTATCCGGTAATTGGTGACCAGGGCGGACATCCATTGCTTCTTTCCGAAAAACTGGTGGCTCAGATTTTAGCATTGCCACACACAAGCGATTTTAAAGCTTTTATACGATCAGCTGATCTCTCGAAATTGATGGAAACTGATCCGAAAATTCTTGTGAACATCAATACACAGGAAGACTATTTGAAATGGTTTGGATCTGCAATATAAGCTTGAAAACAGCTTGAAAAAGAAAGATCAATTGGATGTATTCTCAAGCTTTATTCGTCGGCTGGCCATGAAGCGTTTCTTATAATAAGGTTCTTCCGACAGCCAGTCGAGGCGCAAACCATGTTTTGTGCTGTGAATAAACTGAATATCATTTGTTTCAGAAACTTCTACAACCATGGCTACATGCCCGATAACCGGACTCTTGGGATTACGCCCCTTAAAGAATACCAGATCTCCCTTTTGAACTGAATCGATGGCAACATGCTCACCCACAAGCGCTTGTGACCGGCTTGAAGGAGGCAACTTCATGCCAAAATTCTCAAAGACAAAACACATAAAACCCGAACAATCAAAGCCTTTGGTGGTACGACCCCCATAGCGATATGGTGTTCCAATAAATTTTTTGGAAAAATTGATGATGCTGTCAATCTGAGCTGTTCGAATCATCGCCTCAAGCTCCAGGGAATCACGCCTGCACTGAACCAGTTGGAGTGAGTCATCGAGGGGTAACAAGGCTGATGCGCGCGTTGAAACATGGAGCGTATCAGACCATTGTGCCATGCTAAATAGCGGACATAAAAACAGAAAGATTATACCAATTAATTTCGTCATTAAACTTTATTCAGTAAAACAGGGGGCACAAAAATAAAAGTTTCATCCATAAGGCGCATTAAAAATGTTGATATTTGTAGAGGAATAGCGTTAATCACCGGTTTTGCAGTTTTTGAATAAAAAAATCAATTATTTGTAACCGTATCACAACTGCTGCGTCAAATGTGCTGAATTAACCCTTAAAACCTTAAAAAAATGTATGATCTAAAGGACATTTTAATCCCGGCAATTGTTTTCTCAACCATCTATGGAATTTTTCATCTTTTTATCCGTCGCAGCGAACGATTGGCCATGATGGAAAAAGGTGTAGACGCTTCCATCTTTTACGCTGAAACACCTAAAAAAGGAAGCAATAGTCTTAAATTTGGCATGTTGTTCATCGGAGTTGGACTCGGAATTTTAATTGCCAATATTCTGGTTGCAGCCGGAGGACTTCAGGAAGAAGTAGCCTATCCTGCGCTTATTTTCCTGTTCGCAGGTATTGCCCTTGTAACCAACTACGTGATCGACAAGAAAGAAAAATCTGACAATTAATCCAAAATGAGACTTCGTCTTTTTGCCATCCTCCTAGTAATGATGGCGCACGAAATAACGGCTCAACCCGTTTTCCGGCCCCAAAAACTTGACAGCCTGCTCCATTTGCTTGAATCAAAGAACAAATTCATGGGCTCGCTAAGCATCAGACGAAACGACCAGATTTTGTATCAAAAGGCTTTCGGCTTCAGCAATATCGCTGAAGCCGAAAAAGCCAGTCCCGAAACCGTCTATAGAATCGGATCCATCTCAAAAACCTTTACTGCCATCATGGTGCTTCAATTGGTGGATGAAGGCAAAATTAAACTCTGCGATAAACTGGAAAAATATTATTCCCAGATTCCAAATTCTGACAAAATCAGCATAAAACAGATGCTTCGGCACCGCAGCGGATTGCACAATTTTACCGATTCTACCTATTTAACCTACTATACTCAATCCAAAACCAAAGAAGAAATACTGGCAATTATATCATCCTATCCGATTGATTTTAAGCCAGACTCAACGATGAAATACAGCAACTCAAACTATGTGCTTCTGGGATATATTATTGAGGATGCTACAGGAAAAGATTATGCTACCAATCTGCGTGAAAGGATTACCGAACCGCTTGGTCTGCAACACACCTGGTTTGGGAAATCGGCTCCTGATAAGCTTGATAATTGCAGATCATATACCTACCGCGATAACGAATGGGTAGCTGAAGCAGAAACAGATTTATCGATACCACATGGAGCCGGAGCAGTTTTATCAACACCTGAAGATCTGACAATTCTTAGCAATGCCTTGTTTAAGAATCAGTTATTGAGCGAAATTGCGTTTACCGAGATGAAAAGACTCACCGATAATTTCGGATGCGGAATGTATATTTTGCCATTTTATGATCGCAAAGCATACGGCCACAACGGAAATATCGATGGTTTTGGGTCTATCTGGGCCCATTTTCCGCCCGATTCAGTAACTGTGGCGATGTGTTGCAATGGCATCAATTATAATATGAACGATATTTTGATTGGTGTGCTAAGCATCTATTTCGATAAGCCTTACACCCTGCCAAATTTTGATGTGGCAGAAGTGGAAGAAAAAAAACTGACTAATTATGAGGGAGTTTATTCTTCACGCGAACTTCCGCTCAAACTGAATATATTCGTTAAGGATGGTGCACTCTATGGTCAGGGAACAGGGCAAAGCAGTTTTCAGCTTGAAGCAATCAACGACAGCACCTTTCGTTTTGATCCGGCTGGTTTGCGCATTCAGTTTTCTGAGTTTTCATTAAGACTGAACCAGAATGGAATGGAATTTACCATGCAGAAGAACTATTAATCATTTACCCGACAGTAACGGAAAAACAAAAAAAGGAAGAAAAAATCTTCCTTTTTTTGTTTATCATGTATAAGTCATTGAATATTAGCAATATTCATTGGCCATTCTAAAAACCTAACTTAGCTAAAAATCATTTTTACTGAATCACTCCCAGTTGCTTGCCGACTTTTGTGAATGCGGCAATCGCCTTATCGAGATGTTCTTTTTCGTGGGCAGCAGATAATTGCACGCGGATGCGGGCCTGTCCTTTTGGAACTACCGGATAATAGAACCCGATTACATAAATACCTTCTTTGAGTAATTCGGCGGCAACATCCTGCGACAATTTGGCATCGTAAAGCATCACAGCACAAATAGCTGATTTTGTTGGTTTTATATCGAATCCGGCAGCACTCATTTTCGAAAGGAAATAATCTGTGTTGGCGTGCAGTTTGTCCTGAAGTTCAGAAGTTTCGCTCATCATTTCAAACATTCTGATTCCGGCATTTACAACCACAGGAGGCAGACTGTTGCTGAATAAATAAGGTCGGGAACGCTGACGCAAAAGTTCAATGATTTCCTTTTTCCCGGTTGTAAAACCACCGATTGCGCCACCAAAGGCTTTTCCCAGGGTTCCGGTGATGATATCCACCTGACCGCGAATATCAAACAGTTCAGTTACACCACGACCAGTTGCTCCGACAACACCTGCTGAATGGCATTCATCAACCATTATCAGGGCATTGTATTTCTTTGCAAGTTCATTGATCTTGTCCATAGGAGCCACATTGCCGTCCATCGAGAAAACACCATCAGTTACGATGATGCGGAACCGTTGAGCCTGCGCCAGTTTCAACTGTTCTTCCAGATCGGCCATATCAGCATTTGCATAGCGGTAACGTACTGCTTTACTGAGTCTTACACCATCGATAATAGAAGCGTGATTAAGTGAGTCGGAAATGATTGCGTCTTCTTCGCCAAACAAGGGCTCAAAAACGCCGCCGTTGGCGTCAAAGGCTGCTGCATATAAAATTGTGTCTTCGGTGCCAAAAAATTCCGCAATTTTTTGTTCAAGTTTCTTATGCAGATCCTGGGTTCCACAAATAAAGCGTACTGATGACATCCCATAACCGTGACTTTCAAGGGCTTCGTGTGCAGCTTCGATCAACTTAGGGTGATCAGAAAGACCAAGGTAGTTATTGGCACAGAAATTCAGCACTTTCTGTCCGGAAGTAAGCTGAATTTCAGCATTTTGCGGACTGATGATTATCCGTTCGTTTTTGTAAAGACCGGCTTCACGGATTCCGTTCAGCTCATTTTGCAGGTGTTCTTGAAAATTACCGTACATAATATTTTGATTTATAATCCCTTACAGGAGATGAATAATAGAATATTTTGGAGTAAATGTACGAAGAAGGCTGATTTAATAAGGGAATTCGCTGATATTTTTCGAGGAATGCGCAGGCGGCATTACAAATCGCTGTAAAAATGGAAATCCGGGTATGGGTAATGCCTGCTTACATCAATATCCCAAACCCGGTTTCCGAAAAACAACCAACGGATTGTCAACTTCTCATCATCACAACGTGCAATCCGTTCAACTCAATCATCAATCAATTAGACCGTCTTAAAAAGCAGGAGGTTTTACTAAAACATTTTGAACCTCTAAATCAAATGTGCTCCTGCCATTTCAAACAAATTCACAACACAAAAATAGAGCATAAGTATCCCTGAAAACAATACTTTAAAACACGTAATTTTTATATCCCGCATACGTGCTTTTATTTAGAAATCAATCAAATAATCAAGATTAATAGGTATTATTCTATTTTTCAGAATATACTATCTCCGATTTAAAAATATCTATTAATACGTTAGAGAGGAATTTTTACCGAAAATAGCACTTTGTAAGTCAAAAAATAGTACTTTTCCTTCTTTTGAAATGTATAAATTCTTTACGATGAAACAGACTCATTTCCTGATTGCATTATTCATGATGAGCATTCAAATTTCAGGACAGGGAATCGCTCAATGGCGAGGTCCGGCACGAGATGGTATCTATAACGAAACCGGACTTTTGAAACAATGGCCGACCGAAGGTCCGGAATTACTCTGGCATTTTGACAAATTAGGACCCGGCCATGGTTCTGCTGCTGTTACAAATGATGTTGTTTATACAAGCGGTACTGAAGGTGATCAGGGTTTCATCATTGCTTTAAACAATACAGGCGAGGTTATTTGGAAAAAATTGTATGGAGAAGAATGGATCGAAAGCTGGCCTGGCGTGCGTTCTACACCACTTATCGATCATGATCGACTATACATCCTGAGTTCTTTTGGAAAATTGTATAGTTTAAAGACATCTGACGGAAGCCTGATCTGGACACTGGATATTATGAACGATTTTAATGGAAGAAATATCAAATGGGGCTATACCGAAAATCTAGCCATGGAAGGGGACAAACTGTTTATTACTGTCGGAGGTGAAGAGGCTAATGTGGTGGCGGTAAATAAATTAAACGGGAAACTGATCTGGAAAAATAAAGGCAAAGGAGAAAAAAGCGCGTATTGTTCACCAACAATAATTTTGCATAATAACAGGAAGATTTTTGTTACCCAGACAGAAAGTTCTATTTTAGGTTTTGATGCGGAAAGCGGGCAAATGTTATGGTCACATGATCAGCCTAATCAATATTCGGTACATCCCAATACCCCACTATATTACAATGGCCAGTTGTATGTTGTGAGTGGGTATGGAAAGGGTGGTGTAATGTTACAACTATCGGCTGACGGGAATTCAGTTACGGAATTGTGGCGCGACGAGAAGTTGGATAATCGGTTAGGAGGTGTAGTATTGATTGATGGGCGAATCTGGGGGGCCGGCGATTTGAACCGTAAATGGGAATGCCTCGACTGGAAAACCGGTAAAGAATTGTTTAACAGTTCTTTTATTAAAAAAGGGAATATTATTTCTGCTGATAATATGTTATACTGTTATGGTGAAGACGGCACTATCGCTCTCGTTGAACCTTCACCAACTGAGGGATTTAAAGTCATCAGCACATTCCCTGTTCCTTATGGTTCTGACCAGCATTGGGCTCATTTAGTAATTCACAACAAACGATTATACGTTCGTCATGGCGAATCCTTGATGGTGTATGATATTAGCAAACAATAATGTTTCAAATTAACGATCATGAGAATTAAAATTTTAACCATTTTCGCATTGACTGTTCTTTTTTTTATTCAATGCAATCATCCGGCAGAAACGAGCCAGTGGCGTGGCCCGAACCGCGATGGTGTTTATCCTGATAAAAATCTGATGAAGCAATGGCCAGCTAATGGCCCTGCACTTTTGTGGGAATACGATAGTTTAGGTGTCGGCTATTCTTCAGTTGCTGCAACAAGCGAACTGGTTTATACAGCCGGGACCAACAAGCAGGACAGTATCAGTTATGTATTTGCCTTCAACCATCAGGGAAAACTTCAATGGAAAACAAAACTTGGTAAGGAATGGATGCGCGGATATTTGGGAATTCGCTCTACACCACTCATCAGTGATGGAAAAGGATATCTGATGAACGGTCTGGGTGAGTTGTTCTGTTTTGATGCCAAAACGGGGGAAATCATTTGGTCCAAAAATTTTATGAAAGAAAATGATGCCCCGAATATTATGCATGGATTTTGTCAAAATCTGATAATCGATAACAAAATTCTGTATTGCATACCGGGTGCTAAAAAACTAAATGTTGCTGCATTGAATGCGGAAAATGGCGAATTTATCTGGACCAGCGAAGGCAATGGCGAAACAAGTTCTTATGGCGCTCCCATTATTATTGAACGTGGTGGCAAGCGGTTTCTTGTAACCTTGACATTCAATTCATTGATGGCCGTTGAACTTGATAATGGTAAACTGGTCTGGAATATGAATCTGAAGGAAGCGAATTATGGTATTCACGCCAACACACCCCTATATTCGGATGGATACCTGTTTGCTATTGACGGATGGAGCTATGGCGCGAACATGCTTACACTAGCCGAAGACGGAATGAGTTACCAAAAAATCTGGACAAATGATTCTCTGGACGCACAACTTGGCGATGCGATAAAGATCGGTGACCGGATTTATACCGGAAGTGGTTCACATGGAGGCTGGTATTGTGCCGACTGGAAAACCGGAAATATTCTTTACAAAACAAGAGACGTTGGCGAAGGCACCATCATGGCTGCTGATGATTTGCTTTATCTCTATTCGTATGATGGAAAAATGGCGTTGGTGAAACCCGAAAACGACCATTTCACTGTGATCAGCCAGTTTCAGGTCGGGAATACGAAAAGCGATCACTTCTCGTATCCTGTGCTGCAAAACGGACGTTTGTACATACGTCATTACGAAAAAATGTGGGTGTATGATGTAAGTGCAAATAATTGAATTAAGTATTCTTAGATAATAAATATGAAAAAATATCTGATTTTTTTAGTCCTCTTTGGAGGCTGTCATTTGATGGCTCAAAACCTGATCGAGTGGCGTGGACCAAACCGTAGTGGTGTTTTTAATGAAACAGGATTGTTAAAGCAATGGCCCCCGTCAGGCCCGACAATGCTTTGGTCAAATGAGGAACTGCCTACAGGCTGGTCATCGATGACCATTGCGCACGATTGCTTATATCTTACCGGACGCGTTGACACGATGGATGCCGTTGTGGCTGTCGGACTCGATGGAAAAACACGTTGGATTACACCTTATGGCAATTATTGGGAAGATTCATTTCCCGAAAGCCGCTGCACACCAACCATAGATGGCAACCGTTTATATGTTTCGAGTGGCGGGGGTGATGTGGCCTGTATCAATGCGCTGAATGGAAGTATTATCTGGAAAATAAAAGCACATCAAATCTTCGAAGGAACATTTGGTTACTGGGGCATTTCGGAATCGTTAATTGTGCTCGGTGACAAGGTTTTCTATACACCCGGAGGCGATAAAACTACCATGGTTGCACTGAATAAAATGACTGGCGAAACCATCTGGATGAGTGAGTCGCTGCACGACAAGCCCGCGTATGTTTCTCCTTTGCTTGTTCAGCATGGTGATTATCAACTCATTGTTAACCTCACCGAGAATTTCGTTTTTGGTATAAATCCTGCTGATGGCTCAATTCTCTGGCAATTTGACTATGGAAAATACTGCGATGAAGATGGGAAAGCCAATATCCACGCCAACACACCTTTGTATCACAAGGGTGAGATTTTCATCAGCAATGGGTACAATCATGATGCTATTATGCTCAAACTGGCAGATGACAACAGGTCTGTTTCACTCAAATATGTAAATAAAGTGTTGGATGTGCATCATGGAGGTTTGTTGCAGATTGGTGATAATATCTATGGCTCCAGCTGGAAAAACAATGATATGGGCAGTTGGGTTTGCCTCGATTGGAATTCGGGTGAAACCAGATTTGAACAGGAATGGAACAACAAAGGCTCAATCATAGCTGCCGATGGCATGTTGTATTGCTACGATGAAAAAAGGGGAAATCTTGGTTTGGCTAAGGCAAATCCGGCTCAGTTTCAGATAATCAGTTCGTTCAAAATTCCGCTGGGCAAAGGTGCACACTGGGCGCATCCGGTAATCCATAACAAAATATTATATGTCCGCCATGGAAACGCATTGATGGCATTTGATGTAGCTGAAAAATAGTTAATTGTATTTTCCTTGTTTGTTAGATAGCGCTGATTTGAATGAGATTATCAGATAAATACATCATCATAATTATCGCATTATTAGGCATGGCTATCTTTGTCTACTGGTTGCTGCATGACCCTGTCGGAGACATGACGGTTAATCTTCCCGGACTGGACAACCGGCCATTGGTTGATTCATCGGTCAGGGAACAGGTGAAAATCGGTGAGAAGTTTTTCAATTATACTGAAAATCACTCAAATCTTGTTGGCAAATGGCCGCGTTTCAGAGGTGCTGAATTCGATAATATCAACAAGGAAAACATACCATTGATTGAGCATTGGGGAGATTCAGGCCCTGATATTCGCTGGCAGGTTAAACTGGGTGAAGGTCATGCCGCTCCTGCTATATACAATGGCAAGGTGTATATATTGGATTATGATGAGATCAAAAAAGCCGATGCCCTGCGTTGTTTTGCCCTCGAAAGCGGTGAAGAACTCTGGAAGCGATTCTATACGGTGCATGTCAAACGTAACCACGGCATGTCGCGGACGGTTCCGGCCATCAACGACAAATATCTGATCACCATAGGGCCGAAATGTCACGTTATGTGCGTCAATCCGGCGAACGGCGATTTTTTGTGGGGAATCGATCTTGTCGAAAAATATGGTTCCGAAACCCCATTCTGGTACACCGGCCAGTGTCCTTTGATTGAAAATGATATTGTTGTACTGGCACCTGCCGGAAAATCATTGTTGATGGGCGTTGATTGTGCCATAGGAAAAGTTATCTGGGAAACACCCAATCCTGATGGCTGGAAAATGTCGCATTCATCCATAATGCCGATGCAGTTTGGCGGCCGGAAAATGTACGTATATGCTGCCATTGGCGGCATTGCCGGGATTTCGGCTGAAGGGCCGGATGTTGGTAAAATACTCTGGAAAACAACTGCTTTCAGTCCATCGGTGATAGCACCATCACCGCTGATTCTCGACAATGGCAAAATACTTTTTACGGCCGGTTATGGCGCCGGTTCAGCATTGATACAACTCAAACCGCAGGGAGGTAATTTTTCAGTTGAAGTGCAAAAAAATTACAAACCAAAAGATGGACTGGCGAGCGAGCAGCAAACACCCTTGTTTTACAAAGGTCATATACTGGGTATTCAGCCCAAAGATGCCGGAACAGAGCGGAATCTGTTTGTTTGCACAACAACCGATGACCCGACAAACATCCTGTGGACCAGTGGAAAAGACCAACGGTTCGGTATGGGTCCATACTTTATTGCCGATGGAAAAATCTTTATTCTTGACGATGATGGCACGCTGTATATTGCCAAAGCAAGTGTAAGCGGATTTACTTTGTTGGATAAAGCAAGGATAATTGAGGGGCAGGATGCCTGGGGACCCCTGGCGCTTGCCGATGGGTTTTTAATCATGCGTGATTCTAAAACACTGGTTTGCATTGATATGAGAAAATAGCACACGATGAATTACGAAAAAAGTAGTAAAATGAACAAACGACTGATACTGATTTTGGCATTGGCACTGCTTCTGGCAACCATCTTATTCATGGTTTATGATTTCTTTTTCAGCAGATCGTTGCCCGAAAAAAATCCTTACGAATTCAATATCGATTCTTTCAAGCAAATGGATTCTGCGTTGGTGGCCTGGACAGAGGTGCAGCAGATTCGTCCCGAAACAGATTCAATAAAGTCCGTTGCCGTCGATCGTCAGGACAATATTTATATCGGAAGTAAGTCTAAGTTGTTCATTTATAGCAAAGAAGGTCATCTAAAAAACAGTGTTGAAACCGGAGGCGTTGTGTATTGCCTGCACGTTGATGCTTCCGGCAAAATTTATTTGGGGATGAATGATCATATTGAAATCATGAACCGTTCGGGTCGGCAATTACAACGTTGGAATGCAGTAAATGAAAAGTCCGTTCTGACCAGTATTACTACTTCTGATTCGTTCGTTTTTATAGCTGATGCCGGTAACCGCGTTGTTTATAAATATGATAATCAGGGAAATATGTTGAAGAAAATTGGAGAGAAGGATCCCGATAAAGGCATTCAGGGTTTTGTCATACCGAGTCCGAATTTCGATTTGTTGTTGGGCCGTGATGGCGAATTGTGGGTGGTAAATCCCGGCCGTCACCAGCTGGAAGCCTACGATATGTCGGGCAATCAGATTTCTTCGTGGCAGAAAACATCCATGCAGTTGGATGGTTTTTGCGGTTGCTGCAATCCTTCGAATATTGCCATGCTTTCGGATGGTGCATTTGTAACAAGCGAAAAGGCAATAGTTCGGGTAAAAATTCACAAACCTGACGGCGAATTCAGAGAAGTTGTAGCTTCGCCGGAAGCTTTTGATGAAGGAACGGTTGGACTTGATCTGGCTGTGGATTCTCAGGATAGAATTGTGCTGCTCGATCCTGAGCGGAATATGGTAAGAATTTTTGTAAGGAAGTCGAATTGAAAACATCATGAACAGACGAAATTTTATCAAGGGAAGTTTGCGGTTTGCTGCAGCAGGAGGGCTGATCGGCTTATCTGGATTTTTGTTGATGCGGGATCATCCGCAAGGTTCGCAGGCCTGTGATTTCGATTTCATCTGCCAAAATTGTCAGAAAAAAAAGCGCTGTGATCTGCCCGAAGCGAAAGAATTCAGAAACAGAGCGCATTCTATTTAGTTGATAACGACATGGAAAATTCAGAAAAGAACAAACAGTACAACCGACGTGATTTTATCCATGGCGGACTGCGTTTTTCCATAGCCTTGGGTTTGGGAGGACTGGTTGGAACGCTGATCACCCGCTCAAATGGAAAAGAATTGGTTTGGCAACTCGATATGAAAAAATGCATCCAATGCGGACGTTGTGCCACCAGTTGCGTCATGACGCCTTCGGCAGTAAAATGCATCCATGTATATGATATGTGTGGCTACTGCGATCTGTGTGGCGGATATTTCCGTCCCGACACCAAGGAACTGACCACCGGTGCAGAAAATCAACTTTGCCCAACAAGCGCCATTAAAAGGAAATTTGTCGAGGAGCCGTTTTTTGAATACGAAATTGATGAGCAGCTATGCATCGGATGCGGGAAATGTGTGAAAGGCTGTGGTGCGTTTGGCAACGGTTCATTACAACTTCAGGTGAGCCATAACCTATGCAAAAACTGCAACGAATGTTCAATCGCCAGAGATTGTCCGACA
>CAZVKW010000044.1:18706-22171 GCA_964627945.1 uncultured Lentimicrobiaceae bacterium
TACACCGTAATCGCCTTTTTTGTCATTCCATTGGTTTATACACTTTTTTATGGAAGAACATTCTGTGCGGCAGTCTGTCCTCTCGGTGCCATCCAGGATGTTGTTGCCATCAAACCGCTTGGCCTGAAATCGTGGGTTGAGCGCACATTGGGCTTGTTTCCGGTCATTTACCTCGGCCTTGCCATCCTGTATGCGGCCACCGCCACTGATTTTATTGTCTGTCGCTATGATCCGTTTATTGGGATTTTCCGTTTCGAAGGACCATTCAATATGCTTGTATTGGGAGGTGTTTTTTTGCTGGCAGGCGTGTTTATTGCCCGCCCTTATTGCCGTTTCTTTTGTCCGTATGGTGTGTTACTGAATCTGGCCAGCAGGGTTTCGCGCCGCCATATGACGATAACGCCCGCAGCGTGCATTCAATGCCGGCTTTGTGAAGATTCGTGCCCGTATGGAGCGATCGAATTTCCGGTACCTGCACAAACAAAAGAAAGCCGCAGCCTGATGGTGAAACGTTCCATGTGGTTAAGCCTGATAATCCCCTTGCTGATGTTTATTGGCGGATATACCGGCTCACTGTTGCATGAGTCGCTCGCAAGGGTGAACCACAAAGTTCAATTGGCCGAGATATTGCTGCAGTTCGACGAAAGCAAAGTGAAAGTATTGCCGGTCGAAATTGAAGCTTTCAGATCTTCCGGACAAACGACGGAAGCGCTGTATTCCGAAGCAGCAATGATTGTGAAACAGTTTTATATTGGGAGCTGGATATTGGGCGGAATCATCGGCCTTGTTTTCGGAATTACACTGGCACGCCTTACTTTATATCGCTATCGTAAGGATTATGAACCCAACAAAGGCCGTTGTCTGAGTTGCGCCCGCTGTATGGATTTTTGTCCGGTTGAAAAAGATGTTATTAAACAGAGTTTGAAATGAATACGCGTTTGTGGAAAAACATAGCACGGTTGGCGGGTATTTTTGCCTTTGTGGTCAGCATGCTGACCATCGTCAACTATCTGCAGCTGAAGCGTGCCGATCCTATCAAAACCGAAACCATCAATTTGCTGGTGCAGCGATTGAACCTGCATCCGGAGGATGCTGAATTGCGGAATCAGATCCGTGAACTCGACCTGCTTGTCCGAAAGGCCTATTTCACCAATCAGTGGCAAATTCGCACGGGTGCTTATATTCTCCTGATTTGTCTGGCATTGCTGATTATTTCATTACAGATGATCGCCTCTCAGCAGAAACCAGATCCGAAACCCGGTGAAATTTTGAAAGAAAGCTTTTTAGTGAATCAAAGAAATACAAGGCGATGGATCGCCATAGGTGGTGGATTGCTGATAATAACGGCTCTTATTCTTACCTTTCTGACAAACAATGAACTGAAAACCAGATTCAACATAGCAGCTTCAGGCAAAATTATGGTTGCTGTTGATTCCATGCCAAATACAATCGAAAATGAAGATGTGCCTTTAATTTCTGAAAAAGAAACCACAGAATCAGATACATCACAGAAAATAATCCCAATACAAATGAAGGATACTTCTGTTAATCAATCTATTGCGGTATCAGAAGTGCAGACAATAAAACCCGTAACCACAAAGGCGGGAGTAACTGAAAAAGAAATTAAAAAGAATTTTACTTCTTTCAGGGGCTTCGGAGGAAACGGTATCAGCTATCATAAAAATGTACCAACGCAATGGAATGGTCCTGAAAATAAAAACATTAAATGGAAGGTCCCAATACCATTGCAGGGATTCAATTCACCGATCATCTGGGGCGATAAAATATTTGTTTCTGGTGCCAGCAACTCACAACGCGAAGTTTACTGCATCGACCGCCTCACAGGTAAAATTATCTGGACAGCCAAAGTGGATCAGATCGAAGGTTCGCCTGAATCAGCGCCTGAAGTAACCCCCGACACCGGCCACGCAGCGCCCACATTGACTACGGACGGCACCTTTGTGTATGCCATCTTTTCGACAGGCGATGTAATTGCGCTGGATATGAAAGGCAAACGATTGTGGGCCAGAAACCTGGGTGTCCCCAAAAACCATTATGGATATTCTTCATCATTAATGCTTTATAATGACAAACTTATCATTCAGTACGACCAGAACAAAGGCGCCAAAATCATGGCGTTAAATACCCAAACCGGGGAAACAGTTTGGAGTACTGATCGTAAAGTGAGAATTTCGTGGGCCTCTCCTATTCTGGTAAATACAGGCGCTGCTATGGAACTCATGCTCATTGCTGATCCACTGGTAGCCTCCTATAATCCTGAGACTGGTGTTGAACGTTGGGAACTCAATTGCATGTCGGGCGAAGTGGGTGCTTCACTGGTTTATGCCGATGGAATTGTATTCGCTATGAATGAATATGCATCACTTGTTGCAATCAAGTTGGGAACGACACCACAAATTCTTTGGAAAAATGATGCGTATCTTTCAGATGTTCCCAGTCCGGTTGCCACGGATAAATTTTTGTTCATTGCCACAAGCTATGGCGTGGTGGTGTGTTATGATGCCAAAAGCGGAGAAAAATACTGGGAGCATGAATGGAATAATGGTTTTTATTCGAGCATGATGCTGAACGGAAATAATATTTATCTCATTGATAAAAAAGGTATTACACATATTTTCAAGGCGGATAAAACATTTGTGGAAGTCGCCGCCTCACCGATTGGAGAAGCTGTTTTTGCCACACCAGCATTCAGCGATGGTAATTTATATATCCGGACTGAAAAGAACTTATACTGCGTTGGTAAATAGAAAAACCTTTTTTGCCGGGAAACATAATGAAAGAAGATTTTAAAAATATTGTTGATCAAATACTTGATACGAGAGGACGGGAAGCGCATCAGGCTATTCCTGTTCTTCAGGATATTCAGCTTGCTTTTCGATATTTGCCCCGCGATGTGATGGATTATGTGAGCAGTGTCAGTGAAATTTCAGCCGCCCAAATGTTTGGAATTTCAACTTTTTATTCACAGTTTCGGCACAAGCCTATTGGAGAACATATCATTAAGGTTTGTGTTGGCACAGCCTGCCACGTGAAAGGTGCCACACAGGTGTATGATGCATTCAGGCGCCAGCTGAAGATGGAAGGTGATGAGGATACAGATGCACAACAATTGTTTACCGTCGAAAAAATTGCCTGTCTGGGTTGTTGTACCATCGCGCCCGTGGTTCAGATTGACGATATCACCTACGGCCATGTTGATACACAAAAAATCCCTGAAATACTTGAAGATTTTCTTGCCGCCAAAAAATATCCGGTATCGGCCTTACTACAGCATAAAAATCTGAACCATGTGATGCAGGGCGAAGTGCGCATTGGACTTGGCTCCTGTTGCGTTGCCAGTGGTAGCGCCGATGTGAAAGCTGCTTTGGACAAAACACTTTCCGTCAATAATTTACATATAGAAGTGAAGCATGTTGGCTGCGTTGGAATCTGCAACCAGGTTCC
>CAZVKW010000044.1:22271-23944 GCA_964627945.1 uncultured Lentimicrobiaceae bacterium
CTAAGGGGTCGTGGCGGTGCAGGTTTCCCATCGGGAACCAAATGGCAACTGGTGCACGATGCTATTTCCGAGGAAAAATATATTATTTGTAATGGTGATGAAGGCGATCCTGGTGCGTTTATGGATCGGATGCTGCTCGAATCATATCCGTTCCGTGTGCTCGAAGGCATGCTGATTGCAGCCTATGCTGTTGGCGCACATGAAGGCATTTTATATATCAGGGCCGAATATCCACTCGCCGTAAAACGCATCAAAGAGGCCATCAAGATTTGTAAAGATGCAGATCTGATTGGTCAAAATATCTTACAATCGGGATTTGGTGTGAATATCCGTTTGTTTGAAGGAGCCGGAGCTTTTGTTTGTGGCGAAGAAACTGCATTGATCGCTTCCATCGAAGGTCGCCGTGGAATGCCTTCTCCCCGCCCACCCTACCCTGCCGAAAAAGGACTTTGGGAAAAGCCAACGCTGATAAACAACACCGAAACACTTGCACTCGTGCCCTGGATCATGCGTAATGGCTCTGCCGCTTTCAGTCAAATTGGCACAGCAAACAGCAAAGGAACCAAAGTATTTGCACTCGCCGGCAAAATTAACCGGGGCGGACTCATCGAAGTGCCTATGGGGATAACAATCGGGCAGATTGTTGAAGAAATTGGCGGAGGAATCGCGAATAACAGAAAATTCAAAGCCGTTCAGATCGGCGGACCATCGGGCGGATGCATACCGGCTTCCATGGCCGACCTGCCAGTTGATTTTGCTTCGCTGAACGATGCCGGTGCCATGATGGGTTCGGGCGGTTTGGTGGTGCTTGACGATACGGATTGTATGGTCGATATTGCCCGCTATTTTCTTTCATTCACGGCCAGTCAATCATGCGGGAAATGTACTTTCTGCCGCATCGGAACACATAAAATGCTGGAGATTCTTGATAAGATAAGCGCAGGCAAAGGAACGCTGGCCGATTTGGAATTGTTGGAAAATCTGGCTCATTCCACAAAAAAAGGAAGCCTATGCGGACTGGGTAAAACAGCACCTAATCCTGTTTTATCAACCTTAAAATATTTCAGGGAAGAATATATCGACCATATTAATGGAAAATGCCCAACGGGAAAATGTCTGAAAATGATTTCGTATTACATCAATGAAGATTGTATCGGATGCACCATATGTGCGCAGAAATGCCCGACAGCAGCCATTGAAATGAAACCCTACGAAAAACATGTGGTCAATAACGATAAGTGTGTGAAATGTGATGTTTGCCGGCAGGTTTGCACGGTGGGTGCAGTAATAGTCAGGGCGTATGATACAGTGTAAAATCGACAATGTCGCGGTTGAAGTTCCTAACGGAACCACAGTACTCCAGGCTGCCCGAAAGCTGGGGATCGACATCCCGACAATGTGCCATCTCGAAGGCTTGGATAACAGTGCTTCGTGCATGCTTTGCATGGTCAAGGACAAAAGAAGCGGACTGTTGCATCCATCGTGTGCCTTACTTGTCAGTCAGGACATGGAAATTATTACCCGCGATGAGGAAGTGATTCATTCGCGACAGCAAGCGCTCGAATTGCTGTTGAGCGATCATGTGGGCGACTGTGAAGCGCCCTGTCGCTTGGGTTGCCCGCTTTTTATGGATATTCCACGTATGAACCGTTTGATTGCAAAAGGGAATTTCA
>CAZVKW010000045.1:0-23887 GCA_964627945.1 uncultured Lentimicrobiaceae bacterium
ACTTTATTTCATATATACAACAAAATACGACAATATATTATTCTAATTACTTAACAAAAATTAACATTGACTTATTTTTTTTTTTTAATAAATTTGATTTGATACAGTGAAATGGTTTTAACGCTTTATCTTCAACTAACCTTTAGTCCTTAAAATTAATTTAAAAACAATTTATTATGAAAAAGAGTATTTTAAGTTTAGCTTTTGTCTTAATTATCTTGATTTTGCCAAAATTTAGTTTTGCAACTGGTGTTGTATTTGAAATCGCTGGTCATTTTAAATGTAATCAAGTAAGTCCATATTATTTGATTTGTACCTGTGAACCACCGCTTGATAAACGATGTTTGGCTTTTATAATGAATGGTGATGGTACAATTACCATTGAGTTTGGTTATGAAGACCCTGGAGATACAACTCCTTATACTACAAATAGCACTGATGATGTAGAGAGCTATTTCCAAAGCAGTTCTGGTCAAATTAGTATCGAGTTATCAAAGTAACACCGAATAGGATTCATATCACTGTATTAGTTATCGATAATGCGTAATATTCTGATAATGTGCGAATTTATTCGCACATTATCTTTTGATTGATATTTTAAAAAAAATGGATATGTTTAAAAAAAATATTTTACTTATTTCGTTGATGAGTCTAATTTCATTAGCAGACTCTTTAAATGCTAGTGTATTTATCGATGTTAAGATAAATACACTTGAGTGTATTAGTTGTTATGCTGGAAATCTTGCAATCGATAAATTTGAGAACGGAACAGCAATTAGATTTGTGTTTCCAAAAATTAGTAAACAAACAATCGAAAGGTTTATCTCAAGAAGTTATCTTTCTGAAATTGTTCTTAAACGTAATATACAAATTATATCTTCTGATTCGGTCTATCAAGAATTGGACATCAATCGATACTCTGAAGTCTTTATTTACAATGATGATATATTAGTCTATCATTTTGCATTTAAAGATTTTTGGAGGAATACTAATGATTTTTCGAGTTTTTTACACACAAGCTCATCGGATATTGCTAATGTTGTTAACTATAAAATTATTGAGAAAATTGAATTGAAATCTGAAATTGATTTTCAGTATCCAATAATAACTGTATCTGATCATTATATAGTACTAATGGATCGGGTACTGAACTTATGCTCAGTTTTTGATAAGATGGGGAGTTTAGTTTCATTTCTCGATGGGATGCAATTAGAAGCTGAGGAAATATTACCTAACTTATATGATGGTCTTGATACTGTTATAATAAAAGATAAAGTCAAGCAGTTAAAGTCTATTGGTTACTTTTCTGTGCTAATCGAAAGTTGCTTTATAGTTGAAGACAGGTTATTTATGTCGTTAAGTGTGCCATACATAAAAAAACAGGCGGTTGATGATAGATATACTATTTTTCGGAAACTAATAGTTTCACAGTATTCTTTAACTGATTGCAAAATAATTAATTATTTGATTCCAAATGAGGATTCTGAGTCAATTAACTTATCGACGAATATGTTGAATATTATTGGAGATACTGTTTTTATACCTCAGATTACCACTGATGAAAAAACTGCAGACGTAAAATATTTCATTACTAGGTATCAAAAGCAGGGTGATAGTTTAAAATTCGAAGGTAAAAAGAAAATTGTCAATTCTATTGAAATGTTTAAATCCTCAGATTATAAGTCTGTAAATCTGAAATGTGGATTGGTTTATATTCAAAATTCTAGTAAAATAGAATCTTTAAATGGTGATTATTTTGTTGAGATTTCAAATTTAGTAGGTGATTTTTCACCCAATTTAAATAACTATTCCAACTTTATTTTGTTAGATTGGTTTTTCGATTTTTCAACAGGTATTTCTTGTGTTTTCTATAATAAAGAAACAGATAAATACTTTATTTCAAATAAGAGAAATCAGGATACAGAGTGTTCAATTCAAGAAATAGACATTAGCACAAAAGATATCTTTAGTTTCTATTTCTTAAATAATGATCAATTATTTGTAGTTATGAAAAATAATGTTGTAGAAAAATTTCAAAGGTAAAATTCTCTTAAATATATTATTATTAAGAGAATATTGGTATTTAAAATGGGGATATTTTGTTTATTGAAAATGTAATACCAGCTATTGCGGATGGTTCTTTGCCTTCGTGGATGCCGGTAATGATAACATCTACGAACTCATTCCGTACTCCATTTTTCATCCTGAGCCGGATTGGGAAGTAGTTTTCGCCGTAACCACGGGCAAATCCATCTGTCCCTATTCTCTCGATGAGCATGCGTTGTTTTTTGCCAATCATTGAGCGGATATAGTTTCTTTTCTGCTCCTCCGATATATTCCGGATGATTTCCGATCTCCGGTTTTTTTCTTTTTCGCTGATTTGATCCAGCATTCTTTCAGCACGGGTTCCGTTTCTGACTGAATATTTGAAAGTGTGTATATGGCTGAATGATAAATCATTGGCCATTGAAACCGTTTCCTGAAATGCTTCTTCCGTCTCTCCCGGAAAACCTACGATGATATCTGTTGTCAGATTGAAATCAGGATGTAGGTTCTTCAGCTTTTCTGCCATTTCGCGGAATTGTCTTGCTGTATACATCCTTCTCATTTTCAATAAGATGGCCTCTGATCCGCTTTGCAGACATAAATGCAGATGCGGAGTAAGTTTCGGATGCGCAAAAAGTTCGAAAAAGCGATCAGTAAATCCATCAGGTTCGATGGATGAAATTCGGACCCTAAAATCACCCGGAAGTTCCAGAATGCCTTCAATCAGGGCTTCAAAATTCGTTGTTCCATCCTGATATCTGCCGATATTCACCCCGGTGAGCACAACTTCCTTGAAACCGTATTCAAGAACTTCACGGATATTATTGTAAATCTCTTTTGCCGGGCGGCTGCTTGCTCTGCCTCTTACATGTGGAATAATGCAAAAGGTACAGAAATTGTCGCAGCCATCCTGAATTTTGATCATGCTGCGGGTATGAAATGTCTTATATGCGGCTTCGTAACTGAATAAATCTTTGTCAAATCCTTCCGGATCGGCTGTTTCACCGCGGTAATGGGATTCAATGATGCTGAAAATGGATGATTTACGTTCGTTATCCACAACATAGTTGATGTTGCCCGTTTCGAGCAAGGATTGTTTGTAATGATTTGCCATACAGCCAGTTACAACCACCAAAGCTTCCTGATTTGTTTTCCTGGCCTGATTGATTGTCTGTCGGGATTTCTGGTCACTCTGATTGGTTACCGTGCAGGTGTTCACAATGTAAATATCAGCTTTTTCAGAATAATCAACTATCTCATAACTTCCTGTATGAAAGCGTGATGCAAGTGCATCGGTTTCATACTGATTCAAACGGCAACCTAAAGTTTTGAAGGCGATTTTTTTCATCAGGCTAGTTAGTCTTTGAAAAAATCTTTTTTTCCGTAAGCTCTCCTTCGATCGACAAGGAAGCAGCACTTTTCACCTGAATTGTGACAATCTTACCAATCAGGGAAATATCGTTTGAAAGGAAACGTACAACTATTTTACCTTCGGTAAGTGCTGAAAGATATCCTTCTTTTCGATCGCGTCCGCGAACAAGTACCCGCAAAGTTTGTCCGACAAGTTTACGGTTGAATTGCAGTGAATGCTTGGTAAGTTCTTCAGTAAGAATATGATAACGGGTCTTTTTTGTTTCTTTCGGTACGTCATCTTCCCAGCGTGAACTCGCCGCACCCGGCCTGACACTGTATTGTGCGATATATGCCATATTGAACCCAAATTCTTCCATGGCTTTACGTGTATTCTCAAAATGTTCATCCGTTTCACCGGTAAACCCGACAATGATATCCGTAAAAATAGTTGCCTGTGGAATAAGACGACGGATCGAGTGAATGATCTCCCGGTATTTTTCCATCGAATGTTTGCGGTTCATCCGCAACAAAACATGCTCATCGCCTGACTGAATCGGAAGATGAATTTGTTTTGCTAAGCAGTCATATTGAGCGATAACTTCAATTACTTCGTCGCTCATATCACGTGGATGAGGCGAAGTAAAATACACCCAGAACTCTTTTCCGGAGGTATTGCCATATTCACCAATCTTTCGAAGCAGGTCGGGAAAAGTGATTTCCTCTCCTTTTTTATCCAGACCATAAGAATTTACATTCTGACCGAGAAGTGTAATTGATTTGAATCCTTTTTCAACCAGATCTTTGAGTTCATTGAGAATTTCATCTGAATTTCTCGATACTTCTCTTCCACGGGTATACGGAACCGCACAGAATGAGCAAAATTTATCACAACCATTCTGAATCGGGATGAAAGCCTCAAATTCACTGGTATGTGTGGGTTCAACATCCCAGAATTGTTCAATATTTTTAGCGGGATTCAGTTTTATGGAACCGAAATTCATTGCTGGCAGATTCACTTTTTGAAGAACAGAAGTCGTATTGCGTTCTGCTGGTTTTTCTTCCTTCATTAATGAGCCATGTTCCTGTTCGGAATGCATAAGACCGGCAGGAGTTACAACTCCGTACTGACTGATCATTTTAGGAAGCGAAGGAAGTTCACTCATCGGAAAAACAAGATCAAATAGTTTCAGGAAACGTTCATTATCAGCAGGTAAGATACATCCGGAAACAAAGGTGATCAGGCTTTTTCGGTTTTTCATCCGGTTCCATTTCGAAATCCGGCTATAGACTTTGTCGATAGCTTTCTGCCTGACCGAACAGGCGATGATGCCCAGGATGGATGCTTCGTCTTCGTTTTCGGTATTTGAGAACCTCATTGACTGCAAAACAGTTGTAACTCTTTCTGTATCAGAAAGATTCATCTGGCAGCCTAAAGAAATGAGGTGATATTTCATGTTTTACTCATCCGTTTAATTGATATTCAAGAGTTTAATTTATACGCTTCACCAAGTACAAATGTAAACCAGAAGATGAATTAAAAATATACTTCGGCATGAATTTGTCCAGGCGGAACTGACTGTATCTCAAGAAGATCAAATACTTCATGTATCATATTGAAATTCCCACAAAGGAAACAGTATGTGTCCTTTGAAACGGGATTCTGTTTGATATAATCTGTCACACGACCTTTAAATATGCCAGAATCATCGCCACTTGTGCATGTAATATAACGTTTGGAATCGTAATCTGTTTTACCATACGCCTCATTTTCGTAACGAATACCGTGCAGCAAAGTGTAATTAATTGCAGGATAACTCTTTATAAAACTATGGAAAGGGGCAATACCACTTCCGGTAGCTATAAAGAGAAAATGAGTCTTTTGCATGATGGCAGGGCTAATGGTGAAGAAACCCAATGGGCCTTCAATCTGCATAAAATCACCCGGATTCACTTTTTTTAATTGCTTGCTTACCAGCCCGTCAGTGATCTCCTTCACCAGAACTTCAATAAAATCCTCATCCTCACCGCTATAGATTGAATACTCGCGGTTATGGATGCTTCCGGCTTTTCCGAGTAAAATATGCTGTCCGGATCTAAATGAGAGTCCGCGTCTTTTCATTCGTAGCAGGTAGGCCGTTTCTGTCAGATGGCTTACAGAGATCACTTCGTGTAAATTATCCTTATTCATTTGAATTACGATCAATCAATTTTTTAAAGCGCCTTTTCATTTCCGGATCCGTCCGGTAATTTATTAAAAACCTTTACTTCCTGGTTTTCGGCATTATTTCCCGTCAGAAATGTAAAAAAAAGAAAACCATCAATTGCTTGATGGTTTTGTCACCCGTAGGGGATTCGAACCCCTGATTTCAAGGATGAAAACCTTGCGTCCTGGGCCAGCTAGACGAACGGGCGGGTTATTTCGTTTGAGAGTGCAAAAGTATAAAGATATTTTGAACCGGCAAGGCTTTTGTTAAATTTTTTTATTCAAGATCAGATTGGGCCATATCTTGCTGAAAATGAAAACCCAACCTCTTGCCCGTCTTCATGGAAATTGCGTCAAGGGTGTTTTTCATCTCATTGACAGTTACCAATTTTACAGTTTCGTAGGGGGGAGTCAGCAGGTCAAATTTAATTGTGTACAAAATGGCTGCTTCAATGATCTTGCGAGCCGCATCAGGATTCATCTCATATTTACCAAAATCATTATAAATGAATCCAAGCTCCCTTTTTCCTTCGATAAAATAATGATTATCCTTGTTAATGAAAATACGACCAATCAGATATCCAATATCATTGTAACGGTTGTATTTGAATGAGTCGGAAAGGAAATTGTATACATTGATGATTCCGCAATAGGATCTTTCAGGGTTTTCACGGATATAGGGAGTGCGCATCACTTCGTGATCACGCGAAAATTCAAAGATATTGGTATGCATCAGAAATAGCAATATATCGCCTCCAAATTTCAATTCGATCTCAAAATCACCACGATAGCGATTTTCGAAGGCAACATTGCGGTGACTTTTAATCTCTTCTGCTTTTAAAACGTAGTCTTTGGTAATGTCTTCGATCACACGTTTGAACATTCGGAGAGCGCTCAGGGTATTCGAATAAATATCTTGTTTCAGGGTTGACTTGGCGATGAGTGTCTGAAACAACTGCTCGCGGTTCAAATTGTTATCCATATTATTCAAAGGTAAATGATACTTGTAATATCTTATTTCTCAGGTCATTGGTCCCTATATTTTCAGACCCGCTTTTCAAAATATTAAAGAGGCCATATCCCATTTTGATTTCTGTTCCGAATTTGAAATAATTGGTATAGAAGTCAAATCCAACACCAACTTCAATCCCAAGATCAGAACGGTCGGTTACAAAACCACCCAGGTTTTTCTTCTTGGTAGAAGCGATATCGAGGCTGTATTTTGGCCCTGCGAGCAAATATCCGGCGATATTATTGTGCCTTTTTGAACGGTATTTAATGTGCAACGGAAAATCGACAAAGGTGGATGGAACCTGATAATAGTAATCCGGATTACTTAATTGAGCCACTTCACGGCCTCCAAAAGCCAGTGTTGGAATAAATCGCAAATCGAAATATTCGCCCAGTCTCAGATTTCCTAATATTCCGACAGCAAAGCCGGGAGAAGGTTTGTTATCAATCAAAGGACTGGTTGTATAATACATCTGATTAAAGGCAAGAATAAATCCAAAATGATAAGGTTCCTTATCGTATTTCGGAAGATTTGTTACTTTCCTCGACTGTCCGGAAACACTGACCGATAAAAATATGATCAGGATAAGGATGACTGGTTTAAATCGTTTCAAAATGGTCATTTTTAATGGTATTCAACTCTTAACGTGAATAATGCTTCATTATTTTATTTCCTGATGCCTGTATAAATGGTGGCAATGCCAAAAGTTAATCTGTGTTCTTTTGTTTCAGAAAATCCGCATTTCTGCAGATGATTCAGGAACTCAGCCCCATCAGGGAATTGGCTCACTGAGTCTGGGAGATAGGTATATGCCCCTTTATCACCGGAAACCATTCGTCCAATACGAGGTAAAATCTGTTTGAAATAGAACATATACAGATTTCTTACCGGGAAATGTTTTGGTCTTGAAAATTCAAGAACGGCAATCATTCCGCCACGTTTAAGTACACGATTCATTTCAGAAAGTCCTTTATCAAGGTTTTCGAAATTTCTGACTCCAAATGATACAATGGCAGCTTCATAACTAAAATCGCTGAATGGAATTTTCTCAGAATCAGCAACTTTCAATTGAATCTGTTCTGTTAGACCTCGTGCGGCAATCTTTTTCTGCCCAATTGCAACCATGTCTTCTGCGATATCGATGCCAGTGATCTTAGCTTTGCTTCTTTTCGAAACAGCAATGGCCAGATCTGCCGTTCCGGTTGCAACATCAAGCACTGTGGCCGGATTTTTTGAAAGAATCAATTTTACCAGTCGTTTTCGCCAGAGATTATCGATGCCCAGTGAAAGAAAATGATTCAGAAAATCATAGCTGCTGGCAATGTTGTTAAACATCTGCCTGACGTTCTCTTTCTTTGGGACAACTTTTGGAGGGGTAGATCTTTGCATATAATTATGTTGGAATGCAGGGAGTTTAACTAAATATTTTGAGTGTTTCTTGTTCAAGTCGCGATTTGTCGATGGGAATAACACCCACTTCTTCGCATACAATTCCGCCTGCGAGGTTTGATACTGAGGCAATGAAGCCGGCTGGTTGGCCGAGTGCCAGACAAAGTGTCGCGACACTGATTACAGTATCTCCGGCACCTGATACATCAGCAATATTGCGGATGTGGGCGGGGAAATGTAAAGTTTTAATTTCTTTATTATC
Source organism: uncultured Lentimicrobiaceae bacterium (assembly GCA_964627945.1). GTDB lineage: Bacteria > Bacteroidota > Bacteroidia > Bacteroidales > F082 > CAJBPB01. The sequence goes on from CAZVKW010000045.1 coordinate 8,266, forward strand.
AGCAAATTGCTTGATTATAACGCCTCTTTCCGAGAGTGTTACCATCACATATTCGCATTGTAACTTCTTTTGCAGAAGCAACATGGCTTCTGAAATCTGATCGATTGTCTTGATTTCCACGTCCTTGTTCAAACCTTCTTTTAATTCTTTCAGATTAGGTTTAAAGAGTGTAACATGCTGATATGCAAGAAAATGCTTTTTCTTTGGATCGACAACAACCGGAATATTCCTTTTTCGCGACATTTCAGTAACACGATGAATAATATTCTCAGTCAGCACGCCTTTGTTATAATCCTGAAATATGACAGCGTCAATCCTTTCGGAGTCAATAATATTTTGGATATTGTTCAGTAAAGAGTTTTCCTCCTGAGATTCAAGGTCATTCAGTTGTTCTTCATCTACACGCAGCATCTGCATTTTATTGCCAATCACCCTGAATTTCGTGGTTGTGATGCGCGTATCACTCTTTACAATGCCATTTAAAGGCATCTGATTCTGCTGCATCAGATCAAGAAGTTCAACAGCCTTCTGGTCATTTCCGATCACTGAACATAATACAGGAGTTGCGCCAAGCGAACGAATATTCAATGCTACATTGGCTGCTCCACCCAAACGGTTCATTCGACTTTCGACTGCAACAACCGGAACAGGTGCTTCCGGAGATATCCGGTCGACTTTCCCAAATAAATAGGCGTCCACCATCACATCTCCGATAATCATGATGCGCAGATCATTGAATCCGTTAAACAGTTGGTGAACACTTTCGGTGTTGATCATGTTTTTTGCTGTAAAAATACAGTTTTATCCCATTAAATAGGATACAAAGTGTAGAAAAGCGAAAGTAGAATCAATAGAATCAGTGCAGTTTTGCCAAAGCAACTTCAATTCTGTCAACTGCTTTGCTCAGCAAATCAGTAGAGGTGGCATAGGAAAACCGTATGCAGTTATCGCAACCGAAAGCATCTCCACTTACAAGAGCGACATGGGCTTCACTAAGCAAATAAAGACAGAGGTCGTAACTGGTATTGATGGTGTTTTGGCCATCAGTTTTTCCGAAATAATAACTGATATCCGGAAAAAGATAGAATGCGCCTGTAGGCAGGTTGGGAATTACCCCTTTGATGTTTTTTAGTCTGTCGTAAAGAAGGTTTCTCCTTTCCAGAAACTGAGCAAGCATATCTTTCAGGTCAGCAGATTCTTCCGGAATCGTATTCACGGCCTCGAGGGCTGCCGCCTGTGAAATGGTACATGTACCGGAGGTATATTGACCCTGAATGGTGTTGCATGCATTTGCAATTATTTGATCTGCAGCCATATATCCAATACGCCAACCTGTCATAGCAAATCCTTTTGATAATCCGTTGATCAGGATTACACGATCAAAAATTTCAGGAAACTGGGCGATACTTTCATGTTTTCCTTCAAAATGAATGTATTCGTAAATCTCATCCGAGAAAATGAAAACGTGTGGGTTTTTAGCCAGAACAGTTGCGAGGTCCCTGAGTTCTTCAAGATTGTAGACTGAGCCGCTTGGATTGCATGGTGAGCTGAAAATGAAGGCTTTTGTTTTATCAGTTACCGCTTTTTGGAGTTGATCTCCTGTTATTTTGAAATCCTGTTCAACAGTCGAAGGGATCACCACTGGCACACCACCTGCCATTTTCACCATTTCGGGGTACGAAACCCAATAGGGAGCCGGAATCAGTACTTCATCTCCGTCGTTAATCAGACTGAAAAACGCATTCATGATTGATTGTTTTGCTCCTGCTGAAACGATAATTTGTGAGGGATTATAATGTAAATTATTGTCACGCAGCAACTTATCAGCGATTGCCTTTCTGAGTTCTGGATTTCCGGGAACAGGAGGATAATGTGTCTGATTGTTATGGATAGCCTGAATGGCGGCTTCTTTAACTGATTCTGGTGTGTTAAAGTCGGGTTCACCTATACTCAGTGTTATTACATCGATACCTTTTTCACGCAACTCACGACTTTTTCTCGTCATTTCAAGTGTTGCAGATTCACCAACTGATTGTACCCTTTTTGACAAAATTTGCTTGCTATCCACGGTTTTTGATTTTTGTTACAGCAAATATACTTTTTATTTGGATATGTGAATGTGTAAGTAAAAGCAGTGTTTTGCAAAATGCAGTCAATCAATTCTATGAATTTTAAGTTTGGAAAGTATCTATCTTTACAACGGATTTTAACACTTTTCCTATGTTTTTTCAATTTCTTTTGCCCTGGCTTTTTTTACTGGCATTCGCGTTTTTTCTGTTCTTTTATTTTCACAAATATCTTGTCATTCTCTCTCAAAAATACAAGCTTGTTGAAGTAGAAAATATTGCGCGCCGGCAACAGTCTGTTCAGGATGCTTTGTTTCCCTTAAGGGTTCAGGCGAGTGAACGATTGGTTTTATTTCTCGAACGTATTCGTCCGATGGCACTGGTTACGCGTCATCTGGAAAGCAGCTTTCTGAAACAGCAGTTGCAGATGAAAATGCTTCATAACATCAGGGATGAATTTGAACATAATTTATCACAGCAGATATTTGTGGGGGAATCAGTTTGGCAAACCGTGAAAGCTGCCCGGGAAGATGTTTCACAGAAAATTAATGTTGTGATGTCGGGTTTACCGGAAGAAGCAACTGCTGCTGAAGCAGCCGGACTTCTCATTGCAATTGATGTTGAACTTATTGATCGTGCCATTAAAATGATCAAGGAGGAAATGACCCGGAATTTGTAGGTCTTTTCCTCCCTGATAAAGAAATTCTAAGATTTTTTTTTAAGCTGGCTGATATTCGCTCATGTTTTCCATGAGTTTTTTACGGCTGTAAAAAATGCGGCTTTTAACAGTTCCAATTGTAAGATTCAGATTATCAGCGATTTCTTTGTATTTGTACCCTTCATTGTACATATCAAATGCCTTGCGAAAATCATGATCCAGATTATTGATTCCTTTCTGAAGTTCCTTGGTGGCGAGTATTGATTCAGGGTTTGTTTCACGACTGTCGCCCTTTACGTTCAGAAAGTATAAATTGTCGGTTTGGTCAATAATCGTCTTTGCCTTTTTGTTTCGGCGGTAGTTATTGATAAAAATGTTTTTCATGATGGTATAAACCCATGCTTTGAAATTATTTTGAACAACATATTTATCTCTGTAAATTAGCGCTTTTAGGAAAGTTTCCTGCAATAAATCCTGCGCATCATCATCGTTGCGGGTAAGCTGGCGTGCAAAAATCTCAAGATATTTCTGCAATCCGGTGAGTTGATAATTGAATTCTATAGCGGTCATGATTCGTTCTGTTTAATTATTTATTGGCAAAGTTAAACAGAAATTCAATATTGTCAAGAACGATTCTAAATAAGTTAGAATATTTCAGTCTAATTAGCAGATAATCAGTGATATAAATGAATGTTAAAGTTTTGTTAAAAAATCACAACGAAAAATTAACCTGAATCGGTTTTCGGATGAATTTAGTAAGATTCAGTAAATGAGGATGTTGTGAAAAGACGAGCCTAATATTTAATTAAGCACATTTATATGGTTATTCAGATATTCAAACTGCTTTTTGAACTCGATGGCTCCGGGAACATAGGTCACATTAGATGGAAGGATGTCAGAAATGGCCGAAGCCTGCGATCCACTTATAAATATTGTTCCATTGTCAAAATGGGCGCTGAGGTTTTGAATATAGGTTTTCAAAACTTCTTCTTCTGTAGGGACAACGAGATAAAGCCCAAGAAAATCGGGTTTGGCCGTAGTAATCAGATCATAAACATCGGCTGCTGGCACGTTTTGACCCAGGTAAAAAACCTTGAGACCCTGTTTACGTGCCATATAGAAATAGGTTAGCAGACCCAATTCGTGCATTTCCCATTCAGGAAGAAAGAGGATAATTCTTTTGGCATCAGGAGCGGTAACGCTTGGCAGTCCATCAATGGCTACGCTGAGTTTCAGCCGGATCAAATTAGAAATGAAATGTTCCTGTGCGGGACAAATAGTGCCTGTAAGCCAAAGCAAACCTACTTTTTCGTAAAATGGGTAAATGATATTAAAAAGTGTTTCTTCAAAACCAATTTTTGTGATCGATTGGTTTAGAAGCCATTCAAAGCGTTCCTCATTGAGTTCGATCATGGCTACGACCATGCTTTCAATCTGGCTGCTGAAATCTGTTTCAGGCTTGAGTGACATAAGAACCTTTTCTCTGATCTGATCATCGCTCAGTTTACAGAGGGTTGAAATCTTTATTCCGGAACGGTTCAGAATGGATATGTTCAGGAGTTTTTTCAGGTTATTATCACAATAAGTTCTGATATTCGAATCCGTCCTTTCTGGTTCAACTATTTGGTAGCGTTTTTCCCATATACGAATGGTATGGGCTTTGATTCCGGTGAGTCTTTCCAGGTCCTTAATTGAATATACTGCCATTTTCTTAACTTGAATTGAACTCTAAACAAAAGACTTCCGGTTTTGTTTTAATCACTGATAACCAATCTTCCGAAACGCCAAAAAATCGTACTTTCGTGCAAAATTACATTTTAGCGTGCATCCTGAACAAAAAATTGTCCTGATCGGAACAGGCAAACTTGCCGGAATCATTGGGAGCGCCTTATATCAGGCAGGTTTCGGGATTGTTCAGGTATATGACCGTGATCACCACAAAGCAGAAAAACTGGCAAGTAAATTCTGTTCGGAGGCCATAAGTTCGATTGAAGTACTCAGGAAAGATGCTGATCTGTATCTAATAGCCGTTTCAGATGATGCTATTTCGCAGCTGGCTAAGGCTTTAAAGGGGGTTGATGGAATTTGTGTTCACACTTCCGGAACAGTTAATATGGATGTTTTTAAGGATATATCCGAGAGCTATGGGGTTTTTTATCCGCTTCAAACTTTCAGTGAAGGCAGGATTATTCAATTGCAAAATATCCCATTTCTGATTGAAGGAAATAATTCCGGTACATCGGAACGTTTAATAGAAATTGCTGAATCAATCTCTGAAAAAGTCTTCCATTGTATTTCCGAAGAAAGGAAAACTGTGCATCTTTCGGCTGTTTTTGTGAGCAATTTTGTGAATGCGATGTTAGGAATAGGGGAAGAACTGATTTCTCAAACAACCTTGCCATTTGAAATTTTACATCCATTGATCAAGGAGACTGTTGATAAAGCAATTGAAAAAGGTGTAATAAAATCGCAAACAGGTCCTGCAGTCAGAGGTGATATACAAACAATGAAGGCTCATCTTCGTTTATTGGAAAATAGGCCAGAACTTGCTTCTTTATATGAGCAGATTTCTGCAATTATTGTTAAAGGAAATACATAAAATATGAGTAATTACCGGGCTCTGCTGGGCAATGTCAGCACCTTTGTTTTCGATTATGACGGTGTCATGACCGAAGGTATTATTATTATCACAAACGATGGAGAACCATTGCGAACAGCCAATGTGAAAGATGGTTATGCCATGCAACTTGTTCAGAAACTGGGGTTTAATCTGGCAGTTATATCGGGAGGTTATTCTCAGTCAATGGAAAAACGACTTCAGATGTTGGGTATTAAAGATGTCTTTTTGGGTGTTTCAGATAAGATGAAAGTATTCAATCAATATCTTTCTGATCACAAACTGAAGCCGGAAAATGTACTTTATATGGGAGATGATATTCCTGATCTTCTTCCGATGAAAGCCTGTGGAATTCCAGTTTGTCCTTCAGATGCCGCAATCGAAATCCGCGAAATAAGCTTGTATATCAGTCATCATGCAGGTGGTCGTGGGTGTGTCAGAGATGTAATTGAACAGGTTTTGAAAGTGCAGGGAAAATGGCTGAACGATGCTGACGCACACCTCTGGTAGAAAGATGAACTATTTCAGGATTATTCGCTGGCCCAATTTATTGATCATGGCTGTTTTGATGGCCGGTCTTCGCTATATTCTCATACTTCCTCGGCTTGAGATGGCTGGATTGTTTATTCAGGATAATTTAATTAATTTCATATTGTTGGTATACAGTGTTTTAGCTATCGCGGCAGGAGGTTATGTAATCAATGATATTCTTGATTTGGAAATTGATTCTATCAATAAACCTGAGGATCAGATTATTGGAAAGAAGATTTCATTAATTTCAGCGAAGAAATTTTACCTGTTTCTTACACTTTCTGGTATTTTTACCGGAATCGCACTTTCGGTTTTATTGGGGAGTGCTTATCTTGGAGTTTTCTTTCCGGCAATGGCAGCCTTGCTTTTTTATTACAGCAAGCGTTATAAGGGGCGGCTCATTACAGGCAATCTGGTTGTAGCATTTGCTTCAGCAATGGTCTTGATTATCACCTGGAATGCTGAATTTTCTTTCTTAAAAAAAGCTGATATTGCGATTCTTGAGTCCTTAGGAACGATCAGAATGATCAGCAGTTTTGTTTTTATTTATGCTCTAATCGCTTTTTTACTGAGCCTTGTCCGCGAAATTGTAAAAGATATGGAAGATATTGATGGGGATGAGAAAGAAGGTTGTGCAACAATTCCTATAGTTTTCGGAATGAATCTAGCCAGAAATATTGCTTTTGGATTGATCATTTTCGTGATGTTGGTCATAGGATGGTGGCAGTTCAATCTGTATGGAAAGGCGATGAACCATATGGCTAATAGTTTGTTCATTTCACAAATTGTAGCCTGTGTAACACTTTTTCTTTTGACGAAGGCAAACAACAAAATTAGTCTTCACAGGGTTTCGTTGTTTCTGAAAATTTGGATGATAAGTGGTATGGCTTCAATGTTGTTTTTGAACTTTCGATAATGAAAACAGAGTACTTTCATGGATATCAGGTTGTTTTGGCATCAAAATCGCCACGTCGGCAGCAACTGATGCAGGGAATGGATATTCCATTTATTGTTTTTGTGAAAGATGTGGATGAATCGTTTCCTGCTGATCTTTCGTTGGATGAAGTTGCTTCATTTTTGAGTAGGAAAAAGGCTGATGCATTTCTTGATTCAGAACTACCTGATAACTACCTGCTTATAACTGCTGATACCATTGTTGTGATTGATGGAAAAGTCTTGAATAAGCCGGCGAACCGGCAGGAAGCGATCGAAATGCTGTCTACTTTATCGGGACGCGAACATCGTGTTATAACCGGTGTAAGTCTAAGAGATATAAATGGTATCACCACATTTTCAGAAGAATCAGATGTTCGATTTGTATCATTAAGAGAGGATGAAATTGTATACTATGTTGATCATTATCAACCATTTGATAAGGCAGGTTCGTATGGAATTCAGGAATGGATTGGCTATGTGGCCATTGAATCGGTGACGGGCTCTTTTTTCAATGTGATGGGACTTCCAACCCATCGCTTGTATCGTGAGATTGAGAAGTTTGCTTCGGAAAGATAAGAATATTAATAATTTACAGAATAAATCAATAAATCAGTAGATATGAACCTGAAAAATTTGTCCAAAAAAGGAATGAATTATTTCTTTCAGGGATTGTTGTTTATGGCACCGGTTACGCTAACAGTCTGGGCGCTTTTCAAAGCTTTCGAAGTAATCGATGGCATATTGATCCATTATCTTGATATGCTTATTGGTAAGCATATTCCCGGATTAGGTCTGATTGTTTTACTTGGTTCTATAACAGTGATTGGCGTTTTAGGTTCGACTATTCTTTTCCGGCCTATGTTGAATTATTTTGATAGTTTACTTGTCAGGGCGCCGTTAATCAAGATTATTTACACTTCGGTAAAGGATCTCGTTTCAGCTTTTGTCGGACAGAAAAAGCGGTTTAACGAACCTGTTCTTGTGAAGGTCGGGTCAACCGGAATGGAGAAGCTGGGATTTGTTACGAATCGGGATCTGCGCTTTTTAGGAATCAGCGAGAAAAAGGTTGCTGTATATTTGCCTCACTCTTATGCCTGGTCGGGCAATCTGTTTATAGTTCCCGCTGATCATGTGAGCCCGGTGGATGCTTCAACAACGGACGTAATGAAATTCATTATTTCAGCCGGTGTTATTAATTTAGAAAATGCAAATGAAAAGTAAAGAAGAAACAAAAAAACCCGTCATTTTGGTTACAAATGATGACGGACATACTGCTCCGGGCATAAGAAAACTTATCGAAGTTGTACGAAAAATTGGAAGAGTTGTAGTTGTCGCAAGCGAACGGTCCAACTCCGGACAGGGTCATGCAATTACAATTACAACACCACTCAGAATTCGTACAATTTGTAAAGAACCTGATTATGAGGAATATGTGTGCAACGGAACACCGGTTGATTGTGTGAAACTTGGTGAACAGGTCATTTTAAAAGCAAAGCCTGATTTACTTGTTTCAGGTGTGAATCATGGTTCCAATGCTTCCATCAATGTGATTTATTCAGGTACGATGGCAGCAGTTCTCGAAGCATGTATTGATTTCATTCCAGCGATTGGGTTCAGTCTGCTCGATTACAGCCACAATGCTGATTTCAGCCATGTGGATGAGGTGATTACAATCGTTGTCAATAAGGTTTTACAAGAAGGTTTGCCTGATGGAATTTGTCTGAATGTGAATATTCCTGCAATCAGTGCAGAACCACTGAAAGGATTTAAGGTTTGCCGTCAGGCTCATGCGCGTTGGGTGGAAGAATTTGATTCAAGGATGGACCCGCGCGGTGGTGATTACCACTGGCTCACAGGTAGATTCGAAAATGATGACCTGACCGAGGATACAGATATTTTTGCTTTAACGAATAATTTTGTAAGCGTCGTTCCGGTTCAATACGATATGACAGCCTATCGGGCAATTGATCTCATTGATGCCTGGAAATTGAAGTTGTAAAATCTTCGTTTATACTAATTTGGATAAAATGAAACAGTTCATTAAACAGGATTCTTATTTGATTGGTGCCGGACTCGGACTGCTTTTTTCGGCAATTTTACTCGCGATTATTTATTTGATTCAGATGTATAGGCCTGAATCAAAATTATTTAACGATCCGAAAGTTCCGTATCTCATTTCAATCCTTCCAAACCTTGTGATGATGCGCTTTCAGCTTGTGAATTACAAAAAAACAAAAACTGGTGCAGGTATTCTACTTGTGACATTTCTGATCGTGATACTTGCGTTTATATTCATTAAAAACGGATGAAAACCCAATGAAATACTACATCATTGCGGGAGAAGCTTCAGGAGATTTGCATGCATCAAACCTGATCAAAGCACTTCGTAGAAAAGATCCTCAGGCTGAAATTCGGGCATGGGGAGGTGATCTGATGCAGGAAGCAGGTGCAGAAATCATCAAACATTATCGGGATCTCGCTTTCATGGGCTTTGCCGAAGTGCTGATGAATCTGCCTGTTATATTGCAGAATATCCGTTTCTGCAAAGAGGATTTGCTCAAATTTAAACCCGATGTATTGGTTCTTGTTGATTATCCTGGTTTTAATCTCAGGATTGCTGAATTTGCCAAAGAACACAAAATCAAGGTTGTATATTATATTTCTCCACAGGTCTGGGCCTGGAAAAAAGGACGTATTCATACCATAAAACGTGTAGTTGACAAAATGCTGGTCATTTTGCCTTTCGAGAAGGATTTTTACCATGAATACGGTATGGAAGTTGATTTTGTCGGACATCCACTTTTGGATGCAATCTCTGCAATTCCAGGTCAGGATTTGGATTTCAGGAAAAATCACAATTTAGATTCCCGACCGATAATTGCCCTTCTGCCTGGCAGTCGCAAACAGGAGATAGGGAAGATGCTTAGTCTTATGTTGGGAATTACTAAGTATTTTATTGAATATCAGTTTGTTATTGGCGGAGCTCCTTCAATTGAAGCTGATTTCTATCAAAAAATAATCCGGCTGTCGGACGTAAAAGTGGTTTATGGTCAGACACAGAATCTGCTTAGGCATTCTACCGCAGCACTTGTAACATCAGGAACCGCCACTTTGGAGACTGCTTTGCTTGGTGTTCCACAAGTAGTTTGTTACAGGGGTAACGCCTTGTCATATGCAATCGCCAAACGACTGGTGCATTTGCGGTTTATTTCACTTGTGAACCTGATTATGGATCGAATGCTGGTGACTGAGCTTATCCAGGATGAATTAAATAGTAAAAACCTAATAAAGGAATTGAATCTGATCCTGAAAGACCAGACAAGGATTGAAAAATTAAAAACTGATTATAAAGAACTCCACGATAAGCTTGGTGGGATTGGTGCATCGGAAAAAGCTGCTCAAATAATTGTTGATTTTTTGCACCGATAGTTTGTATCTTTATACAAACAATTGCGTGTTTCTGCATGCCGAACCAGAATAAGTATCCTTTTTTAAGAATTTTACTGCCATTGATGGCTGGCATAATCATTGGTTATTATGCACCTTTTGCCTATTCTGGTCTGAACCTGTTACTTTTAGCTGTATTCCTTATTCTGTGTACGATTGTTTACCTATTCCTCAGATCGTATTCTTTGCGTTGGGTTTTTGGAATGTCACTGAGCCTTTTTATGGTTTTTGCTGGAATATCGCGTGTGCAGACCGTGAATCAGCAGCATCGGGATAACATTCTTAAAGCAGACTCTTCCTTTCGGGGCGTTTATATTGGCCGTTTAACTGAGCCCCCCAGGGTGAAGGAACAATCAGTAAGATTGATGGCTGAAGTAAGAACCATTTCTTCTGAAGGTTTTGTTTCTTCACAAAAAGAAACTGTAATTATTTACCTCCGGAATGAAGATGATCTTCCTTCATTGAATTACGGTTCTTTGATAGGATTTTCGAAATTACCGGAATATGTTGAAAGTCCCTTGAACCCTGAACAGTTTGATTATCAGGATTATTTAGCGAAAAAGGGTATTTTTCGTCAGGTTTTTCTCAAGCAAAACGAATGGAATATTATTCCAGGAATGCAGACCAATCTGCTTTTTGAGTGGGCATTCGAATGCCGTGAATATCTGATGAAAGTGTTGAAAAACAATGGATTATCGGGGGATGAATATACCGTAGCAACAGCAATTCTTTTGGGTTATGATGAGGAGCTGCCGCAATATTTGCGCAAAGGTTATGTAGCCTCCGGTGCGATGCATATTCTGAGTGTTTCAGGATTGCATGTCGGGATTATATATTTGATATTCAATTTCCTTTTTGGCCTTTTTCTTGTTGGAAAAACCAAAGAAAAGATCAGATTATTATTGCTTCTTGTATTGGTTTGGTTTTATGCCTTCCTGACAGGCTTAAGCCCTTCCGTGCTTCGTTCGGCTATTATGATCAGTTTCATCTTGGTTGGTAATATGCTGCATCGAAAGGGAAATCTGATCAATTCACTTGCAGCATCTGCTTTTGTGCTGATTCTTGCTGATCCGGCTAATCTGCTGAATGTCGGATTTCAGCTTTCATATTCTGCAGTTTTGGGAATAGCACTTTTTCAGGAACCATTTTCAAAGATGCTTTATTTTAACAACCGCATCCTGAGCTGGACATGGGATAGTATCTCTGTAACGATTGCCGCGCAGTTATCGACTCTTCCGCTGATTCTCTTCTATTTTCACCAGTTTCCACTTTATTTTATTCCGGCAAATCTGCTACTGATTCCGCTTTCTTTCATTATTCTGGTCTGTGGAATGGCTTTACTGATTTTGTTTTTTATTCCCGTTTTGTCTTTCTGGATTGGGAAACTGCTTTCATTGTTCATTTTTATTATGAATTATTCAGTTAGCGGGATCGAGAAGCTTCCATATTCGGTGCTGGATGGTCTGTATATTGGGATAACAGACAGTATACTGCTTACAGTTCTTGTTTTTATGCTTTGGGTCTTTCTGAAATACAATACACGCAAAGTTTTGATTCCTGCTATGACTGTATTAGTCCTGTTTGTTTTCATGATCACAATGCGTAATCTTGAGAATAGGTCCGATACGCAGATTGTCGTTTACGGAATAAACAGGCATACTGCAATTGATTTGATCGCAGGGAAATCGCATCGTGTACTTGCAGATACTGCACTTAAAGCGGATGAGTATGCGATCGATTATAATCTGAAGGCATACTGGGCTCGAAAAGGATTAAAGCCGGATGTTGAATTTTTACCATTATTTGAAAAATCAGAGCAACATAATTTATTCAATCAGAAGAATGATCTCGTTTCATTTTCCGGAAAATTATTTTCTGTCTGGAATGGAAAAACCAAACAAAGGGGGAAATCGATACATCAGCAAGCTATTGATTTTGTAATTATAACAGGCAACAGCAAACCGACATTATCTGCCTTGCAAAATCTTTACCTTGTAAAGCAAATGATCATCGATCTGAGTGTTCCATCCTGGAGGGCAGAAGAATGGGAGAGGCTTGCCACTGAAGCTGGAATTCAGGTATTCTCGATCAGAAAGAAAGGTTCTTGGATACTTAATCTAGATTCTGATTGAGGGTTCAATTCTTATCATATTTGTCGTAAATCATTGTTATATAAGTATATATATAGCAATGTTTTTGCTCAAAACAAGCTGTGAATTATTAAAAGAAGTTATTTTTTTTAATTCGCTTGCAGGTTAAAAAAAAGGCTTTATCTTTGCACTTCTTTTAACCAAAGTTCTTTATTCGATGGATCGGTAGTTCAGTTGGTTAGAATACGTGCCTGTCACGCACGGGGTCGCGGGTTCGAGTCCCGTCCGGTCCGCAAAAAGCTCCTCAAAAGGGAGCTTTTTTCATTATGTATTATGTGTATATCATTGAATCAATGTCATTAGGGATTTATTATAAAGGAACAAGTTCCGATGTTGACAGACGTCTAACAGAGCACAATGAGAATAAGAGTCGGTTTACATCAGGAAAAGGTCCTTGGAAATTGGTTTATCGAAAGGATTTTTCTACAAAAACAGAGGCTCTCATCGAAGAGAAGAGGTTGAAAAAGTTAAATTCCCGTTCAATACAAAAACTGATACACTCTGTTAACCAATAGGTTATAATGCGTGCCTGTCATCTCGTCTCGTCATTGGTGACGAGACGAGACGGGTTCGAGTCCCGTCCGGTCCGCAAAAAGCTCCTCAAAAGGGAGCTTTTTTCATTATTTTTAGTTTCACTCCAAAAATCTACATCCAAATTACCTTCAATCAACACAAGAAATACGTGTATTTAATCGTATTTTTGTTTCCCCGTTCAATCATCCGGAGCTTTTTATGAAACAACCAACCGAAGGCAATCAACAGAAATTTCCAGATAATTCTGCTATTCTTGAAAAGTATTCCTCAGCCTTTACCTTGAGTGATATGGAGATTTTTATTTTCCCGGATTTGCTCTATGCGCTTGTGCTTGCCAATATTATGTCACCGGAAATATGGAAATGGTGCGATGAGCCTTGGTTCGCCGGAATCGGAAAAATGGGACCATTAAAAAAGATCCACCGTTTGAAGCAGTACATCATGGATCATTATCATTTCAATCTTGATCTTGAAACATGGGGATTAACCGATAAACAGACTGAGATAAGCCGTTTCAGTAAATTTACAGATATGGAAATGCTTTCAAAATCGAATGCTCTGTTTGGTTATGAGGGAGATAAATACTATTTCGATCTTGATATCCGCAAACATTTTGGTCTCGATCAATACGATACTGATATTATTCCTTACTGGAAAACTGAGACTGTTGAGGCGATGAATGCTTTTCGTTTTAAACCAAACCACGAAGTTGGGGCAGGGGAGTGCGTTTCATTGGCGTGCCTATATGCGGCCGCGCTTTTTATCGTTGCGAAAGTGCCTCTTGAGAAGATCTTTCTCATGGGAACTCCATTGCATTCCCAAAATTTTGTGATGGTAGATGAAGGCGTCCTGACCAATAACCGTCGGATTGTCACAAAATCGATGTGGTTTAACGGAACCGAACTTTCAGCCCTGGCCAGACGGGCTCTTGAGCACGAACAGGTAACCTATGTTTCCCATAGCACCGGATATATTCATTCCACCTATACTGAAGCTAGTATCACTCCTGAGGCATACAGACAATTCCGTGAAAGACTGGCTTCTTTCCTCGAAACAAGTGTGGATTTCGAAATCTTTATGAATTTTCTCCGTGACTTCAGTCGGTACCAGAAACTGTTTCAGTTGAGTTTTCTCTGTCAGGGATCAAAGCGATATATAGCACTTGAGAAGGCTTATGGCTATGAACATGGCAGCAAGCACAGACTGAGTGATAAAACAGGGCGTAATCTGTTTAACGAAATCGATGAAGAAGATCTTCTCATTCAGCCTCTAGATCAACGCTTTTTGATTGAGTCTGATAATCAAATGTTTAAGACTAGATCATATTCCAGTTTTATCAAAGAACTTAAAGAACTCTATCCTTCTATAGAAAATCACCCCGATTTTTTCATGGATCTTAAAAAGTTTGTTCATACCATACCGCGCCTTCCTTCCGCAAATAAAGATTTTATCCCACATTCTGATGAAATCAGTATTTCGCCTGTTCAGTCACGCGCTGAGATCATCGGATATCTCCAAAGTAAACGTCAACAGCATTCTCCGGTTTTTGCTTCCGGATCAGTTATTGACCTCTCTTTTTATGTTGGTCGATACATGGATTCATGCAACTGGAAACCCTTTTTTAAGGCTGCATTTGAACGAAATCCGGTTTCTCTGGCTTATTTTCATAACAAGGATTTGCATGAAGTATATAAGGAACTAAGATCATGGCCGGATAAATCAATTTATGAAGGAAACCGTCTGGCATTACCAGATGAGGTTGTGAATTTTAAGCGTGGTGACGGGATAGAGAAAGCTGTTACCCTTGCAAATGTCGCACGATCACGTAAAATGGAGTTCTCATTCTGGCAGAAGTATGAAATGATCAGGTTGTTAATAGGAGAGAATCAGTTTGAATTTGTTGTTTATAAAGATTTGATTATCAAAATTATATAATTTTGTAATTCCTTTAATTTACTGATTCCTGATTGTTATATCCTTGTCAATATGCTTTGGTGTTGAGGAAATTCTCCTTGAACCTGGATTACAAAATTCAAAAGTGCATACAAATTTGAACGATTATCCTATAGTGATCTGATCGGATTAGGTTGATTCTCCATAAATTATAGTAGAGGAACTCTCAATCCTTGATGCAACGAACTGAATAACCGTAGTTTTTGTTGTATAATTGATTTGTAACTTCTGCGTCGGAATTGCCCACATATCTGATCCAGGCCTGTTGTGCATCATATTCGGTTGATGACCACCAGCAGCCATATTCACTAAGGTAGATATATTGACCAGTTGCTCTGCGCTCACCTCCGGGCAAGGCATTAAAACCAACTTCGTTTGTCGCTCCGGTGTTGGGGCTCAACCAGTGGGTTGTTCCGCTTTCTTTTATTTTGCCACCTGCCACACTTTCGCCACCAAGGAATGCTGTAAGGGTTGACCAGTCAGCATCTGTTGGTACATGATAACCTTCCGGGCAAATATTCCGGGTGTCATGCACAGCAAACCAATTATAAAGATGCCCGTAATTAGTGCCGTTGGTTGCATTGTTGTCATAGTCGCAGTATGCTGCAGAAGTAAGGATGCTCCATGCTGCATTATCCGTAACTTGAACAATACTTGAACCATCGCGGAATTTGGTTGTTTTCAGATCTTCTGCCAGCCAAATCTGCGTGCCAATGCTTACCGTATGGTA
>CAZVKW010000046.1:0-23823 GCA_964627945.1 uncultured Lentimicrobiaceae bacterium
GCGAAAGGAGAAAAGGTCAATTTTGATTTGGTGCTTTCAACGTCGCGCAGGTACATATTGCGTACCACTTTCACATAATATACAAGAGAGATCACACTGTTTAGAACCCCGATAATTGCGAGCCAGATATATCCGGCATTGACAACAGAAGTAAACACATACAGTTTCCCGATGAATCCGGCTGTTGGAGGTAGTCCTGTGAGTGAAATCAGGAAAACGGTCAGGGCAATACCGATCAGCGGGCTACGGTATCCTAAACCACTGTAATCATCCATGGTTTCAGAACCTGTCTGGTCAGCAACCAGCTGAACAACAAAGAAAGCTCCAAGATTCATCAACATATACATGAAGAAATAAATCAAAATTGAAGCAACACCCGTATTATCCAGAACTGAAACAGCCATAAGCATATAACCGGCATGAGCAATACTCGAGTATGCGAGCATACGCTTCATATTGGTTTGCCAGAGAGCGACCAGATTACCAAGAGTCATTGACAGAATAGCAAGTGTTGCAAGTATAAAATGCCAGTCAACAGAACCAATTAACTGCCAACTACCTTCAATATTCAGTGAAGGAACAGTCAGAGCTACCTTGAAAAAGCGCAGGATCACAGCAAAACCGGCTGCTTTTGAAGCAACTGATAAAAGTGCGGTGATTGTAATCGGGGAACCTTCATACACATCCGGAGTCCAGAAGTGGAAAGGAACAGCAGAGATTTTATACCCGAATCCGGCCATAACCAGTATTCCACCTATGAGCAGAGGAATACTTTCTACCTGATGATGTGTAAGGTAGTTGTTGATTTCAATGAGGCTCAGACTACCGGTGAGTCCAAAAAGGATGGAGATACCGTAGAGCATGATTCCGGACGAAACGGCTCCGTAAATAACATATTTCAGAGATGCTTCAGTTGCGCGTTTAACTTCCTTTGTATAACCTGCCAGAATATACGAACTGATACTCATTGTCTCAATAGCGAGGTAGATCATGATCAGATTGGCCGATCCGGCAAGCAAAAACATACCGAAAACCATGCCTGTCATCAGGATATAGTATTCGCCGAGTTTTGGGTGGCTGTCGTACAGTTCTTTTGACTGTAGTGAAAACAGAATTACAAAAATGGTCGAAAGGATGACAACGAACTTAATAAATTGTCCGAACGGGTCAATCACCAGCAGTCCGGCAAAAGCCGAATGTTGAATTCCTGTTTGTCTGAACAGGAAAAAGGCGGTAACCACCAGTCCTGCCAGAACAACGTACCCTGCAAAATGTTTCTTACCGGAAACCAGATCAGCCGCGATGGCCAACAGAAAAGTAATTAACAGGATTGTTTCGGGCAAAAACAGTCCCATACTTTTCAGCAGTTCGCCGGTAAATTGTGATATATCGGTCATGTTGATTCTAAATTATAAGATGAACATCTGCGATTGTTTCAGGCTGTTTAATGAATATATGGGGCCATCAGTTCGATGAAATGATTGACCGAACCGGTCATCAGATTCAGTACCGGATTGGGATATACACCTAGGAAAATAACGAGTGCTGCAAGAGGAAGCAAAGCTGCAAGTTCGAGTCCGTTCACATCGTCATGTTTGTATTTGAGATGGGTAGGATCCCATGGGCCCTGCCATCTTTCAGGAATCGTTCCGAAGAAAATCTTCTGTAAAGCCCACAGCATATAGGCAGCTCCAAGAACAATACTGAGTCCGGATACAATCGTAAGAACCGGGAATGTTTTAAATGAACCGAGGAACACAAGCACTTCCGAGATGAAACCGCTCATTCCCGGTAATCCGATGGCTGCAAAGAAGGCAATTGCCATAATACCAGTATACACCGGCATCTTTTTGGCCAATCCACCGAAATCATCGAGTCCACGGGTGTGTGAACGATCATAAATTACTCCCACAATCATAAAGAGCATGGCTGTGATGATACCGTGATTGAACATCTGGAATATAGCTCCGGTTACACCTTCAGGACGCATAGAGGCAAGTCCGAGAATTACAAGACCCATATGGCTTACAGATGAATAGGCAATCAGTTTCTTGAAGTCGCGTTTGCCTACTTTATGCTGGCCGAGCGCGCAGAAAGCTCCGTAAACAATGCTGATCATACCAATCCATGCAATGAGTGTCTGGAAATAGGCAAAAGCATCGGGGAAAATCGGGAATGCGATACGGATCATACCATAAGCACCCATTTTCAACAATACGCCAGCCAGAATTACCGAGATTGGGGTCGGGGCTTCAACGTGTGCATCGGGCAACCAGGTATGGAACGGGAAAACCGGAACTTTGATGGCAAATCCGATGAAAAGACCCATAAAGGCAATATTTCGCAAGGTCGTTGATGTTCCTACAAAGATAGTACCTGCTTTAAAATTAGCCTGATTCATCATCTCAAGGATGTTGAAGGTACCGGTACTGTGATACAGACCAATCATCACCAACAGCATGAAAACGCTACCAACAAGGGTATAAATGAAGAACTTGATCGCAGCATATTCCTTGCGCGGACCACCCCAGATACCAATCAGGAAGTACATCGGGAGCAGCATAAGTTCCCAGAAAATATAGAACAGGAAGAAGTCAAGTGCAAGGAAAACTCCCATCATGCCCAGATCCAGCAACAGATACATGGCAAAATAGCCTTTCACAGCTTTGTTGATCCCGAACGAAGGGAAAATAGCCAGGAAACTAATGATTGCGGTCAGAAGAACCATCGGGACACTCAAGCCGTCGATACCCAGGAAATATTCAATTTTAATATTTCCAACCATAGGCAGGTAGGCGTTGATCCAGCTCAGTTTTTCGACAAACTGAAACGATTTCACGTCATTCACTCCGGCCAGCGCAGTATTGTAGCTGAAATAGATAATGACTGCAAGTAACAGCTGGATAAAAGTGATCCCGGCAGCAACCCAACGGATGATCGTTTTCGAAAACTCCTGTCCTTTTTCGTCTTTGCCCGAAGGTATCAGAAGTATGATCAAAATCCCAAGAACGGGCAGGAAAGTGATCCAGGTTAAAATCGGAAAGTTCATAGTCCCAAGTATGTGTTTATGTTAAATTATCTGATTTTGAATGCTATATAAAGAAATATATGAGCAAAATGATTCCAAGTAAGGTGAAAACAATATACGATTGAATATTTCCATTTTGAATTTTACGTACACGACTACCACAGAAAGCGGTGAAGTCGGATAAAAGGTTCACAGCACCGTCAATGACATAATTGTCAAAAAGTCCGGTTACATAACCCGAAAATCTTGTTACTCTGGCTGTCAGGTTCACAACACCGTCGACAACATAGCCGTCAAACCAGGCCAGTGACTTCGACATAACGAGTATAAACCAGATGGCTGTGGCTTCGTAGAGTTCATCAAAATACCATTTATTGAGTGAGAATGTGTGAAGACCCTTGAACCGGGCTTCCAGTTTATCCGCACTGATCACTTTGTATTGGTAAATCATAAATGCGAGCAAAATACCTGATCCGGCTATCAATAGTGACAGAGCCATAGCCAGATAATGGAAATGGTGAAGTTCTTCCTGATATTTATTCAGGTAACCATGTCCGCCTGCCTGTGTTGCACCATCAGTTGCCTGATGATTTTCAGTAATTACCGCATGCTCACCGGTGGTTGCTGCGGTGCTCTCATGAGCTGTATTGTCTTCCGAAATAAGAAAATCCCATTGATAGGCTGCCGGAACAGCGGTTTTTGGTTGCTGAACCTTGTTGTGAAACCAACCTTTGGATGCGTCAATTGGATTGGGTGAATAAAAAATCCATAGTGACAAAAATGCAAGTATTACGAGAGGCAGAACAATCGGCAATTTGTTTTCGTGTGTATGTTTTGCAATTTCAGTCTTCGGTTCACCATGGAAAGCGATGATTGTTAATCGGAACATATAAAATGCGGTCATCCCGGCTGCCGTGAATCCCATGACTGGAACAATCCAATGCCATCCTCCTGTCAGATTCGCCCAAGCAAGTGTTCCGGCGAGAATACCGTCTTTACTGAGGAATCCAGATGTAAATGGTATTCCGGCCAATGCGAGAGTTACAAAAAGGAAAGTTCTGTATGTCCAGGGCATTGTTTTCCTGAGTCCGCCCATATTGTTGATGTCCTGTGGATCGCTGTGGTGATCATGCATATGATGCATGGCATGGTGCATGGCGTGAATTACAGAACCGGCAGCAAGGAACAAAGCTGCTTTGAACCATGCGTGAGTCACAAGATGCATGAATCCGTTGGTATATCCTCCGGTTCCCAATGACATAATCATGAAACCCAGCTGACTGACAGTAGAATATGCAAGTACTTTTTTGAAATCGACCTGTGTAAGAGCAATTGTTGCAGAAATAAACGCTGTTAATGTACCAATGATGGCGATAAATGTAAGGGCATCGGCGGTGAACATGAAAAATACTTTCGCAACGAGATAAACTCCGGCAGCCACCATGGTTGCAGCATGAATAAGGGCTGAAACAGGAGTCGGACCTTCCATGGCATCTGGCAACCAGACATGTAATGGGAATTGGGCTGATTTACCCATAGCACCCATAAATATTCCGATTCCGGCAAGGGTGAGCATGGTAGGATTGTTGAATGGCAGCTTTCCTGAAGCAATTCCAGCAAAAATGTCTTCGAACATAAATGAGCCGTAGGTCATAAACAGAATCATGATCCCAATGAAAAATCCTAGGTCACCGATACGGTTTGTGATAAATGCTTTTTTTCCGGCATTGGAGGCTGAATTCTTTTCGTACCAGAATCCGATCAGCAAGTAAGAACTGATACCGACGAGTTCCCAGAAAATGTACATCATCAGGAAGTTGTTCGCCATAACGATGCCAAGCATCGAGAAAGTAAACAGCCCGAGATAAGCATAGAATTTTGGAAAACGTCTGTCTCCATCCATATAAATGGTTGAGAACAAGTGTACTAAAAAACTGATAAGGGTAACAACCAACAGCATGATCGCGGCAATATTATCTATTCCGAATCCTACTGAAATTTTATAAGTGCCCAGATTGATCCATTCGAACTTATTCTGAACAATATGCAAGTCGGCATAGGTAACCAGTTTGCTGAACGAAACCATGGCTGCCAACAGGAAATCAATTCCCAAAATCGTTGTTCCGACAACACCACTTAACTTGCCCAGCCGGTCACCAAAGAAAATATTGATCAGGAAACTGACTAAAGGGACCAGCAGGATCGTTATGCTCAGAAACAATATAACTTCATGTGTCATAATCTCTTGTCTATCAAATTAACAATGCTTACTCTTTCATATTATCTACTTCATCAACATTCACATGCCTGAAATGCTGGTAGATATTCAGCAGAATTGCAAGTGCAACAGCGGCTTCGGCAGCGGCAAGAATGATTACAAAAATGGCTGCTATATGGCCATCTATGTTCATTCCGCCATAACGGGCGAAAGCCACAAAATTGATGTTCGCTGCGTTAAGTATTAATTCCAGTCCCATCAGAACCATTACGGCATGCTTGCGCGAAACAACGCCATATAAACCAAGGGCGAACAGAATGGCGCTGATGATGAGATAATGTATTAGTCCAATTTCCATACGGCTAATGTTAATTGTGTTTTCTTGCTATGAATGCAGCCCCGACAATCGAAATCAGCAACAGTACCGAAGCAGCTTCGAATGCCAGTAAATATTTGGTCAATAAGGATGTGCCTATCAATCCTGCGGTTGATTCAGCGGGGATAGATTCAGGCTGATACCAGTTTGTTGTGAAAAATACAAAGATCAGTGCAACACCAATTACGATTGTGAGCACAATCGCTCCACCCAGCTGAAATTTTCCAACCTTTCCTGATTTTACATCAACACCAGTGATATGGGTTGTGAGCATTACCCCGAAAATGATCAGAACGAGAATACCTCCGATATAGATCATGATCTGTGTGATGGCAAGGAAGTCAGCATGAAGAAGAACATACAATCCGGCTACCCCGAAAAATGTAAACATGAGAGAAAAGGCAGCATGCATGATGTTTTTCGAAATAACGACCACACCACCAAAAACCAGGGTCAGAGCGGCGAAGAAATAGAATGCTATTGTTATAAGATCCATTTTTTTACGTATTAATTGTTTTCAGTAAACAACCATGTGTTTGTGTCTATTCTTTTGCAGGTTTAGGTGCTTTTCCTTCAGCAGCAACATTCGGTTTTTCTTTGGCTTTAAACTCAGCAAACAGTCTTTGTTTCTCAACGGCCTGTTCGGGTGTCAGGGTCTGGAATTTGTAGTACAGATTATTCCTGTCATATACCGAGTATTCATATTCCAATGTATGTACGATTGCATCTGTAGGGCATGCCTGTGTACATAAACCACAGAAACAGCATTTTGCAAAATCCATCTCATACTTAAGAATCCACATTTTACGTGGCTGACCACTTTCATAAAGTTCCTGATGAGGATCTTCTGGTGAAACACGACATGTTTCAAGTGTGATACAATTCACCGGGCAAGCAACCACACAGCTATTACAGCCGGTACATCTTGGTTCGATGAGCTTTAGACGGTTACGGGCATTGGAAGGAAGATTGAATCTCTGATCAGGATACTGGATGGTAACCTTTTTCACAAAAAGGTGCTTGTAGGTAATAACCATCCCAACCAGCGAACTGCTGAGACCAGCCCAAACGTTTTTAAAATATTGAATCATAATGTAAATTCTATTTAAGCATTACGAATAAACTGATGGCCATAAAGCATACAAACGAAAGAGGTAGTAATACTTTCCAACCAACATACATTAACTGGTCAACCCTGAAACGAGGCAATGTCCAGCGTATCCAAATCTGAAGAAATACTATAAAAAAGGCTTTGGATACAAACCAAAATACACCCCACCAGGGTCCCTGTAAAAATTCACCGAAAGGAGAATTCCATCCACCAAGGAAAATAGTGGTCAGGACAGCAGCTACAACAAACATATTGGCATATTCAGCGAAAAAGAACATCGCGAATTTCATTCCTGAATACTCTGTATGAAAACCTGCAACAAGTTCCGATTCACCTTCAGGGATGTCGAAAGGAACACGGTTTGTTTCGGCAAGTGATGCGATAAAATAAATCAGAGTAAGACCCAGTGTGAATGGTACCACCCAGATTTTAGTGATTGATCCTGGTCCGCCAAACATAAACCAGTTCCAGAACCAACCTGTTTGTATTTTATTGATTTCCTGAAGATTCATCGAAGAAGCAAGTACAGCAACCGATAAGATTGCCATTCCGGCAGGGATTTCATAACTGATCAGCTGTGAAACAGCACGCATAGCGCCCATCAATGAATATTTGTTGTTCGAAGCCCAACCACCCATCACAATTCCCATTGCGCTGATCGATCCGATTGCGAAAACATAGAAAAGCCCAAGATTGATCACCGATGGGGCAAAATATTCGCTGAAAGGGATGACTGCAAAGGCTGCATAAGCACCTGTAAATATGATAAACGGAGCCAGGTTATACAAAAGCTTGCTGCTCTGATCCGGCGTAATATCTTCTTTCTGAATGAGTTTAACTACTTCAGCCACTGGTTGTAAGATTCCCCATGGACCTGTTCTCATTGGTCCTAAGCGCTCCTGAATCCAGGCCGAAATCTTTAATTCGGCAAGAATAGCAACGAGTGCATAAACGAGAACAAACATCAACGGCAACGAAATCACGATCAGAACCGACCAGATATTCTTGCCCATCAGGTCCCATAAAAAGTTTGTGTTCTCCATTGTATTAGCTAAGATTGTTCAAAATTCATTATCTGTCTACCTCACCGAGTACGATGTCGATACTTCCCAAAATGAGGATTAAATCCGCAAACATATACCCTTTCGATATTTCGGGTATAACTGACAGGTTTACGAAACTTGCTCCTCTGGCTTTTAACCTTTCAGGTTTATCTGTGCCATTGCTTACGATATAAAAACCAAGATCTCCTTTTGGATTCTCGGCCCTCATATATACTTCACCTTTAGGAAGTTTGATACGTTTAGGAACCAGCGCAGTAACATCACCTTCGTCAGGCATTTGTGCAATCGCCTGTTCGATAATACGGCATGATTGTTCCATTTCGTTCATTCTCACCATATTACGGTTCCAGCAGTCACCTACAACACCCACTTCACCTTTTCCGACCGGAATATCGAAATCAAAACGATCGTAAATGGAATATGGCTCGTTCTTTCTTAAATCATATTTAACACCGCTTCCTCTTAAAACCGGACCACTGCAAGCATAATTGATGGCTACTTCAGGAGTTAAAATACCAACATCAGCGGTACGTTGAATGAAAATCCGGTTATAGATAAGAAGATCCATTACTTCGGCATTGGTCTTTCTCACTTTATCGACAACACTCAGGCATTCTTCTTTGAATGTAGGGTAGATATCTGCAGCCATTCCTCCAACTCTGAAATAGTTATAAAGCAAACGGGCTCCTGATAATTTCTCAAGAATCCACAAGATATACTCACGGTCTCTGAAATAGAAAAGGAAAGGTGTAAAAGCACCTGCATCCAGCCCAAATGTTGCGACTGCAATCTGATGATTGGCGATTCGATTCAGTTCAGAAACGATTACTCTCAAATATTCAACTTTATCCGGGACTTTGACATCCAGCATTTTTTCGAGTGCCATAATATACGGCCACTCATTATTCATTGCAGAAATATAATCCAGACGATCGATGTAAGGAATAATCTGCGGATAGGTCATCTTTTCGCAGTGTTTCTCAAAACTTCTGTGAAGATAGCCAAGATGCGGAACTACTTCGGTAACGATCTCACCATCAACTTCAACTTCGAGGCGAAGAACACCATGAGTCGAAGGGTGCTGAGGTCCTACATTGATCCTCATCCTGTCGGAATCATGCTGACTATATTCGAGGTCCAATCTTTTTATTTCGCTCATAATTCGCTATTAATAAGATACTTTCATTCCGTGATATGATTCTGGTGCTGTATAGTCTTTCTGCAAAGGATGACCTTCCCAATCGTAAGGACACAGAATCCGGATCAGATTACTATGACCTTCAAACTGCACACCGATCAGGTCATATGCTTCACGCTCATGCCAGTCGGCTGTGCGCCAAAGTCTTTCAACTGATGGGACCTTTGGATTTTCTTTCGGAACAATCACTTTCAGCACAATCTTATGTCCAAATTTCATGGAATAGAGATGATATACAACTCCAAGATTTTCAACATAATCCATTCCTGAGAGACACATCAGATAATCAAGATGAAGACTTTCTTCATCTCTCAGGTAATGGCAAATTTCAAAAAGGTCTTTTGAATTGATCAGGATGAACGGGTCAGTAGGCTGACTATCATTGAACTCAATGACCTGATCGCTGCAATCCGATTTTAGTTTTTCAAATATTTCTTTGGGTAGCATAGTCTGATCTTTAATTCAATAAGAATTTACTTTGTACCTAATTTTTTTCGTTTATTAAAGAGGCTTTGCTCGCTGATCTTCTTTTGGAGTTGCATCATCCCTTCTTCAAATGCTTCGGGGCGCGGAGGGCAACCCGGAATATACACATCTACAGGGATAATTTGATCAACACCTTTCAGTACATGATAACCATGTTCCCAGTAAGGGCCTCCACAATTTGAACATGAACCTACAGATATAACATATTTAGGTTCAGCCATTTGCTCATATAAAATCTTGATTCTGTCGGCCATTTTAAAGGTAACTGTACCTGTAATCATAATGAAATCGGCCTGACGGGGACTTGTGCGCGGGATGGTTCCGAAACGCATAAAATCGAAATGTGAGGCATTCATGGCCATAAATTCGATGGCACAACAAGCAAGCCCGAAGTGAAGGTACCAATCTGATTTGCTTCGACCCCAATTAAGTAATTCCTCTACCTTACCAAGAACAATTCCTCCTCCTTCGTAAGGGTCATCAAGTCTGTTTAGTAATCCCATAAAGATTAAAGATTAGTTTTTTTCTTGCCAAGAACCAGATCTTCAAGTTTGGCGATATACGGTTTCGGTTTTTCCCAGTCGAGATCGCCTTTTGCCCATACATAGATGAATCCGGCCATCAGGATGATCACGAACACAATCATTTCAATAAAGGCAAACCAGCCCATTTGTTTAAACACTATCGCCCAGGGGAGAAGAAAAACTACTTCTACATCAAAAAGCAGAAAAATAAGGGCGATGATATAAAACCGCACATTAAATCTTATCCAGGGTTCACCGATTGGAATCTCACCACATTCGTAGGTCGAATTCTTAATAGGATTAGGATGACTAGGGCGAATCAGGGCTGCCGCAACAAGTGCGATTCCAACAAATACAGCTCCCAGAATGAAATATAAAAGGATGATTCCGAATTCTGACAACATAACAATTTGGCTTTTGAGTGACGAAGGTAAAGTTTTATCTTTTTATAAACATTTAACATAAGCAATTTAGACACAATTTAGATAGGCAATTCTTTATTGAAGTATCCATCTTTTTTATTATTGTATTTGAAATCAGTACAATAAAATAAAAAAACCGGCAACTTATGTTACCGGTTTTGTGAAAATCTTTCGTGAATGACTATGCCTGCGCAGTTGGACCGCCAAGTGTGAAAGGTGGATATCCATCGCCGCCCGGATTATCCTTTATTGGTCCGTGAACTGATTCAAATTTCTTAATATTGTCCTGTAGTGCTTTGTAAAGTCTTTTAGCGTGCTCCGGTGTAAGGATGATACGCGATTTAACTTTTGCTTTCTGCACGCCCGGCATGAGTTTTACGAAGTCAACAACGAATTCTGAGTGGCTGTGGGTGATAATAGCGAGGTTTGAATAAATACCTTCAGCAACTTCTTCTGAAAGTTCGATATTGATCTGATTTTTGTTTTTGTCTGACATTTCGTTCATAATTAAAAAAGTCGTTATTTGTTTGCCCAAAGGTAAAACAAATAACGACTTCAAAGATTTATATCCTTAAGCTATGCTTTCAGTGATTTTGATGCTGCGTCCATAACGGCTTCGTATTCGGCTTTCGAACCCACGATGATATCGTCGTATTCGCGAAGACCTGTTCCGGCCGGAATCTTATGTCCAACAATAACGTTTTCTTTCAATCCGTTCAGTTCGTCTGATTTTGCATTGATTGCTGCCAGAGTAAGTACCTTTGTTGTTTCCTGGAAGGAAGCGGCAGAAATGAAGCTGTTGGTTTGCAGTGATGCACGGGTAATTCCCTGTAGCACCTGCTTACCTGTGGCTGGCTGTGCGTCACGGGCTTCAACAAGTTTACGGTCCTTACGTTTAAGCATCGAGTTTTCATCGCGCAGTTTACGTGCTGTAATGATCTGTCCGTGTTTCAGATTATCAGATTCACCTGCATCAGTTACTACTTTTTTGCCGAAGATTTCGTCGTTTTCTTCCTGGAAATCAAGCTTATTGATCAACTCTCCTTCGAGGAATCTTGTATCTCCCGGATCGTCAACCTCAATTTTGCGCATCATCTGGCGTACGATCACTTCAAAATGTTTGTCATTGATCTTAACACCTTGCAGACGATAAACTTCCTGTACTTCGTTTACGATATATTCCTGAACCTTCATTGGTCCTTTGATAGCGAGAATATCGCTTGGAGTCATGGCACCTTCTGAAAGTGGGGTACCAGCTTTTACAAAGTCATTTTCCTGAGCAAGAATCTGTTTGGAGGTTGGAACAAGGTAGCTTTTCTCCTGACCGCTCTTCGAGGTAACAACGATTTCGCGGTTACCGCGTTTGAGTTTTTTGTTGAAAGTTACAACCCCATCAATTTCAGATACGATGGCTGGTTCCGAAGGGTTACGGGCTTCGAAAAGCTCGGTTACCCTGGGCAGACCACCCGTGATATCACCAGATTTACCAACGGCTCTCGGAATCTTCACCAGCATTGCACCGGCTTTGATCTTTTCACCGTCTTCAACCATAATATGGGCTCCAACAGGAATATCATAGATTTTGATAACAACGTTATCGCGGTCAAGGATACGGATTCCGGGATTTTTGGCTTTCTGACGTGATTCAATGATAACTTTTTCATTGTACCCGGTCTGTTCGTCTGATTCAACACGATAAGTGATGTTTTCCAGAATATTTTCGAAACTGATTTTACCATCATGTTCCGAAAGGATGACTGCGTTATATGGATCCCAATCGCTGATGAAATCACCTTTTTTGACTTCAGCACCGTTTTTCATATACAGATTTGCTCCGTACGGAATATTGGCTGATGAAAGAACAATCCCGGTTTTGTTGTCGAGAATTTTCATTTCAGCTGAACGACCAAGAACGATTTCATAGGTTTTTTCTTCTTTCTTGAATTCAACCGAACGAAGTTCTTCGATTTCAATACGGCCATCATATTTGGCTTCAATTTTTGAAGAAATTGCAATATTCGAAGCAGTACCCCCAACGTGGAATGTACGAAGAGTAAGCTGTGTACCAGGCTCACCGATTGACTGTGCTGCGATAACTCCCACAGCTTCACCTTTCTGAACCAGTTTTCCCGATGCAAGATTACGTCCGTAACAGTTAGCACATACCCCACGTTTTGATTCGCAGGTGAGTACCGAACGGATTTCAACTTGTTCGATCGGTGATTTTTCAATTACTGAAGCAAGTTCTTCTGTGATTTCTTCACCACCAACGATGATAAGATCGCCTGTGTGTGGATGATAGATATCATGCAGGGCAACGCGTCCGAGGATACGATCGTACAAAGTTTCAACAACTTCTTCGCTCTTTTTAAGAGCAGAAATCGTAAGTCCGCGAAGTGTTCCGCAATCTTTTTCGTTGATTACCACATCCTGAGCAACGTCAACCAAACGACGGGTAAGGTAACCGGCATCGGCTGTTTTGAGGGCGGTATCGGCCAAACCTTTACGGGCACCGTGGGTTGAGATAAAGTATTCAAGAACCGAAAGACCTTCCTTAAAGTTGGAAAGAATGGGGTTTTCAATAATTTCACCTCCAGTAGCACCAGATTTCTGTGGTTTTGCCATCAAACCCCTCATCCCTGATAACTGACGAATCTGTTCTTTCGAACCGCGGGCGCCAGAATCAAGCATCATATAAACAGGATTGAATCCCTGATCATCCTGCGACAGCAGTTGCATCAGAGTATTGGTCAAACGTGAATTGGTATGTGTCCAGATGTCGATAATCTGATTGTAACGTTCGTTGTTGGTGATGAACCCCATATTATAGTTAGCCATCACTTCTTCAACTTCTGCATTGGCTTGATTAACAAGTTCCTCTTTCATGGCCGGAACTTTCACATTGCCAAGGTTAAACGAAAGTCCACCTCTGAATGCCATCTGGAAACCAAGATTTTTGATGCTGTCGAGGAATTTTGCAGTCGTTGCAGTTCCAAGCATTTTTACCATATCACCAATGATATCACGAAGCGATTTCTTGGTAAGAATCTGGTTGATAAATCCGTAATCTTCAGGCACAACCTGATTCAGTAATACACGACCGACAGTTGTTTCAAGCATGACTGCTTTCAAAATACCGTTTTCACGAATACGTGTTTTTACGTTTATAATTGCATGGAGATCAATTTTCTTTTCATTATATGCAATGATCACTTCCTCAGAAGAATAGAAACGTTTTCCTTCGCCTCTTACCGGATGTTCTGGAGTATTCTTGCGAGGCTTTGTGATATAATACAGACCGAGTACCATGTCCTGTGAAGGAACGGTAATTGGCGCACCATTGGCAGGATTCAAAATATTGTGAGAAGCCAGCATAAGTATCTGAGCTTCAAGAATTGCAGCATTACCAAGTGGAACGTGTACCGCCATCTGGTCACCGTCAAAGTCTGCATTGAAAGCTGTACAAACAAGTGGGTGCAACTGGATTGCTTTACCTTCAACCAATTTTGGCTGGAATGCCTGAATACCCAAACGGTGAAGGGTAGGGGCGCGGTTAAGCATGATTGGATGGCCTTTCAAAATATTTTCAAGGATATCCCAAACTACAGGATCTTTACGATCAACAATTTTCTTGGCCGATTTAACCGTTTTCACGATACCTCTTTCGAGCATCTTACGGATAATAAACGGTTTAAAAAGTTCAGATGCCATATCTTTCGGGATACCGCATTCATTCAGGTTCAATTCAGGACCAACAACGATTACCGAACGGCCAGAGTAGTCAACACGTTTACCGAGCAGGTTCTGACGGAAACGACCCTGTTTACCTTTTAAACTATCGCTGAGAGATTTAAGAGCGCGGTTCGATTCAGTTTTAACAGCACTGGCTTTACGCGAGTTATCAAACAATGAATCAACAGCTTCCTGAAGCATACGTTTTTCATTACGCATGATTACATCAGGCGCTTTGATTTCGATAAGCCTTTTTAAACGGTTATTACGAATGATAACACGACGATAAAGATCGTTTAAGTCAGAAGTTGCAAAACGGCCGCCGTCAAGTGGCACGAGAGGCCGAAGTTCAGGCGGAATAACCGGAACAACTTTCACAATCATCCATTCAGGACGATTCTCAGTACGCGTACGGGCATCTCTGAAGGCTTCAAAAACCTGCAGGCGTTTGAGGGCTTCTGCCTTACGTTGCTGTGATGTTTCGTTATTTGCTTTGTGACGCAAATCAAAGGAAATAGCGTCGAGATCAATACGTGCGAGCAAATCATGAATTGCTTCGGCACCCATCTTAGCGATAAATTTATTCGGATCAGAATCTGGTAAATGCTGATTATCAGCAGGTAAAGATTCAAGTACACTCAGATATTGTTCTTCTGAGAGCAATTTTAAATCGTCAGTTTCTTTTGTTTCTTTTTCGTCTCTTGGTAACTCGGCTATCCCTTTCTGAATAACTGCATAGCGTTCGTAGTAGATCACCATGTCGAGTTTTTTTGTCTGAAGGCCCAATAAAGCTCCGATTTTGTTGGGCAGCGATCTGAAATACCAGATGTGTGCAACAGGCACTACCAACTGAATATGTCCCATGCGGTCGCGACGAACCTTCTTCTCGGTTACTTCGACACCACAACGGTCGCAAATAATGCCTTTATAACGGATACGTTTATATTTTCCGCAATGGCATTCCCAGTCTTTCACAGGTCCGAAAATTCTTTCACAGAACAAACCATCTCGTTCAGGTTTATAGGTTCTGTAATTGATGGTTTCGGGCTTGATCACTTCTCCGCTCGAACGGTTAAGTATCGATTCGGGTGAGGCAAGGCTGATGGTAATTTTCGAAAAGCTACTGCTGATTGTACTATCTTTCCTGAAAGCCATATATGTTATTCTATTTGTTTAAGAGTAAAAAATGCATCCCGCCAGAGCGGGATGCTTAAATATTTAGTCGAAACTTATTTCAAGTCCGAGGCCACGCAACTCATGAATGAGAACGTTGAATGATTCAGGTATTCCTGGGGTCGGCATATTATCACCTTTAACAATTGATTCATAGGCTTTTGCACGACCTACAACATCATCTGATTTTACGGTGAGGATTTCCTGAAGAATGTTGCTGGCACCGAATGCTTCGAGTGCCCAAACTTCCATTTCTCCAAACCTCTGACCACCAAACTGAGCCTTACCACCCAAAGGTTGCTGTGTGATAAGTGAATACGGTCCGATAGAACGGGCATGCATCTTATCATCAACCATATGGTGAAGTTTCAGCATATAGATATAACCTACAGTAGCAGGTTGATCAAACTGTTCACCGGTTCCACCGTCATACAAACGTACACTTCCGTTTTCAGGTAATCCTGCCTTAACCAGATATTTGTTGATTTCCTCAATTGGAGCACCATCAAAAATCGGAGTGGCAAATTTAAGTCCAAGCTTTGCACCGGCCCATCCGAGAACGGTTTCATAAATCTGTCCAAGGTTCATACGTGAAGGCACACCCAATGGGTTCAATACGATATCCACCGGAGTACCATCTTCAAGGAATGGCATATCTTCTTCACGAACAATTTTGGCAACAATACCTTTATTTCCGTGACGACCAGCCATTTTATCTCCGATGTTCAGTTTGCGTTTTTTGGCAACGTATACTTTGGCCATTTGAATGATACCATTCGGTAATTCATCACCAACAGTTGCAACAAACTTCTTGCGGTTATAGATACCATAGATCTCTTTATGCTTGATATTGAAATTGTTGATAAGGTTTTTAACCATCTCATTCAATTCATTATCGGTAGTCCATTTGTTTGGATTAACAGTAGCATAATCAAGTGCAAGCAACATTTTAGGAGTAAATTTCACCTTTTTGGCAATGATTACTTCCTTGAAATGATTTGATACACCCTGAGAAGTTTGTCCATTGAGCAGAGTAGTCAGCTTATCAACCAGTTTATTCTTGAGAATCGTAGCCTGTTTGTTGTGCTGTTCTTCAAGTTCATGAAGCAAATCCTTGTCTTTGGCCTTCGATTTTCTGTCTTTAATAACTCTTGAAAAGAGCTTCTTATCCACAACAACACCTTTCATTGATGGTGGTGCCTTCAGAGAAGCATTTTTCACATCACCAGCTTTGTCACCGAAGATTGCACGGAGCAGTTTTTCTTCAGGTGTTGGATCGCTTTCACCTTTTGGAGTGATTTTCCCGATGAGGATATCTCCTTCATTCACTTCAGCACCAATACGAATCAGACCATTTTCATCCAAATCTTTGGTTGCTTCCGCGCTAACATTCGGGATATCATTGGTGAGTTCTTCAATACCACGTTTGGTGTCGCGAACCTCAAGGGTAAATTCTTCAATGTGAACCGAAGTAAAGATATCTTCCTTTACTATCTTTTCAGAGATAACAATAGCATCTTCAAAGTTGTAACCTTTCCAGGGCATAAATGCAACCATGAGGTTGCGGCCGAGTGCCAGTTCACCACCTTGTGTTCCATAACCTTCGCAAAGCACTTCGCCTTTTGTAACCTTCTGTCCTTTGCGAACAATCGGTTTCAGGTTGATGCTTGTATTCTGATTTGTACGAACGTATTTTATCAGTTCATAGGTTTTAATATCATCGTCGAAACTGACCAGACGTTCTCTTTCAGTGCGGTCGTAACGGATGGTAATTTTGCTGCTGTCAACATAAATTACTTCACCATTTCCTTCAGCATTAATTAAAACACGTGAATCCTTAGCAACTGGTCTTTCAATACCAGTTCCAACAATTGGCGTTTCCGGATTAAGAAGCGGAACAGCCTGGCGCATCATGTTCGAACCCATGAGGGCACGGTTGGCATCATCATGTTCAAGGAAAGGAATCAGCGAAGCTGCAATAGAAGCGATCTGATTGGGAGCAACGTCGATAAGGTCAACTTTTTCACGATCAATAATCGGATAATCAGCCAGATAACGAACTTTAACGCGTTCATCCCTGAACAAACCATCTGCTTTTAGTGCAGTGTTAGCCTGTGCAATGATTTTATCTTCTTCTTCTTCAGCGCTCAGATAAACAGGGCTTTCTGACATATCTACACGACCTTCCCTCACTTCGCGGTAAGGTGTTTCGATAAATCCGAGTCTGTTAATTTTAGCAAATACACACAACGAAGAGATAAGACCGATATTCGGACCTTCAGGTGTTTCAATCGTACAAAGACGACCATAATGCGTATAGTGAACGTCACGAACCTCGAAACCAGCTCTTTCACGTGAAAGACCACCCGGTCCGAGGGCTGAAACCCTGCGTTTGTGGGTGACTTCGGAAAGTGGATTGGTTTGGTCCATAAACTGTGACAACTGGTTTGTTCCAAAGAACGAATTGATCACCGAAGACAATGTCTTGGCGTTGATCAGATCGGTTGGCGTAAACACTTCATTGTCACGAACGTTCATTCTTTCGCGGATGGTACGGGCCATACGGGCCAGACCAACACCAAACTGAGCATAAAGTTGTTCGCCAACAGTTCTCACGCGGCGATTGCTCAAGTGATCGATGTCGTCGACTTCTGTTTTATTATTAGCAAGTTCGATCAGGTATTTGATGATCGAAATGATGTCTTCTTTAGTCAGAACTTTTGTTTCCGGAGAAATGTTCAGATTGAGTTTCCGGTTGATCCTATAACGACCAACTTCACCCAGATCGTAACGTTTATCAGAGAAGAAAAGTTTATCAATGATACCTCGGGCTGTTTCTTCATCAGGTGGTTCTGCATTACGCAGCTGACGGTAGATAAACTCAACAGCCTCTTTTTCGCTGTTAGCGGTATCTTTTTGAAGTGTGTTGAAGATGATGGAGTAATCGGTTGAGTTCATTTCTTCACGATGCAGCAGAACAGCTTTAACACCTGATTCAACGATCTGGTCGATATTATCATTATCGAGAACAGTTTCGCGCTCAATGATTACTTCATTACGTTCGATGGAAACTACTTCACCAGTATCTTCATCAACGAAGTCTTCAATCCACGACCTTACAACACGGGCAGCCAGGCGGCGGCCAACAACGCGTTTCAAACCGGTTTTGCTGACTTTAACTTCCTCGGCAAGATTAAAAATCTCGAGGATGTCTTTATCAGTTTCAAAACCAATCGCACGCAGCAATGTTGTAACTGGTAATTTCTTTTTACGGTCGATGTATGCGTACATCACATTTGAAATATCGGTCGAAAACTCCATCCAGGAACCCTTGAACGGAATGATACGGGCCGAATACAACTGTGTTCCGTTGGCGTGACGGTGCTGACCGAAAAATACGCCCGGAGAACGATGTAACTGCGATACAACAACTCGTTCAGCCCCGTTGACAACAAAAGTGCCTTTAGGAGTCATATAGGGAATCATACCCAGATAAACATCCTGCACAATGGTTTCAAAGTCCTCGTGTTCGGGGTCTGTACAATAAAGTTTTAATTTTGCCTTCAGAGGCACACTATACGTCAATCCGCGCTCAATGCATTCATCAATGGAATAGCGGGGCGGGTCAACGAAGTAATCGAGAAACTCGAGAACAAAATTATTTCGCGCATCCGTAATAGGGAAATTCTCAGCGAATACCTTATAAAGGCCTTCGTTACTGCGGTTTTCCGGATTGGTTTCGAGTTGAAAGAAATCCTGAAACGACTGCAATTGAATGTCGAGAAAATCCGGGTATTCTAGCTGGTAGCCGGTGGATGCGAAACTGATTCTTTCGGATGATTTTTCTGCCAAGGTCTTAAGTTTTTGAAGCCTGTTTGAGGCAGGCGGTTACTAATAAAAAGAAACAATTTACATAAAATGCAAAATAGGCGCAAAACCTCTATCTCAATTTAGGTAGAGATAGAGGTGTCTTGCCTGATGTTTTGCAGAAAAACTATCCTTCTTATTTAATTTCAACCTCTGCACCAGCTTCTTCCAACTGTGATTTTAATGCATTGGCTTCGTCTTTGCTAACACCTTCTTTAATCGGTTTTGGAGCTGCGTCTACTAATTCCTTAGCTTCTTTCAGTCCGAGGCTGGTTAATTCTTTCACGAGTTTCACAACTGCAAGTTTAGAATTACCGGCTGCTTTCAAGATAACGTTGAATGAAGTTTGTTCTTCAACAACAGGAGCGTCTCCGCCACCTGCTGCGGGAGCAGCAACTACTGCGGCAGCGGCTGCCGGCTCGATGCCATATTCTTCTTTCAGGATCTTGGCCAATTCATTTACCTCTTTAACTGTGAGGCTAACCAATTGTTCAGCAAAAGCTTTCAAATCTGCCATTTTATTTTCGTTTTTAAGTGTTTTACAATGTTTTAATTAATTTCGGTTTTTTGAATGCTAATCATTCTGTATTTATTCCGGTTTTTCGGATAATGTTTTCAAAACTCCGCTCAGTGTATGTCCGCCTGATTGCAGCGCGCCAATAACATTCTTGGCAGGTGATTGCAAGAGGGCAACGAGATCTCCGATGAGTTCGTTTTTAGACTTGATACTGATAAGGAAATCGAGCTGGCTGTCACCAACATAGGTGCTTTCTTCAATGTATGCACCTTTCAGTACAGGACGGTTCGATGTTTTACGGAATTCTTTGATCAGCTTAGCGGGTGCGTTACCCGATTCCGAAAACATGATCGATGTGGCACCTTTCAACACACCATACATTTCGCTCATATCTTTGCCAGAGTTCTCCATTGCTTTACGCAGCAGAGTGTTCTTGGCAACAACGAGTTTTATATTACGGTTAAAACACAATCTTCTCAGACGGCTTGTGGCTTCTGCGTTAAGATTTGAAATATCGGTAATATAAAAATTCGAATTAAGGCCGAGTTGTTCGGTGATTGAATCGATAACTGCTTGTTTATCTTCTTTTCTCATGTCAATAACTTCCTTTACGTTTTAGTTGGTTACTGATTTAGGTTCGATCTGGACACCTGGGCTCATCGTACTCGAGATAAAGATACTCTTCACATAAGTGCCTTTGGCAGCTGATGGTTTCAGTTTATTGATCGTTGTGATCAACTCTCTGGCGTTCTCAACGATTTTATCGTTTTCGAAGCTAACCTTTGCCACTCCGGCGTGAACAATACCGTATTTATCTACTTTAAAGTCGATTTTACCGGCTTTTACTTCCTGAATTGCTTTTGCAACATCCATAGTAACAGTACCTGTTTTAGGGTTGGGCATCAATCCACGGGGTCCGAGGATGCGTCCCAATGCACCTACTTTAGGCATTACATTCGGGGTTGTAATAACGACGTCAATATCGGTCCATCCGTCTTTGATCTTCTGAATGTAATCATCCAATCCGACGAAATCAGCACCTGCGTCTATTGCTTCCTGGGCCTTATCCGGTGTACAAAGTACCAGAACACGGGCCACTTTTCCTGTACCGTGCGGGAGTGTAACCGATCCGCGAACCATTTGATTGGCTTTACGGGGGTCAACACCCAAACGGATGTTCAGGTCAACTGAAGCATCAAACTTGGTATAAGTGATTTTTTTTACGATATCAACTGCCTCAGTCAAGGAGTAAATTTTGCTTTTGTCGAACTTCGCTAGAGCTTCTTTTTTTAATTTGGTTAATTTTGCCATTTCACCAATTCATTTTAGGTTCTACAAAATGCACGACCACAGGGACTTTCCCTCAGTCTTTACCAAAAGGTGATGCGCCAGTAACCCTAACACCCATGCTGCGCGCAGTTCCGGCAACCATCTTCATACCTGATTCCAATGTGAAAGCGTTTAAGTCTTTCATCTTGTTTTCAGCGATGGCGCGTACCTGTTCCCAATTAATAGAACCAACCTTCGTCCGGTTCGACTCAGCCGATCCTTTCTTAATTGAAGCCAGTTCCATGATCTGGATTGCGACAGGGGAGGCTTTTACAACAAATTCAAACGACTTATCCTTGAATACAGTGATAATAACCGGAACGATTTTTCCAGCCATATCCTGTGTACGGGCGTTGAATTGTTTGCAAAACTCCATAATGTTTACACCCTTCGATCCGAGTGCCGGACCAATAGGTGGTGAGGGGTTAGCAGCTCCTCCTTTGATTTGCAGTTTAATTAATCCGCTTACTTCTTTTGCCATTTTAATCCTTAGTAATTAAAGTGTTAATAAGGAAAGTAGTACCAAACCCGGTCTACTCCTTTTCCACCTGCATGAAACTTAGTTCCAGAGGGGTTTTTCTGCCGAAGATTTTAACCATTACTTTCAACTTCTTCTTCTCTTCGTTAATCTCCTCGATTACTCCACTGAAACTGTTAAATGGTCCATCGGTCACTGTTACCGTTTCGCCTACAATGAAAGGAATATTGACTT
Source organism: uncultured Lentimicrobiaceae bacterium (assembly GCA_964627945.1). Lineage (GTDB taxonomy): Bacteria > Bacteroidota > Bacteroidia > Bacteroidales > F082 > CAJBPB01. Next base: position 21,758 of record CAZVKW010000046.1, read on the forward strand.
CTTCGCCCATTTCGGCGAGTTCATCAACCTTACCAAGGATCCGGTTCACTTCTGACGGACGCAGTGGATCAGCTTCTCCTTTTGTACCAAGAAAACCAAGCACATTCGGAATGTTCTTGATAATGTGTGGAATTTCTCCCGTAAGAGTGGCTTCGATCAAAACGTAACCAGGAAAATAGTTCCGCTCTTTGCTGATTTTCTTTCCCTTTCTGATCTGATACACTTTTTCGGTAGGAATGAGCACCTGGGATATAACAGACTGCAGTCCTAAACGATTAATTTCAGCTTCGAGATATTCTTTTACTTTTTTCTCTTTGCCGCTGATCGCCCGAACCACATACCATTTGTTTCCTGTTGTTTCGCTCATGCTTGCTACAAAAATTGAAATAGATTGTTTGTGTACAATTAGATTCTTGAATCAGTCTAATCTAGAAGAGCTTGTAAAAGTTCTCCAGAATAACCTGAAACGACTTATCCATCAAGTAAACCGCTAAAGCGATTATGAGGGAAGCAATGGATACCACAATAGCACTACTTTGCAGCTCACTCCAAGTGGGCCAGGAAACTTTTTGCATAAGTTCTGCGTAACTTTCCTTTGCGTAGTTGACGATACTGAATTTTGTCATTTGAATCTAAACTTTTAATTGCACGGGTGGTAGGACTTGAACCCACAACCAATGGTTTTGGAGACCACTACTCTACCAATTGAGCTACACCCGTGTACTGGTTATTATATTTCAAAGTATAAGGTATTCCGGCCAGGGCCGGAATACCTTGATGTTTCAGTTTTACCTGAAAATATTAGTCGAGAATTTCAGTTACCTGACCGGCACCAACTGTACGACCACCTTCACGGATAGCGAAACGCAATCCTTTGGTCATAGCGATTTCAGCGATCAGTTTAACTTCAATGGTGAGGTTGTCGCCTGGCATAACCATTTCAACTCCTTCAGGAAGAACAACTTCACCGGTTACGTCAGTTGTACGGAAGTAGAACTGTGGACGGTATTTGTTGTGGAATGGAGTGTGACGTCCACCTTCTTCTTTCTTCAGGATATACACTTCCGCATTGAAATGTTTGTGAGGTTTTACTGAGTTAACAGCAGCGATAACCATACCACGACGAATTTCGTCTTTGTCGATACCGCGGAGAAGCAAACCAGCGTTGTCACCAGCTTCACCTCTGTCAAGAATCTTACGGAACATTTCAACTCCGGTAACAACTGATTTGAGTTTTTCAGCACCCATACCAATGATATCTACCTGATCACCCGTATTGATAACACCTGTTTCAATTCTACCTGTTGCAACTGTTCCACGACCGGTAATTGAAAATACGTCTTCGATAGGCATCAAGAATGGTTTATCCTGGTCGCGTGTTGGCAATTGAATCCAAGTGTCGCAAGCTTCCATTAATTCCATTACTTTTTCAACCCATTTTGGTTCTTTATTCAAGGCACCTAAAGCTGAACCCTGGATAACAGGAGTATTGTCGCCATCAAATTTATAGAATGTCAACAGTTCTCTGATTTCCATTTCAACAAGCTCAAGCAATTCAGGATCATCAACCAAGTCAACTTTGTTCATGAAAACAACCAGACGAGGCACACCAACCTGGCGGGCCAAAAGGATGTGTTCACGTGTCTGTGGCATAGGACCGTCAGTTGCAGCAACAACGATAATAGCACCGTCCATCTGGGCAGCACCGGTAACCATGTTCTTTACGTAGTCAGCGTGACCTGGACAGTCAACGTGAGCGTAGTGACGGTTTTTCGTTGAATATTCAACGTGAGCAGTGTTAATTGTAATACCTCTTTCTTTTTCTTCAGGAGCTGCATCAATCGCATCAAACGATTTGAATTCAGCCAATCCTAAGGCCTGAAGTGAAAGGGTGATAGCAGCGGTAAGAGTTGTCTTACCATGATCTACGTGACCGATGGTTCCAATGTTTACGTGTGGCTTGGACCTGTCAAATTTTTCTTTAGCCATATCTACTTTGTTTTATTTAAGGTTTCAAAAAAAGTCGAGCCAATGACGAGAGTTGAACTCGTGACCCCTTCCTTACC
>CAZVKW010000047.1:0-1499 GCA_964627945.1 uncultured Lentimicrobiaceae bacterium
TTTTAATGAAAGTAATAAGTAAGTAAAAACGGTCAACGCTATTCAGGCATTGAGATCTTCGGACTTCCGTCTTCCGTCTACGGTCTTCCGACTCCGGTCTTCCGACTTCGGTCTTCCGACTTCTGTCACTTTCCACTTAAAAATTTCACTCTTCACGCTTCACTTTTCACGCATTTATATTACTTTTACTATCCGATAACCCAACAGTACATGATAAAGGAAAAGAAATCGAGTTTTGTTTCGGGCAGTGAAGCCACCCAGTTGAATAAACAGCTCATCCTCTTGAATGATGAGGTGAATACATTCGATTTTGTGATTGAATCGCTGATAGATGTGTGCGAACATACACCCGAACAGGCCGAAACCTGTGCCCTGATCACCCATCTGAAAGGGAAATGTGCCGTGAAATCGGGAAGCCGCAACGACTTGCTTCCGTATTTTGAAGCTCTGAGTAAGCGAAATTTAAGTGTTGAAATCGAATAATTTTATGTGCAGGATGGCAGATTTCAACATATTCAGGGCTGATAAAAAACAGGGCTGATGTATTCTTCAAAGGAACAGGAGCAAATACAAAAATCATTCGACGAACTGCTCGTCAGCATGAAGACATTTGCCACAGCGGCAGATCTTCAGAAAGTGCGTCATGCCTTTTCGCAGGTGATGATGCTCTACGAAAATCAGACAATGGAGTCCGGTAAGCCTTATGTGCTTCATCTGATCGACATCGCCAAAATTGTGGTGATTGAAGTTGGAATGCGTACTTCAACGGTCATCTCAGCGCTGATGCATGGTATCAATCTGAAAACACAATTACAGCCCGAATGGATCCGGAAAGAATACGGTGAGAGCGTAATCCGCATCATCAGCGGATTTATCAAGGTCTCGGAACTGCCTACCGAACGTATTTCATTTCAGTCGGATACGTTCAGACGTATGTTCCTCACCATGATCGATGATATCCGGGTGATCCTGCTCAAAGTTGCACATCGATTATATGACCTCAGGAATCCAGGGGATTATCCTCCCGAAAAATTCGAAGTCTTTGTTCACGAGGTGAAGCATTTATACATTCCGATTGTACACCGTCTTGGTCTGTATAAGATCAAGGCCGAGTTTGAGGAGAGTGTGATGAAATACGAAAATCCTGAGATTTATCAGAGTATCAGTGATAAAATCAAGGCCAGCAAAGACCGTCAGGAAGCCTTTATGAAGGAATTTATTAAGCCCATCGAGAATGATCTCGCACAGCATGGCTTAAAATGCTCCATTAAATGGAGAACCAAGTCCATTCCGTCCATCTATACCAAGATGCGGACACAAAACGTTGAATTTGAGCAGGTTTATGATCTGTTCGCCATCCGGATAATCACTTCCAGCACACAAAAGAAAGAGAAGGAAGATTGCTGGCGGGCCTATTCCGTTGTGACTGATCTGTATGCGCCCAATCCCAAGCGCCTGCGCGACTGGATCACTTCTCCGAAAGCATCCGGTTATGAATC
>CAZVKW010000047.1:1599-23291 GCA_964627945.1 uncultured Lentimicrobiaceae bacterium
TCGGATAAGATATTTATTTTCACGCCCAATGGCGATCTGAAGCAACTTCCACATGGCTCAACCGTGCTTGATTTTGCCTATGAAGTGCACACAAGGGTAGGGGATACCTGCAACGGAGCCCGGGTGAATAACCGCATCGTTCCGATCAGACATGTCTTGCAGAACGGCGATAAAGTGGAAGTGATCACCAGCAAGAAACAGACACCAAAGCACGACTGGCTCAGTTTCGTGAATACCGAACGTGCACGAAGCAAAATAAAACGATACCTCAAGGAACAGGAATCCAAAGAGGCCGATTTTGGAAAAGCAGTACTGAATCGGAAATTAAAAAATTGGAAGATCAATCTGACGGATGAAAACATCAATCTTTTGGTGAAACATTACAAAACACCCAATGCGATTGAGTTTTATCATCTGATTGCGACAGAAAAAATCGATATGGTCGAACTGAAAAAGTTTCTGATTTCGATTTCGGAAGATGACAAAACCCAGCAAAGGCCTGCCAAGATGGATGAAACCATCGAGATTAAGAATTATACGCCTTCAACCTCCGATGATTATCTGGTTATTGAAGAAGGAATTGCCAATGTGAATTACAAACTCTCGAAATGCTGCAGTCCGATTCCGGGAGATTCTGTCTTTGGCTTTGTGACGATCAGCACCGGGATTACGATTCACCGCGAAAGCTGCCCGAATGCCAAACGTCTGCGCGAACGCTACAACTACCGCCTGCTGAAAGTGAAATGGAAAGAGTCGAAGGATTCATCCATGTTTCAGACATCTATCAAACTGAGCGGTCGTGATGTGATGGGACTTGTGGGGGATATCACCAAGGTGATTTCAGGTGATCTGAAAGTGAATATGCGTTCGATTTCGTTTGATTCGAAAGATGGGCTGTTCGACGGCAAAATCGTTCTGCAGATTAAAGACACCGAACATCTCGATCAGCTGATCAACAAACTGGGCAGGGTGCCCGGAGTGGAGAAAGTGAACCGCATTGATTAGCAATAAATTATAAGATGATATTACAACTTCCGGTTATTTCGCTCATTATTTTCGGACTCGGAATCTGGTTCTGGGTCAAAAAGAAAAAACCATTGGCCATAACTTTCTGGGCAATCGGAATGATGGGAATTCTACTTTTTCTGATTGTCTGGCATCTGTTTCCAGCCAAAGTTCCATTCTGATTCTGTTAATCCTTCTCAAAACTGAACCAGTCTTTCACGAGTGAAGTTTTATCTTCCGCTTCGATCCGGTGCCTGAATTCGTTGGTCATTCTGTTGTAGATATAATCGTTTCTCCAGGTTTCAATATTGGCTGAGATGGCGTGCAAGGCTTCGATGATGGTGTCAAATTCGGCATCCGTCATGGTAGGATGCAGCGAAATTCTGATCCAGCCGGGTTTCTGCGACAGATCGCCACTATTAATAAGATCGGTAATTTCGCGCGACTGATCATGGCCCACGTCCAAAAGATAATGGCCATAGGTGCCTGCGCAGGCGCAACCACCTCTCACCTGAATCCCGAAACGGTCGTTCATCAGCTTCACAACAAGATTGAAATGAATTTTTTCAAAGTAGATGGAGAACACTCCCAGCCTCTCTTCGATATTGTCAGCCAGTATTTTAAGTCCGTGAACCTTTCTGAGTTCTCTGAAAGCCTTTGCAACCAGTTCATGTTCTCTTTTCCGGATCAGTTCGGTCTTCATCAGGTTTTTCACTTCGATGGATAGTGCAATCCGGATCGCCTGCAGAAAGCCGGGTGTGCCGCCATCTTCGCGGATCTCAATATCATCGATGTATTTGTATTCTCCCCATGGATTTGTCCAATCAACAGTACCACCGCCCGGATTATCCGGACTCGGACTGTTGTAAAGTGAGCGGTCGAAGATCATCACGCCCGAACTTCCGGGTCCGCCCAGAAACTTATGCGGACTGAAAAAGATGGCATCCAGTTTCTTCATTTCATCATCAGCCGGATGCATATCAATATCAACATAAGGTGCCGAACAGGCAAAATCGATGAAACAAACACCTCCATATTCATGCATGATTTTCGCCATTTCATGGTAAGGTGTTTCAATGCCTGTTACATTTGAACAGGCTGTGAATGAACCGATTTTGAAATTTCTGTCTTTGTATTTTTCGAGTTCGATGCGCAACTGATCGAGATTGATCAGCAGCTTTTCATCAGGTTCAAGCACTACCACATCCACATTGGTTTCGAACCAGCTGGTATGGTTTGAATGATGTTCCATATGGCTCAGAAAGACAACCGGTTTCTGGTTGATATCCTTGAATTCATTCCATGCTTTCGATCCGTTGCCTTTGATGCCCATGATGCGGTGCATCTTGTTGATCACGGTTGTCATACCTGTTCCGGCTGTGATGATAATGTCGTCGGGACCGGCATTGACGTGTTTTTTGATCAGTTTTTGTGCGTAATGATAGGCATTGGTCATCATGGTGCCTGTTTCACTGGTTTCGGTATGGGTATTCCCAACAAAAGGACCGAATTGCCGTGTGATTTTATCCTCAATAGGCTGATATAACCTTCCGCTGGCGATCCAGTCGGCATAGATCATTTTCACTTCACCGTAAGGACTTGAAAAGGACAGGTCATGACCGATTGTTCTTTTTTTGAAATAATCGAAGTGTTTCTCTAATTCACTCATAATCAGTTATTAAGACAGGTGTTTGAAACTATTGTAGTTTCTTCTCTGAGAATGGACAAATGTAGGAGAAATTTGCGGAACAGAAGCCTTACAGACGTTTAAAAAGGTCCGTCAGACAAGGAAAAAGTGAAGTTAAAGCAATTAGTTACCACGAGAAATCTGGATCAAACTAATTTCAACGTCTCCGTTTTCGGGGTAGATTTCAATCCAGGTATTGTCTTCGCTAAACCATTTGTATTGCGATCCAATTCTGACGATGAAATCGTTAAAATCTTCCTTTTCAGGCATTGGAAGTACAAAACTACCGTTCTTGCCATCCTTGCTTCCGAAGCTGATCAGCAGCGGGAAACTGCGTTTGCCTGTATTGCGGGCTTTCAGCAGGATGATATTCCCACGCCGTTCGGCAACGTCAACAGGTTTGAAATCAAAGCGTTTCGGCTGGTTGGCCTTCAAAATGATTTTATCAGATTCGTTGTTCAGGACAAATAGTTTGTTCATTTCAATGATGTCGGCAATTTTCCGGATCATTTCACGCGGATAAGTCTCATCAGGTTTGGCGTTTTCGGCCTGCAGATATACTTCAACAGCCTTGTCGTAGATCTTCGTATTGAATTGTCTGTCGGCCTCGGTGATGAATTTATTGTATTCTGATTTTTGTGCCAAAAGCTTTTCTTTCAGGATATTGTCAATCTGGGTCAGTTTCTCAGTTGCGAATGCATCTGCCGGTTTGTAGGTCAGTGCGTTTTTGAAATTGACAATCGCATCGGTATATGCTTTTTTATCCAGATTGGCATTTCCGAGAGCGATATTTTCGTCGTACTGACGCTGGTTTTCGCGGTTCATGCTTTCCTGCATCAGTCTGATCTCAGCGATCCTTGCCGGTGCATAGGTATTTGCATTGTCCAGAACAACAATCTGATTGAGGAAACCGACAGAGGATTCATAATCTTTTCGGGTAAAGGCATCTTCAGCCTGTGATTTCAGTGATTCAATCCTGCTCTGGCGGTCGCGGGCGTCGGCAAGCTGTTTCATCTTTTCGGTGAGTGAGGCAATCTGCGTTTGGGGATAAGATTCACCCGGCTTCATTCCAAGTGCAGTTTGATAAGAAACGATGGCTTCTTCATATTTCTGTTCACCCGCTTGCTTGTCAGCGATTGCAAGTGCTTCGTCGTAAGCTTTCTGATTTGCAGATTCCTTTTCGATTCGTATAATGTTCTCTTTTACAAGATTAAGCTGATCCTGCGGATATTTTTCATCGGCTTTCACGCTCAGGGCTTCGGTATACGCTGTTTTTGCTTCTGACCACTTTTGGCTGGTGAAAGCCAGATCAGCGGAAGCAATAAGTTCGTTGTATCGTTTGTTCGTTGTTGCAGTCTGCTCCTGTTCGAGCAATCTTTTTTCAGTCTCTGTGATTCTGGTTTTCGGATAGGCCTGATCAGGTTTCAGTGCCGAAGCCTGAGTATAGGATTCTCTGGCGCTGACAAACTCCGAAGCGGCAAAAAATCCATCAGCCTTACTAATCAGATTGTTGTATTGGCTTTCAAGATCAGCAGCAGCTTTGTTGCGTGCGATAAGATTTTCGAGTTCGTTGACTTTATCAATTGGTTCTTTTTCAGCAGGTTTTAATTCGGAAGCTTCGCGAAAGGATGCAAGTGCACTTTCGTATTGTTTTTCAGTTAGTTGCGTTGCTGCTTTTGTCATAAGTGCAGCGTAGGCAGCATCTGTTTCCTGCTGTTTTGCAATGGACTGTATGAGTGCATCGGTTTCCAGAATCCTTTTCTGAACAAAATCATCTCCGGGCTTCAATGCAAGTGCTTCTGTGTAGGCACTTTTGGCGTCGGCGAATTTTTTCTCAGTAAATAATTGATTTGCAGCTGCAACTGATTTATTGAATGCTTCAAGTTTCAGGAAAGCTTCGCTCTGCAATGTTTCGTTAATTCGTTTAATCATATCGGCCGGATACGCCTGTTCAGGCCAGACAGCCTGTGCTTCAGTGTATTGCTGGCGGGCTTCGGTCAGCATTTTCTGACCATATAAGTCATCTGCTTTGGCAAGAATTTCGTCATATCGCGAGGATTTTTCCAGCAACTTCTGTGTTTCCTCAAGTTGAATTCTGTTTTTGTTGTCCTCAGGAATCAGCTCATTTGCCTTGCTTAATTTCTCAACGGCTGACTTATAGTCTTTTCTTGTAATGAATTGCTCCGCTTCCTGTCGGAGTTCGTTAAATGCATCGCGTTTCTGTTGCTCAGCAAGCAGATTCTGGTTTGTCAAAGCCAGCAGATCGGTGGCTTCTTTTCGTCCGGGGAAGATTTCAACAGCCTGATTGAGTTGAAATTGCGCTTCTTCGAATTTCTTTTCTTCAAAGAGTTTCGAACCGAGTATGAATGCAGTATTGTATGCCTCGCTTTTCTTTCGTTCAGCTTCCAGTGTTTCTTCTATCTTGAGTGCTTTTCCAAGGGCATATTTATCTTTCGGGAAAATTTTCAAAGCTTCTTTATACGAAGCGAGCGCTTCTTCTGATTTATTTTCGGCAAGGAGTTGGTCAGCCTGATCGAGAAAACGATAAAAGATTTCCTGTTGCTCCATCTGTTTTTTCAGCAGGTCAACTGTTTCAGTGAGTCGTTTTTTAGCGAAAGCATCATCAGCCTTGAAACGCAATGCCATTTCGTAATAAGTTTTCGCACTAACAAAATCCTTTTCTTCAAATTTTGCATTGGCTGATAAGATAACCGATTCGTATGATTTGGCTTCTTCTTGTGCGGTGATGCTGTTTCCGGCGATCAGGATAAATAACAGCAGTATGATATGAAGGTTCCGTTGCAGCAAATTGATCATAAGTGTTTGATAAGTTGAATGTTTCTGAACGAATGAATATCTCATTTATTGCTTCTGACTGAATCATTGATCTTCCCGTCAGCAATGGTAAGTTTCCGGTCGGCCATGGCTGCGAGTTCGGGATTGTGTGTTACGATCACAAAGGTTTGTTTGAGTTCGTCGCGTAGCCTGAAAAAGAGATTATGCAGCTCACTTGCTGAATTAGAATCCAGATTCCCGGATGGTTCATCGGCCAGCACGACAGCCGGATTGTTGATCAGCGCTCTGGCGACAGCTACACGCTGTTGTTCTCCACCCGATAGTTCCGATGGTTTATGTGTAGCCCGGTCGCTCAGATTCAGGTATTCCAGCAGTCGGTTTGCTTCTTTCGTGGCAGCCTCTTTGGAAATCCCGGCAATAAAAGCAGGAATGCAGATGTTTTCAAGCGCGGTGAACTCAGGAAGCAGGTGATGAAACTGAAAAACAAAACCGATTTTCCGGTTCCGGAATCGAGCCAGTTCATTGGCATTCAATCGGTTGATCTCGGTATTGTCGATGATCAGTTTTCCGCTATCCGCTTTTTCAATCGTTCCGATAATCTGTAATAATGTTGATTTTCCGGCTCCTGAAGCGCCAACAATGGAAACGATTTCCGAAGGAGCAATCCTGAGGTCGACACCTTTGATTACTTCCACTTTTCCAAATGCTTTATAAATTCCGTTTGCCTGAATCATGGGATCTGTTAAGTGTGCAAAGATAGAAAAATCCCGCGAATCAGGCAGAATGGCTCTTCCACCAGCCCTGAATCACAATATTTTCATTGAAATTATGCTTGCAGGTAAGCCAAACAGGGATTTTTATAACTTTGCTTTGATAAAACTTAATACAATATGAATTTACACGAGTTTCAGGGTAAGCAAATACTAAGCAGTTACGGCGTTTCTGTGCCATTTGGCATTGTCGCAGTTAGTCGGGGAGAAGCTATTGATGCAGCTAAAGCTATTCAGCTAAAAACCGGTTCTGATAAATGGGCTGTCAAAGCGCAGATTCATGCAGGTGGACGCGGTAAAGGTGGTGGAGTGAAAATTGCCAAATCACTTGAAGATGTTGGCTTGTATGCCGAACAGATTCTGGGCATGATGCTCGTGACTCCGCAAACAAAAGCCGAAGGAAAACTCGTAAGTAAACTGCTGATCGAACAAAATATTTATTACGCCGGACCATCCGATGTTAAGGAGTTTTATATGAGCATCCTGCTCAACCGTATGACCGGTCGCAATATGGTGATGTATTCACCCCGCGGTGGTATGGATATCGAAAAAGTTGCCGAAGAAACACCGGAACAGATTTTCCATGAAGAAATTGACCCCGTTGTCGGACTGCAGGGCTTTCAGGCTCGTCAGATTGCCTTTAATCTGGGCTTGTCAGGAACAGCCTTCAAGGAAATGGTGAAGTTTGTAGGCTCACTCTACAATGCCTTCCTGGGTTGTGATGCCAGTATGTTCGAAATCAATCCTGTGATCAAGGCTGCTGATGATAGAATCTATGCTGCTGATTCAAAAGTGACTGTCGATAATAATGCGCTTTTTCGTCATCCGGATATCGCTGCCATGCGTGACCTTACCGAGGAAGATCCGATTGAGGTGGAAGCCAGTAAATATGATCTGAACTTTGTGAAACTTGACGGTAATGTTGGTTGTATGGTGAATGGAGCCGGTTTGGCCATGGCAACCATGGATATGATCAAGATGTCGGGCGGCGATCCGGCTAACTTCCTCGATGTGGGTGGTACAGCCAATGCCAAACGTGTGGAAGAAGCATTCCGTATCATTCTGAAAGACCCGAATGTGAAAGCCATTCTTGTAAATATCTTTGGTGGAATCGTTCGTTGCGACCGGGTAGCCCAGGGGATTGTGGACGCCTATAACAATATCGGCGAAATCAAGGTTCCGATTATTGTGCGTTTGCAGGGTACCAATGCTGCCGAAGGGAAAAAACTAATCGACGAATCAGGTTTGAAGGTATTTTCTGCTATTCAGTTGCAGGATGCCGCCAAGTTGGTGAATGAAGTCTTAAAATAAATACAATCATTTTATAATACAATAGAGGCTGCCTCATTGCTGAGACAGCCTCTTTTTATTGGGGTCATTCAGATTAGAAATTGCACCTCAGACTTAAGATTACATTTCGGCCCGGGGCACTGATTCCACTGGCAAACATACGGTAATGCTTGTCTAAGATGTTTTCAAGTCCGGCCTGAACGTTCAGATATTTGTTGAACTGATACGAAGCCCGCAGATTCAGCGTCATCCACGAAGGCATTCCATCTACGGTAGCGTAGGTTTCATTGTCTTCACCACTCGGACTGTAATCTTCGATATGTTTCCAGCCGGCGTATCTTGCATAAAATTCTGCAGAGAATTTCGTCAGATTCAGTTTGAGCGAAGTGTTTCCGAATACAGGAGGAATATGATCCAGCGGAACATCTTCTTCTTTTACCTGACCATAGGTATAAGTCAAATCACTTGAAAGTGATAAGTAATTTGTTAATGAGGCAGTTAAACTTGCTTCGACTCCATAAATGAGAGCTTTCTCTGCATTCTGAAGCGCCTGAACACCACAGAGAACACCGTCAAATACAACAGAGTCCTGACCATTATACAAAAACGGACGGCCAACAAGTGCATCCTTCAGCAAAGTATAAAATCCGGTCACACCAAGCTGTAATCTGCTATCAAATGTCTTCTCGATTGTCAGTTCACCATTGTATGAATACTCCGGTTTCAGGTCGGGATTGGGAACCATCAACAACTGATCCGAGCTGTTCGAATCGTTCAGTTTCGAGATGTCGTCGATGTTTGGGGCTCTGAATCCACTCGAAAGATTGGCTGCAATTTTCCATCCGTTTGTTGGCAGATATACAAGTCCCAGACTTCCGTTGAGGGCAGTATTGTTTTGTGTAATGTCATCAGAATAAGGGAATTTGGTTATTTCCAGCATTTCAGGCGTGTATTTAGCGAGTAAGGCAACATTGCTCAGTCGAATTCCCTGTGAGAAAATCAGTTTCTCGCTGATTTCCCAATTATTGGAGGCATAGGCAGCCAGGGTTGTCATTCGGTCACCACCATCAGGATAGCGGGTTGCCACATCATTGGTGATCGTTCCGTCGGTGATTTTTTCATTGTAGGCTTTTGAACCAACAAAGTTTACATTGGCTTCCAGTCCATAACGAAGTTCCGAATTTTCGAAAATGTCCTTCATGAAATCTGCGTTAAAAGCAAGAATATCAACGGTTTCTTCCTGGTGTTTCTTTTTGCTTTTTCCAAAACTCCGACTAATGCGGTCCTCGCTGATGTTCTGATAAGAAACCATCACCGAAGCATTGTCATACATTTTTGTTTCTCTGAGCCATTCACTTCGTAGTGAGGCCATTGCACGGCTTTGCGGACCATAATACCATTCGGCATATTTCAATTTACCGCCTGAGTATTCTGTCAAACGGTCATAACGGGGAATATTGCTCGAATTGGAAAGCTGAAGATTCATTGTAACTTCATGATTCTCATCTGGTTTCCAGAATGCCTTGGCCATTACATCATACTGTGAATAACCCGAGTTTTTCTGAACCAAAGGATTACTGTTTACCATCATGGTGTCCAAACCATTGATTCTGTCGGCATAATATATGCTTTTGCCCCAGTCGCCGTATTTTGAATCTCGGTTTTTACCCTCACGCAGATCACCGATATCCTTAACACTTCCGCTGACGAGGACGCCAAACTTTTTCCATCCGGCATTCAGGGTCAGACTACCGGTTTTTTCGTTGGCTGCAGAAGAATAGCGAACAAAAGCACTTCCGGATGTATAAACCTTGTCGTTTGAGGATAAGATTGGTTTCTTTGTGTAGAAATGCATGACACCGCCCATGGCATCGCTTCCATAGATAACCGATCCGGGACCGTGAAGGATTTCAACACGTTCGAGCATATTCGGATCGATAGTCACCACATTCTGAAGATGACCAGCACGGTAAATGGCATTGTTCATGCGAACACCATCCACAACCAGCAAAACACGGTTTGTCTCCATTCCGCGGATGACCGGACTTCCGGCGCCAAGCTGACTCTGCTGAACGAAAACTTTGCCTGATTGAATCAGTACATCTGCCGAAGTCTGTGGATTGTTGAATTCGATGCTTCGTGCCTGTATGATATCAATCCGGGTAGCAAGATCACGGTTTTTCTCTTCCACTTTATTGGCTGAAAAAACGATCTCATCGAGGTTAATCACGGCAGTGGTCAGATATTGGGTGTTATTGGTTCGACTCAACTCCAGTTTGGTCGTCTTGACCAACTGGAAAGAAAGATGTTTAAAAATAAGGGTATCTGTTTTGCTGAATGCACTAATATCAGCAAAACCATCATTGTTCGTTGAAGTTGAAACTGTTTTTGAATGATTGATTATCAGACAGTTGCTCACGGGTTGCAGATTTGAGTGATCCAGCACGCTGATCTGTTGGGCATGCAGGATCAAAGTAGTGAGCAAAAAGCTGAAGATGATTAGATATTTCTTCATATTTTATTGATTTTAATTTCTTAACATACTACATCAATCGAAATACAGCCGTATTCCGGTTGAATAATTGCATATTCAAAACCCTTTGAGGTTTTAAAGTTAAAATTGGAAATGGGATCAGCTAAGAAATTGAGGAGGCGGTAATAGAATATTCAGTAAAGGCGCTGTATATTCATAAACAATTGAATCATAAAACTTTATGGTCTTCGAAAAATCAGTTTGCTGAGTTTTCTTTTGTATGAGTGCAATTTTGATCAGATGATCAATGATCTGAACAGATGATTTCCTCAGGGGAGATTCGTTGTTGCGCTGATTGAGAATGCTCATTTTTCGAATGATCTGTTCTTCCTGAGTATCCCTTACGCAATAATAGGTTGTGCTGTCAGAATTCACTTTCGACTTCACGACATCATACATCTGATCCTTGAGTTTTATCTCGAGTCGTTGGCGTTTATCGACGAAAAGTTTGCTTTTATCTGAAGTAAGAAAAGTAAGTCGGACAAGGGATTCTTCAGGGAGTTGGGTAATTTCGGCGAAAAACTGTTTCTTCAGGCTTGAGCGCATTACCGAATGCACAACTATATAACCCATTGAATTATATAGAAATAGTCCACAAAGCAGAACAATAATGCCGTCTCGAAGTCCTTTCATCAGGAGCAAAGGTAAGAAAAGCATTCATGAGAACATCTCTTCCGACTCTGGCATTTATATGAATATCTATTTGGCTGGTAAATCAAAACTAAATATACTTCCTGTATTTTCTTCGCTTTCAACCATCATTTTACCGCCGCATTTTTCGATAAATTCTTTACAAATGATGAGTCCTAAACCCGTACTGGGTTCGCCGGATGTTCCTCTGCGACTCATATTATCATTCAGCGTGAAAAGATTTTTAAGTATATCCTTACTCATACCAATACCTGTGTCCTGAACACTGATTTTTATACTAGATTCAGATTCTGCACTAGCTTTTATGGTTACAATATCGCCTTGATGACTAAATTTAACCGCATTTGAAATCAGATTACGAAATATTGCCGAAAGTAAGTTTCTGTCCGCTTTGACCGTAATATCTTCGGCTATCATTTTTTTGATCTGAATACCTTTTCTTTTTGCCAGATCGTTCAGATAGTAAGTGCTTTCTGAAAGATGTTCACTCAATTGAATATCCTCTGGTTTGAAACCTGTAATATTCCTCTGAATGCGCGACCATTCCAGAAGATTCTCAAGCAAGGAATATAAATTATTGGCCGATTCACGCATTGTAAGCGCAATGGTCTGAATTTCATCTATTCGGAGTGTTGGCAGATCCTCAACCATCATTCTGGTAAAACCGAGAAATACATTGAAGGGACTGCGCAGATCGTGAGCGATTACAGAGAATACTTTATCCTTTTCAGAATTAAGAAGTTGCAACTCCTGATTCTTCTTTATGATGGCTTCGTTTATAAGCTTACGATCGGTAATATCGCGAAAGTTAATAATGATTGAGTTTACATCCGGATCAGACAGGAGGTTGGAAAAAGTACTCTCTATCCAGAGATATTTGCCCGATTTATGCCTGAACCGATACTGAAGTGTTGGAACATAGGATGGCTCAACCATCAGGCGTCCTAATTCAGAAAGGACGAAGTTCAATTCATCAGGATGCGTGTTTTCCGTTGGATCAAGCGATATATCCTCGTCATTTTCATATCCAAAAATCCTCTTGGCAGATGGACTGTAATAGGTAAATTGCATGGCTGCGTCTAATGTCACAACTCCATCAGGTGCTTTTTCGAGTAAAGCCTGATAGTGTTTGCTAAGTTTGGCTACTTCGTCACTGGCTGCCTTACGTTCAGTAATGTCTATTGTGAAACCGGCCAATAAATTTCTGTTTGTCAGGAAAATAGGAAATTTGATTGTAATATAACTACGTCCACAATAATCTTCATCAATTTTCAGGATTTTACCCTTATTTACCACCTCCTGATCATCAAGTGTAATCTTTTGTGCAAATTCTTCCGGGAAAATTTCAGACATATTTTTTCCGATAATTTCATTGCCTGTTTTCCCGATCATATCCATAAAATTCTGGCTTGCAGCAAAAACGCGACTTTCAGTGTCAGTCACTTCCTTGATATAGGTTTGGATGGGTGAATAGCGGATGAAATCGGATAAAAGTGAATTTATCTGGATATACTCGGTTTCAGCCTTTTTCTGATCGGTTATATCCATCAGACTGATAATAATTTCATCTAATTCACCTTGATGATCAAAAACCGGAAATCCATTGACCTTGAGCCAGATTGGTTCAGTAATATTTGGTCTGGAAATTGCCATCTGTTTGTTTTGCAAGGACTTTTTGGTCCGCTTGATTTCAATCAACGGAAGTTGTTCAGGCTGAATAATTTCTCCATTAATGTCAGTGATTTTCCAGTCCGGAGGAAATGATTTTGCGCCAATTAACTGATTTTCTGGAACACCCAATATCACTGCTGCGCGTTTGTTGCATAAGATGATGGATCCATCTCCTCCATGCACCACGATTCCTACATCGATATTATTCAACAGATTGGTAATCAGGTCTTCGCTTTGTAAGAATTTTTGGATGATAGATTTGTCCTGATTCACGGATTCCAATCCAGGTGGAAATGTTTCAATCTTAGGCTGTGAATATTGAGGAATTTCGTCCGGGGATTGTTTTTGACTCTGCAGGATCAATTCTAAGTCTTTGATTCGCTTCTCGAGATCTTCATAAGTTGGCTTTGTCTGATCCATATGAGTCTGATTGACTTTTTGTTTCGCTTTGGATACAATTACTTATAGATTACTGAATCCATCATTCCTAAATTCAATCGTATATACAAAGATACGTGTATACAGGCGAAATTCCGAAAGAATTTTTCCTTTAATTCCAATGACAATTAGTTCTCATTTTTTATTTTGTGTCTTTTGTATTTTTCTTATAATCAATATATTAGTAAGAATATCAAAAGATTGTATAATAATTTGAATAGAATTATAAAAGGAATTTGTTGTGATGAGATTAAAATCAGAAAATCTATTTTGCTTGATTATCAGATATATCCTCTAAACTTATAATATGTAAGCGCTGTGAATTCTCTTAATATAACAATTTCATATTGCAGATAGCTCCACATATTGTATCTGAGCATCAGGTTTCGTTCAACAGGCCGAACATTCGCTTTTTTTTCGGGAGAAGTATAAAAAACATTATCGTCAATTGATTGCTCGAAAGTCGGTAAACCGTTCACCTCCTGAAAGCCTTGTTTCCGGAAGGTTCTGATACAGCGATAGATATGTTCAGGAGAACTGACGACCACCAGTGAAACAGATGGATCTTTGATGATGTTCAAGATGCCCTCTGCTTGTGTGTAAGTATTGGTTCCGTTTGTTTCAGCGATAATCCGATTTGGATCAATCCCACGGCTGACGAGCTCCAACGCAAGGGATTCGTTCTCACTTCCCTGATACCTGGCATCGATATCAACCGGAAACGCGACGATCACTTTACTATCCGGAAAGCTGTCGGCTATTTGAGCGGCATAATAGCAACGAATCAGACTTTCTGGTCCGGGCATTCCACCTGCTCCCATAAGTACCACATAATCAACTTTTTCGATTGGTTTGCAGTCGTGGGTACCCAACCAGTGAATTCCAAGATAGGGGAGATCGGTAAAACTGAGCATGATCATCGTAAAAAATGATACTCCCAGTACCAGAAAAAGTATCCTGACGGAATGAATCAATTTACGTAAAATCTTTCTGATCAGTTCTTTACTCATCATGAGTGAATCAACTCACGAAAGTAAGGATATTTCCCGAAAATCGCTATTCTATGTTTTGGCGGGGAATCAAAAATGGCCGGATAGTATAAGCCAGGAGTAAAGCCACAAATATTTTCAGGGTATCAGCGAGCAAAAAAACAGGATAGAGAGCACGCATATTCAACCAGCTATCGGGAAACTGAGTAGACATCCATAAAATTCCCAAACCATGAATACAGGCCGAACCAGCCAGAAGTGCAGGAATATCACATTTTAGTTTTTTCTGTTTTTCAGAAATTCTCCCGATGACAAAGGCTGACAAAGCGAACCCGATCAAATAACCTCCAGTAGGTCCTATAAGGTGCTGATAGCCAGCACTTCCTCCTGAAAAGACCGGTTGACCCAAAGAACCGAATATCAAATAAAGCAAAGTTGCTGAAAATGAAATGTTTGCACTTAGAATCAAACTTCCAGTATAAATGATCAGGCTCGTCATCACAATTGGAACCTCACCCATAGGAATCCGAATCTGCGCTCCCAGGCATATCAATCCGGTAAATACAAGAATCGATAACAGCGATTTAACGAGAAAACGTTCAGGATTTGAATTGAATGAATGATTTTCGTTTTTCACTTCTCACTCACTTTTGGTTCAATCATATCCCATTGATTGCCATATAAATCAGCGAAAACCAACACTTTCCCATACGATTCGTCGGAAGGTTCCCTGATTATTTTTATTTCATGGGTGAGTAGATTCCCATAATCACGGTCAAGGTTATCGGTATAAAGAAACAGAAATACCCGCCCGCCGGTTTGATTCCCGATGAAACCGGCCTGTTCGCTGTTAGATGCCTTTGCGAGTAAAAGTGAACAACAATCAGAACCAGGAGGTGTGACAACAACCCAACGTTTTGTTTCGGTAAGTTGCGTGTCTTCGCTCAGGGTGAAATGCAATTTAGTTGTATAGAAATGTATGGCTTCATCATAATCGGCTACAAGCAAACTGATCAGGGCAATACGTTGTTTCATAGTATGCGTTTTGAGTTGAAAAATGGAGAAGAAACCTGCTTTATGTATTATAAGGATTTCAATATTTCAAACAATTGATAATCAATTCTTCACAAATACTAATGTCAATATTCTCGGAATTTCAGGATTATCATCATCAAAAAATTCTCTCAAACTTTTGAGAGTAAGTCCGTTCTTATTGGCAATCCTAATAAAATCGGAAATATGATGGTTAAAACAATCCACAATTTGCAATCTTTCGTCAGTTTCGAATCGTGCTTTACTGCCTGAATATTGTTTAAATGGGTGAAGTTCACCAAGATACAGATGACCATTTTGATTCAGCAAACGAGATGCCTCCGCGAAAACATGATCCAGTTTTTCGATATGTTCCAGCACCAGACTGAACGATACCAGATCGAAAGTATCAGTTGTGAAAGTCCAGGCGTTGTTGATATCAGCCAATAAAAATTCAACATTTTTATCCTGATTCTTTTGTTTAGCCAGTAAAAGCATTTCCTCAGAAAGGTCAACGGATAATATATGTTTTGCTTTTTCCGACAGCCAGACAGTATTTTTACCTGTTCCGCAACCAATTTCAAGACAATGATCAAATCGCAGATCGTTTAAAACCGCTCTTATAGCAATTCCCTCAAGATCGCGGGTTTTATTCAAGTTCGTATCGTATGTCTCCGACCATGCCCGATATGCATCCTTTACATTTGACATCAATCAACTCTTTAAAAATACTTTATACTTTGAACTTTTCACTCTAATACTCATCCCAACTTTTGATTTTTAAATCCTCCATTTTGTATTTTGATATCGCATAAATGAATGCACTGGCTAAGCGGGCATTGGTGATGAGCGGAACATTAAAATCAACGGCTGCCCGACGGATGGTATAATCATTGTCAAGTTCCTCTTCACTCAGATCCTTGGGAATATTGATAACCAGATCTATCTGACGGTTTCGGATCATTTCGTAGGCATTCGGGCTCTCTTTCACATCGGGCCAGTTGACCAGAATGGACGGGATATTGTTTTCCTGAAAGAATAAGTGGGTTCCTTTTGTTGCATATAATTGATAACCATTGGTTGCCAGATAGTTGGCGCTTATAATGAGTTCTGTTTTTGAACGCATCGGACCGGAGGAAATAAGGATATTTTTCTTGGGAATGCGGTATCCGACAGAAAGCATGGCCTTGAGAATGGCTTCGTAATAATCATCACCCAGACAACCTACTTCGCCAGTTGAAGCCATATCAACACCCAGAACCGGATCGGCTTTGCTCAACCTCGAAAATGAAAACTGCGGCGCTTTCACACCAATATAATCGATGTCGAAGAGCGATTTATTGGGTTTCTCGACTTTCTGCCCGAGCATGATGCGCGTCGCATAATCGATGAAGTTGGTTTTCAGTACTTTGGAAACAAAAGGAAGACTTCTTGATGCGCGTAAATTGCATTCAATCACCTTGATATCATTGTCTTTTGCCAGAAACTGAATATTGAATGGTCCACTGATCTGCAGTTCTTCAGCAATCTGACGGCTGATCTTTTTGATACGCCGGATGGTTTCCACATACACTTTCTGAGGCGGAAACATGATCGTGGCATCGCCCGAATGTACGCCTGCAAACTCGATATGTTCTGAAATGGCGTAAAGAATAATATTTCCTTTGTCAGCCACAGCATCCATCTCAATTTCTTTGGTGTCGGTCATGAATTTGGAAACAACCACCGGATATTGTTTTGAAACGAGTGTTGCCAGATCAAGGAAATACTGCAACTCGCTTTTGTTCGAAACGATGTTCATGGCAGCGCCCGAAAGCACATAAGAAGGCCTGATCAGTACCGGATATCCAACTTCATCAGTGAATTTGAAAATATCCTCAATATCAGTGAGTTCCTTCCAAAGTGGCTGATCCACACCGATCTTATCAAGCATCTCGGAGAATTTATAGCGGTTCTCAGCCCGGTCGATCGAGAGGGCAGAAGTGCCGAGAAGCGGAAAATTCTGGTTGTGAAGCCTGATTGCCAGATTGTTTGGAATCTGTCCGCCTGTTGAAACAATGATTCCGAAAGCTTGTTCGAGTTCGGCAATATCCATCACTCGTTCCAGACTTAATTCATCGAAATACAGGCGTTTACAAATATCATAATCCGTACTTACCGTTTCAGGATTATAGTTGATCATCACCGACCGATATCCGGATTTGTCAATCGTCTGAAGCGCATTCACACTCGACCAGTCAAACTCAACACTGCTTCCGATGCGGTAAGCGCCCGAACCGAGCACGATGACCGATTTTTGATCATTCTCGTATGTAATATCATGTTCTGAACCATGATAGGTCAGATAGAGGTAGTTTGTCGCTGCAGGATATTCTGCTGCCAGCGTATCAATTTGTTTCACATAGGGAACAATTCCCATGCTTTTGCGGAAATCTCTGAAATTCAGTAATTCGTCATCATCCTTTCCAAGAGTGCCTGTTTTATTCAGCAAACGGGCGAGTTGAAAATCAGAAAAACCGGCTTTTTTAGCTTCATCAAGAAGATCATATGTGATGTTTTCGGTGTCACCCACTTCTGAAATCTCAGTTTCCAGTTCGTGAATGTGCATGAGCTTTGAAAGAAACCATCGATCTATTTTTGTTTTCTGGTAAACCTGTTCCACTGTCCATCCTTCGCGAAAAGCCTGTCCGATCACGAAAATGCGGGTGTCTGTCGGGTTTGATAAAGCTGATTCGATATCGTCAACGACTATTTCTTTATTGGCAGCAAATCCATGCATGCCTAATCCTGTCATTCTCAGACCTTTTTGAATGCATTCCTCGAAGCTCCTGCCAATCGCCATTACCTCGCCCACACTTTTCATGCTTGAACCAATCTCTTTCGAAACACCCTGAAATTTGTTCAGATCCCATCGTGGAATCTTACAAACAAGATAATCCAGAGCGGGTTCAAAAAAGGCAGGTGTTGTCTTCGTAACATTGTTTTTCAGTTCATGAAGACCATACCCCAATGCCAGTTTTGCAGCCACAAAAGCCAATGGATAACCTGTAGCCTTTGATGCAAGGGCGCTCGAACGTGACAAACGCGCGTTAACTTCAATAACGCGGTAGTCTTCCGAAAAGGGATCAAGGGCGTATTGAACATTGCATTCGCCAACGATTCCGACTCTTCGCACTATTTCGATTGAAAGTTTCCTGAGTTTATGATATTCACTGTTGGTAAGCGTTTGCGAAGGAGCAACAACGATGCTCTCACCAGTATGGATTCCCAGCGGATCGAAATTCTCCATATTACACACTGTCAGACAGTTGTCGAAGCGGTCTCGAACTACTTCGTATTCAACTTCTTTCCAGCCTTTCAGTGATTCTTCCACCAAAATCTGATTCGAATAGGAAAAAGCTTTTTCTGAAAGTTGCTGTAATTCAGTCATATTGTTGCAAAAACCACTTCCTTGTCCGCCCAATGTAAATGCAGCTCTGACGATAACCGGAAATCCGATCGTTTCAGCGGCAATTACAGCGTCTTGATGACTTGTTACGGCAATACTCTTGGGCGTTTTGATGGAGATATTTCGCAACAGATTGGCAAAAAGTTCACGGTCTTCGGTCTCTATGATCGCCTCAACCGGAGTTCCTAATACTTTGATATTGTGCTTCTTCAAAATTCCCTGACGGAAAAGGTCGATGCCACAATTGAGCGCTGTCTGTCCGCCAAATGCAAGTAAAATACCCTGAGGCTTTTCTTTTTCGATTATTTTTTCTACAAAAACGGCAGTCACCGGCAGGTAATAAATGATGTCGGCAATCCCTTCAGAAGTCTGGACTGTCGCGATATTCGGATTGATCAATACAGTGGTAATTCCTTCTTCACGCAAGGCCTTCAATGCCTGTGAGCCGCTGTAATCAAATTCGCCGGCCTCACCGATTTTCAGCGCGCCTGAACCGAGCACGAGTACTTTTTCTATTTTTTCCATGTTTCGATTGCCTTGATAAATTCACCAAATAAAAAGGAAGTGTCGGTTGGACCACTGGAAGCTTCCGGATGGAATTGTGTTGTAAACCAGGGTTTTGTGTTGTGTTTCAAGCCTTCGTTGCTGCCATCGTTCAGATTGGTAAAATAAGCACTCCAATCATTTGGAATGCTTTCATTGTCAACAGCATAGCCGTGATTTTGCGAAGTGAGATAGGCTCTCGACGTACCATTTTGAAGCACGGGCTGGTTGTGGCTTCGGTGCCCGAATTTGAGCTTATAAGTTTGTGCTCCGGCTGCCAAAGCCATTAACTGGTGGCCGAGACAAATTCCAAAAATCGGGTAATCAGATTGCTGTGCAATTTTCAGGTTCTCGATTGTCTGAACACATTGTACAGGATCTCCGGGACCATTGGAGATGAATAGTCCGTCAAAGTTTTCGTTTGCGATCGGATAATCCCAAGGAACCTTGATAACTGTCGTATTATATTCAAGTAAATATCTGATTATATTGTTTTTAACCCCGCAATCGATCAGAACAATCCTGTGTTTTCCATTTCCGTAAACAGTTTTTTGTTCACAACTGACTTCTGCTACAAGGTTTTGTTTTCCGGGATCATCGAATGCGATATCCTCATCGAAAACAATCTTGGCAAGCATACAACCTTTTTCGCGTATATGCTTGGTTAACATGCGCGTATCTATTCCAAACAAGCCCGGAACTTTTTCTTCCTTAAGCCATTCCGACAGACTTTTTGCAGCGTTCCAGTGGTTGTATTTCTCAGAATAATCTGAAATAATCAATCCACGGGCATGAATATTGTCTGATTCAAAGAACTCCGGCATATCATCCTTTATGGTAGAGGCAGGAACACCATAATTCCCGATGGAGGGATACGTCAAAACAATAATCTGACCACGATAGGATGGGTCAGTCAGACTTTCTGGATAACCGGTCATTGCTGTATTGAAAACAATTTCACCAGCAACAGAGCCCTCGAAGCCGAATGATTTTCCTTCAAAGACTTTCCCATCTTCGAGAATCAGACGCGCTTTCCGATAAATTTCCTTTTTCATATTCATTTACTGAAAATAAAAAAGACGGCTAAAAACCGTCTTTAATGAATGATATCTTATTGATTCTGAATCGGCAATGAAATGCTGGCATGCAATCATAAGGTGATTTATTTGCCGACAAAGATAATTGCATTCGTTAAATATCTGTGAATTCTTGCTGAATAAATTTGAAATTGATAAAATCGGGCAAATCATGGATTTATTACCGACATCACATGCGGAAGCACAAACCATGAGAACAATGTAATCAGGATGATGCTGATGATGTTCATGATAAATCCGGCTAACATCATGTCTTTCAACTTGATAAATCCACTGCTGAACACAATCGCATTAGGCGGAGTGCCCATGGGCATCATGGCAGCTGCGCTGGCAGCAAGCGTCATAGGTATTCCAAGCAACAAAGGATCAAGATGCAGTGCATCGGCCATGGCAGCCAAAACTGGTGTGAGCACAATCACCTGTGCCACATTGCTCATGAGCTCGCTCAGAAAAATAGATACAATTGCAACAATCAGTACCAGTGTGAAACCTCCGGTATTACTGAAACCGGCGATCCAGTTTCCAATCTGACTCATCACACCTGCCTTTTCAAGCGATCCGGCCATGGCGAGTCCGCCGCCAAAAAGCAGCAGAATTCCCCACGACATTTTCGAGGTATCTTCCCAGTCCAGAATCATTACTTTTTTCTTTCCATCCCGCGTTCCGCTGGGAGTAGCAAACATTGCGAGTGCACCTATGATGGCGATCATATTATCATCAAGCCGGAACAGATTCAGTTTATTGATTAAATCCTTCGTAATCCAGAGAAGTGCTGTGACGATAAAAATAGCAAGTACTCTTTTCTCAGTTAGCGAGAGTTTGCCCAGTTTCTGAATTTCATCGATGATAAAATCGCCGGCAAGTTTACTGCGTTTTATGCCATTCGGATACAATACATAAACCAGAATAAAATAGAGAAAAGCCAGCAACAATAATACCAGTGGCAGACATACGATCATCCAGTCGATAAATTCAACCGTAAAGCCGTATTTTTTCTCGATAATGCCAACAAAAGCAACATTGGGTGGTGTTCCGATGATGGTCGCCATTCCGCCAATATTGCTGGCATAGGCGATCACCAGCATCAAAGCGAGGGAGAAGTGATGGAAGTTTGTTCCTTTTTGTTCGTGTTCCTTCATCACCGTGATAACGCTCAGGGCAATCGGAAACATCATCATCGTTGTGGCAGTGTTGCTGAGCCACATGCTTATAAAACCGGTTGCGATGATAAAGCCAAGGATAATCCGGTTTCCGCTGGTTCCGGTGAGTTTCACGATATTCATGGCGATCCTTTTGTGCAGGTTCCATTTCTGGATGGCCAAGCCGATAATAAATCCACCCATGAAAAGGAAAATCACAGGATTGCTGTACGATTTGGTTGTTTCTTCCAGACTTCCGATCTGTAATAGCGGATGCAATACGATCGGGATGAGGGCTACGACCGGCAAAGGCAAAGCTTCGGTTACCCACCATAGAATCATTAAAACCGCTACTGCGACAGCCTTATTGGCCAAAGGATTTAGGCCAAATGGATTAAAAAAATATAAACAAGAACTGATCAGAACCGAGGAAAGGAATGCTATCCAGAATCCTTGATTTTTAATCCAATCCATTGGAGAAATGGAGAGTTTTCTTTGTTTTTCCATTCCGTGTCTTACCTGCCTTTTGCTGAATAAACGTCTTGAAACTTCCACTAAAATACAGAAATTTATTTCGGATTATCTTATTGGCTGATAATTAAT
>CAZVKW010000048.1:0-15448 GCA_964627945.1 uncultured Lentimicrobiaceae bacterium
GAATGCATGGAGAAACGCAGAGTTTATTATTCTTTGCGGTACTTTGCGACTCCTCGTTTTCTTTAGAGTTACTCTTTCTAAATTTAACTGCGGGCGCCAAGAATGCATGGAGAAACGCAGAGTTTATTATTCTTTGCGGTACTTTGCGACTCCTCAGCGTGCTTTGCGGTTAACCTTTATGCATTCAAATTCAAGAACTAAACGACTTAGATTCATTTAGTTAATTATTATCTCAGAACAAGATACGACCAGGCTGGCATATCAATCGAGTTCGAGGTATTCAGCATCACTTTATTGCCTGCGATGAGATCGGTATACGATCCGGCAGCTTTTTTGTTTTTCAGGCCGACACTTTGTTCTTCATTGCTCAGATTGACCAACACAAAAATCTTGCTGATTCCTTTTGTACGCGTAAAGGCAAGTACTTTTTCCGGATTGTCGGTTTCAACCTTTTCAAAATCTCCGCCCTGATTTCCGTTCCAGATCGCCGGATTGTCTTTTTTGATTTCGTTCAGACGGGTGTAGAAAGCGGTCAGTTCGGTTTCTTTTGTCCAGTCGATCTCGTCTTTTTCGAAGAACTTCAGGCGATGATCAAGCGCAACTTCCTGTCCATTGTATATGAGCGGGAAACCCGGAACAGTAAAACTCACGACGGCCATTGCCTTTACAGCATCACCCAATCTTTCGAATTCGGTTCCGTTCCAGGAGTTTTCATCGTGATTGGTGATGAAGTTCATCCGGTAACTATTGGCCGGGAAAATACTGTCGTTCTTGGCAAAGAAAGCAAACACATCTGCTGCGTTTTTCTCTCCTTTTGCAATTTTATTCATCACATGGTGAAATTCCCATCCATAGTTGGCATCGAAAGCCTTCGTGAGCAGGGCAGGAGTTCCTTCATCTTCGGCAAGCATGAAAACTGGCTTAATGCTATCAAGTTCAACGCGTGCACGTTCCCAGAAAGCCACCGGAACCATGCCGGCAACATCACATCTGAAGCCGTCGATATTGGCATCGCTTACCCAGTATTTCATATCGCTGATCATGGCGTTCCAGAGCGGTGCATTGGTTTCGTAGTTGAGTTGGGCAACATCTGTCCAGTCGTAAGGCGATACGATTTTGTTATTATTGTCGTGTTTGTACCATGCTGGATGGGCTTCAACCCAGGCATGATCGAAGGCAGTGTGATTGGCCACCCAGTCGAGAATCACTTTGAATCCCATTTGGTGAGCAGTATCAACCAGCGATTTGAAATCCTCAAAATTTCCGAATTCATAATTCACACCCCGATAATCCTGCACCGAATAATAGCTTCCCAAACCTTGTTTGCGGTTCAGTTTTCCAATGGGATGAATAGGCATAAACCACAGAATATCAATGCCTAAAGCTTTCAAACGTGGGAGATGTTTGCGCATGGCATTGAAAGTTCCTTCCTGGGTGAATTGCCGGGTATTGATTTCATAAATGGTGGCATCTTTGGCCCAGTCGGGAGTCACAACACTTGAAACAGGTCTTGTTTTCTCTTCTTTCTGTTCGGCTGCCTTTTTCGGATGGCAGGCTGTCCAACTGATGAGCGCGATCATCAGCAATGATGCCAGTAAAAGGATGTTCATTTTGCTTCTTTTCATGGTTTTTATTTGTTACCAGTTGATATTGATTTGATTATGTTCGTTTTCGAATGTGAAAATGATCGGATTTCCCAGCGTTTTTCCGTTGTTCAGGATATCGATATACGTACTGTGATTCTCACTTTTAATGGTTTTGTTATTCACTTTTAAGGAAGTGATTTCAGAACCGAACCCATGCATTACCAACCTTATTTTACTGAATTTGGAGATAAAACTACCTTCCACCTTGCTGAATATCAGTTTCTTCCCATCTGAATCCAAAGTCGCATTACGTTGATAAAAACTACCACTTTCAAACTCATAGGTGCCTCCATCGTCTTCATACCAGAGCATAGCTTCATTTTGTGGACCGTGATAGACATGAATTTCAATGGTTTCATCTGGTTTTTCAGTTGTATTCTGTGTAACCGACTGTAATGGAATGATGCTGCCACCTTTGGCAAAAACCGGCAAGCGTTGAAGCGGTGCTTCCACCAATTCTTCTGTATTTCCCTGATAAACAGCATCATTGTAAATACTGTACCATTTTCCTTCGGGGAAATATACCTTCACAACCTTCTGATCGCTGGTAAGCGGAGCCACGAGGATGGAAGGTCCAAACAAATACTGATTCTCGAAATCTGTCCTGTAAATATTTTGATCAAGTGTATAATCAATGGCAAGACTGCGCTGCAATGGAAGGCCTGTCATAACTGAATTCCGGAACCCGGAATAGATGTATGGTATGAGGCTGTAATGGAAACTAATGAATTTACGGGCGATATTTTCCGGCCCTTCACCATATGACCATGGCTCGGAACGCTGGTTGTTTTTGGCCGTATGTCCACGGTAAAAGGGTGAAAATGCGCCTATGCTGATCCAGCGGCTGTATAGTTCAGGTGTTGCATTTCCCATAAAACCGGCAATATCATAGCCAACCTGCGAAATTCCGGATAAACCAAGGGAGTTAACCAAACGAACTCCCAATAACATATGCTCGTTATGTGGTTGATTGTCGCCTGTCCAAAGAGAAGTGTAACGCTGCATTCCTGCAAAACCGGCACGGGTGAGTATGAAAGGACGTCTCCCGTTCATGAGTTTTTTCGTTCCCTCGAAAGTGCTTCGCGACATCTGCATACCGTAGATATTTTTCACTTCGGAATAGGTAGTTTTATGTCCTTCCCAATCAAATTCAACCAGCGATGGAACCTGCTGGCCCCAGGTCGAAAACTCATTCATATCGTTCCAGAAACCTTCCACGCCGGCATCAACATAAGTACTGAAAAGTTTTCCCCACCATTCGCGTGTTGCAGGATTGGTGAAATCAGGGAAATGACACCAGCCTGGCCATACCTGGGCAGTATAAGGCATCTGATCAGGATACATCGCAAAAACCTTATTTTTCATGCCATCTTCAAACGCCTGATAGCCGGGTTCAACTTTAATTCCCGGATCGACGATGACCGTTGCATGGAATCCCATTTCACGGAGTTCGGTCAGCAATTTTTTCGGATTGCTGAAATTCTGCGGATGCCAGGTAAAAATTTTATAAGCATCCATATAATCAATATCGAGATAGATGGCATCAGCCGGAATCTTCTTTTCGCGGAAGGTTTTGGCAACATTCAGCACGTCAGTATCAGGAGTATAACTCCATCGGCATTGCTGATAGCCAAGTGTCCAGTAAGGAGGCATCTGCATATGTCCAGTGAGTTGGGTGTAAAGTCCGAGAATGGATTTCACATCCGGTGCATGGAAGAAATAATAATCCATTTCGCCTCCATCGGCAGAGAAATAGGAGAAGCGGTTGCCCGAAGCACCAAAATTAAACCGGCTTTTCCAGGTATTATCAAAGAAAATGCCATAGACTTTTTTCTGCGTGATACCCATATAGAAAGGGATACTGGAATAAAGAGGATCTGACCAGTTTTCGTGTTTCGGATCATCGGTATTCCAGTTTACATAAGCTGATCCGAAACGATTCAAGCCTCCTGTTTTAGCACCCAGACCAATAAATTTTTCGTCCGGTTGCAGGGTTTTGTAAGTTGTTACTTCATTTCCCAACCAGCTGGTTCCAAAGGCAGGATCATCTTCGCTAAGTAATTGTCCATCAGGAGAATAAAAGCTTATTCGAACAGGTCTTTCGCTGATCTGAACGGTTAGTTGCTTGCTTTTCAATTGAATAAATCCACGGTTTTCGATGTATTCGGCTCCGGAATAAACAGGCTGATCTACAACAGCGTAAGAGAATTCTTTTGTAAAACCATCTTTCACAGCCCAAACACGAACGGTACCTTCATTCACGAAAGAGATTCGCACTTTGCCATAGGTGGTGAGTAATTCGAGTCGCTTACCATCCCAGTCTTTCGAGCTGAGGTTACCCAGACTTTTATTCAGGTTTTCCTGGGCCATGATGGGAGAAAGTGTAAAATACAGGATCGTAAAAATTGCGCATATTTTATTCATCGGGACTGTTATTTGTTCAGTTGAATAACGCGCGATGATGTAGCCGGGATCTCAATGGTTCCAAAATGGTCAAAATAGGTTCTGTACAAAATATCAGTTCCGTTTGTATATCCTGCCAGACTTTCCTGAAAGCGCTTACAATCAATCGTTTTTGCGGATTTATTGTTGTTTAGTATCACCATCACCGAATGATCACTATCATGTCTGAAATACACATAAACGCCATCTTCGGGGATATAATGGGTGAGTTTTCCGGTTTGCATCACCGGATTGTCTTTGCGGAAATGCAATAAGGTGCGGATATGGTTAAATACCTCGTTTTGATCGGCTGTGCGACCTTCAGCAACAAATGCATTCACCGGATCGTTTGCCCAACCACCGGGGAAATCATTACGCATCACACCATGGCCCTGATTTTCTTTGCCGACACACAGTATTTCACTGCCGTAATATATTTGTGGGAAACCTCTCACTGTCAACAGGAAAGTCATCGCCATTTTCATTTTATTCTTGTCCTCACCCAATGCTGAGAAGAGACGGTCAGTATCATGATTGTCTGCAAAATTCATAATCTGATCCGGATTTTCGTACACAAAATCGAGGCTGAGCGATTCATACAATCTTGCGATACCACGATCCCAGCCGTTGTCCTCATTCAAAGCCGAAACCAAAGCATGGCGAAGCGGAAAATCCATCACATAATTGAGGTTTGAATTATATCCATCCTTGTTCCTGTTGTTTTCCTGCCAGTAAGCCACCTGGGGCGCATAATTGAGCCATACTTCACCAACGACGGAGAAATTTGGATACTCATAGCGCAGACGCTGCATCCATTGTGACAGAGCGTCTTTTTCTGAATAAGGGTAGGTGTCCTGACGAATACCATCGAGATCGGCATATTCAATCCACCAGATACTGTTCTGAATCAGATAGTTCGTTACAAAGGGATTTTTTTGGTTGAAATCAGCCATATGATGGTCAAACCAACCCCGGTACATTTTATTGCGGTCCGATTCAGCACCATGCGGATCAGAAATGGCGCCACCCCTGTAATTTGATCGGGTGAATTCAGGCCAAACATTCGACCAGTCATTCATAGGCATATCCTTGGTCCAGCGATGGCCGGTTCCGTAATGGTTTAATACCAGATCCATGATCACTTTCAGGCCTTTTTTATGTGCCTCGCTCACCATATTTGTATATTCTTCATTCGTTCCGTGGCGGGCATCAACTTTATATAAGTCGGTGATAGCATATCCATGATAAGAATATGCTGGTTCATTGTTTTCAAGAAGCGGAGTTGGCCAGATTGCTGTTACTCCCAGATCAACCAAATAATCAAGATGATTTGTAATTCCCTGGATATCACCTCCATGACGACCGTTTGGCTCTGAGCGATTGGCTTTCTGAATCATCGGTTCCTGACTGTCGTTATTGGGATTCCCATTCGAAAAACGATCTGGCATCAGGAGGTAAATCACATCTTTATTATCAAAACCTTTTCGGTCGGCTGATCCTTCACGACGTTTTTTCAGTTCGTAATTGCTTGTAGAAAAGGTTTTATTACCAATGATGAACCTGATTTCAAATGCACCTGGCTGAACATCTTCACTTAGTTTCAGGTTCAGAAAGAGATAATTCGGGTTTTCGACCGAAACCTGAGATTCAATACTCACTCCCGCATAATCGATCATGGCTTTTGTCAGTGAAATATCTTTCGCATGAACCATAAGTTGGAGATCGGGACTTTTCATGCCTGCCCACCAGAAAGGAGGCTCAATGCTTGGAGGAGTTTGATCGCCGGAAGCTAATACCGGAACACTGAGCATAAGCCAGAAAGGAAGCATGATAAGCTGGAGAAAATACTTTTTCATCGTGTGGAAACCTTAAGGTTAATAATGATTCTGTGCCTGCAATGGCAAGATGTAAAGATACGGTTTCGGTCAAAATACGGCATATAATTGCGCAAAAAATTCCCGTAATCGATTGCGCTGCTTCACTTTTCGGAAAAGGAAGTCTGATTTTCAACCTCCAGAAGAGTGAATTTAATATTTATTATTTTCCGGTGTGTTTATTGATAATCGCATTGAGCTCATGCACTCTGACGGGTTTCGAAATATAATCATTGCATCCTGCATCAATCGCCATAGCCTGATCGGTATTCATGCCAAAAGCTGTCTGGGCAATGATTATCACCCCTTTGTTAAAGGTTCTGATCTGACGGGTCGATTCAAACCCATTCATTTCAGGCATTTTTATATCCATCAGAATAACATCAATATCCGGATGATCATGACAAAGCTGAATCGCTTCAAGTCCATTGGTGGCATGAAGGATTTCACGACATAAAGGCTTGATCGACAGGGTAATAAATAAATCTGAAGTAATTTCATCTTCCGCTATCAGAATTTTGAGGTTGTTAACGGAATTGTCAAAACTTTCTGAAATACCTTTTTCAGGAATCTCAGGGGCTAAGATCACGGGTGTATATGGAATTGTGAAATAGAAAACTGAGCCTTTTCCTTCTTCACTTTCGAGCCAGATTTCACCTCCCAGCATTTCCACATAAGCTTTGGTAATGCTTAACCCAAGACCGGCTCCCTGCATGGCCTTTTTATCAGCTATATCAGCCTGTACAAAACGTTCGAAAATGGCTTGTTGTCTGTTTTTTGGAACACCAATGCCAGTGTCTTTAACATAAAATTCGAGCATTGTGCCTTTCAGTTTGTAACCAAAATCGATGTTGCCTTCTTTGGTGTATTTGATGGCATTTTTGACCAGATTCGTTAGAATAGCATAGAGTTTTTCACGGTCGGTTGTAATTATTGATTCGTTGGAAAACAGAGTATTATGATAATTGAAATTGATTTTTTTTGTTTCTGTTTCCGGTGTAAAAAATGAATGGATATATTGAATCTGCGTATTGATGTCGGTCTCTTTAAAGTAGATTTCCATCTGTCCAGACTCGATCTTCGAAATATCAACAATATCATTGATAATATTTAACATGCGTGCACCGCTTTTTTCGATAATGCTGATGTACTCTTTTTGTTCTTCCCCGCTGAGACCCGGTTCTTTCAACAATTCAGCAAAACCCAGAATTCCATTCATCGGAGTCCGGATTTCATGACTCATATTGGCCAGAAAAGCCGATTTCAGGCGATCACTTTCTTCAGCTTTGTCTTTTGCTGCAATGAGTTCTTCGCGATGTATTTTTTGCAGATATGCTGCTCCGATGGTGTTCGCTGCTGCTGCAAGAAGATGTTCTTCGGTAAGCGACCACAGACGGCCCACGGAACAATCGTCGAAACCAACTACACCCCAGAAAGTTGAGTTGATAAACACCGGGGCTATCAAGGCTGATTTAACTTCCTGTGCCTCAAATATATTTCTTATTTCATTTGGTAAGTCTTTAACCAATCCGTTAATGACTGAACCTGTAGAAAGCATATTGTACCACGATTCGCCCAGTTCATCGAAAGGCAGACATTGCATTTCGGGATTTTCGATCTGAGAGCTGAACTTTCCATTTGTCCACTCATATAACATGCTTAAAACGGGTAACTTATAAACCGGATGTGGATTGTTCTTGAAAATATAAGACCTGTCAGCTGAAGTTGCTTTGCCAATAATTTCCAATGCACCTACGATGCTTTTTTCGTGTATTTCGCCCTGAATCAATAATGCGGTTGCCTTTGTGATTGCATCAAGCAATTGGTCCTTCCGTTGAATTTCCGTTTCATTTTCTTTCTGTTTCGTAATATCGCGGGCGCTACCAACTACTCCGATCATGGTTCCGGATTCATCAATAATGGGGGCTTTATTCACATCAAGAAACATAAACTGGCCACAGACATTTCCAAATTCATCAAATTGTTGTGGTTTTTCCAAACGAATCACTGTATCATCGGTATCCTGACATAGTTCCCCAAATGTATGCCAGTCAGGATTGTCCTGATGTTTGGCCCGTTCACGCATTGAGAAATACAAATCTGATTTTCCCAAGGGTTCATCGGTATCAACGGCTTTCAACATAACATCGCACATGGCTTTGTTGACGAAAATAAAATCTTTATTCAGGTTTTTTGCCCACAATAAATCAGGCATATTATCAGCCATGAGCCGAAACATTCTGAACATTTTCCGGAATTTGGCATCACTTTCACCTATTTTTCGAATGGATTCTACCTGTTCGGTAATATCACGGATGATTACCAAACGACTACCGGGCTGATTATGAATTGGTTGATGCAAAACACTGTAGGTTTTGCCTGTTTCTTCCAGACTTATCTGATCGTTGGTCAGGGTGTTTGTGAGTGCCTGAAACAGGGGTTTGACTTCTGCGCCACAAGCGTCAAGGGTCTGCCCAAGTATGTCTTTTTGTTTGATTCCAAGAAAGTTAATTGCTGCATGATTGATTTCCTGAATTCTATCAAATTCATCAATCGCCAGGATACCATCAGGTAAAGTTTCGACGAGTGTTTTTCTGGCGACAGGAACCAGATCAAGAAAACGATAATAAAAAATTGAATACGCAAAAAGACTTCCACTTATAATCATACTGATCGGAACCAGATCAAGCCCTGCAACCGGATTGGCTCCTGTGAGATATAAAATACTGGCTGTCCATGGGCTAAAGCCTGCTATAATAATAATGATTCCCTGTTTGCGGTAGTACAACGACCGATGCAGAATGAAATCATACAGATTCACAGTAACAATAGCAAGAAGCATATAATTAAATGACATATAACCTATCCAGAAGGCAATTCCATGACCGTATTCCATCAGGTTCGTTTCGGGGGAAATTGCCGAATAATCCGACCAGAGCAGGTGATGAAAATTATTCGTAAAAGTCAGAATCAAGGTAATAACAGGAATAATCATAAGGATAATCCTGTTTGCTTGTGGCGCAAGGTATTTTTCCTTTCCAACATACCGCAAAACAAAGATAAAATAGAGGATTGGGGTAAAAACGGCACCAACATAGGCAATCTGCGACAAAAGCACCTTCATTTCTTTGGTAACAGCCATCGACTCGAGTAAAATCCAGAAAGTCCAGTAACCAGCGATGATCATCAGACGAACAAGGTCTTTGGCTCCTTTAACATTCCGCCTTCGCCATGCCAGGATAGCTACAAAAAATGATACAATTGTTGTGGCCAGAAAAAGGCCTGAGTAAATCGTAAATCTGAATTCCATACCGCCAATTGCCTGATTAGAATATTATTGGCAGCTATAAGATCCGGGATTATTTGAAATCAAAGTAAGTCAAAAAATCAATCGGCCAAACACCTTTTAGCTGCTTCTAAGGATAACAAATTTACGATGAACTTAATGCAAAAGCCAATCTATGCGAATTATTTATAATCTTAAAACTCGCTCATAAGTTTCAGCATCAGTCGGTATGAGATTTGTGGCTGACTAATCTGGTTGACGGTTCCTGCCAGATACAAATCTTTAACAGGACAGTAAAAGGCAAAGGCACCTGAAAGACCTGAGTGGCCTATCAATTCCGGGAAGGCTTTAAAGGGCGAAAAGAACCACGGCAGTTTGAAACGATGAATTCCGATACCTGATTCGAGTGGAAAGAAAATCCTGTTCCATTGCTTTAATCCACTGATCAAGTCTTTTGAGAAAAATGCACCTCCGAAAAAAGCCTGAGTGAACTGTAGTAATTCTTCAGATGTAGATACGATTCCGCCGTCAGAGCCGAAAGAAACCATGGCTTTTGGAATTAACAATGGATTGTTTTTGAAATACATATCCTGGGCCTGCTTGTCCTGAATATCAGAATAGAGATAGGTGTTTTTTAAACCAATCGGTTGGCAGATCAGGTCCTGAACCAGTGTCCCGAAGTCATTTCCATGAATTGTTTCAAGAATTTTTCCGAGGAGCTGATAATTTGTGTCGGAATACAATGCTTTTCCTTTGGTTCCCGGCGCAAATGCAGGTTTCATTTTTTTTGAGTCATCAACACATTGTTCTGTCGACCAGGCCAGATCGTTTCCTTTCAGCAATTCTGTCTCCAGACTGATTCCGTTTGCTCTTTTCTGCTGAAAATAATCGGGAATTCCGGAAGTATGGGCCATCAGATTTTCAATTGTTATTCCCTCGGCATACTCTGTATTATTCAAAACATGCAATCCATTCAT
This sequence comes from uncultured Lentimicrobiaceae bacterium, assembly GCA_964627945.1. Classification (GTDB taxonomy): domain Bacteria; phylum Bacteroidota; class Bacteroidia; order Bacteroidales; family F082; genus CAJBPB01. The sequence goes on from CAZVKW010000048.1 coordinate 10,226, forward strand.
GATTGCGGAAGTCAGGTATTTTGAGATGAGATCTTTCCGGTTCAGCAATCCCTTTTCTTCTGCCTGTAACAGCATGGCCGTAACGAAAAGTTTTGTTGTACTGGCAATATAAAACTGACGGTTCATTGTGAAATTTCCCGATACACCACTCCATATATAATCACCCTGACGGATGCTTACCGAGGTTCCGAAAATAAGTTTGTTATCAATTGCTTTGTTCAAAATATTCTGCAATCTCGTTGAATCAGTTTTCATATAAATTGCTATTTGGGTTTCGTTATGTTTACTATCGGTCGAAAGATTCATCAACTTTCTTTTCGTATTCTAAATGACAGATTACCAGTTTTATATCACCATAAGTGTAATTATCACCAAGCACTTCTTTGGCTCGTTTGAGATTCAGGTCACGGGTTTCGAGGAAATATTCAGTAATATGATCAATACTGGCCTCGCTCAAAAACAGGCTCACAGGCAAATCACCCGTTTTTACAAAATCTGCCAGATGCCCGATGATGGTCGATTCGGCAAAATTGCGTTCTGAAGCAATCTCCGGGATGCTTTTTCCGCTTTTGAACATTTCAAAACTGACGCTTTTGGTGTCCTTTTTCTGAGATTTTTTGTCTTCCTTATCTTCCGATTCGTTTTGTAGTGTTTTGCCGCTAAATCCTGAAACTATTTCCAGAATATCAGTGCCAAATGTTGCCAGTTTCTTCTTGCCAATTCCTTTGATTGCCTTGAGCTGACTGAGGTTTTCAGGGAGATTTTCACTAACTTCCATCAGTGATTTCCAGGCCAACACCTCATCCGGACGCAGGTTCATTTCTTCGGCTACTTCGTCGCGCCACTGCTTCAGTGATTTATACAAACTGGCATTTTTGAGACGGATTTTTGAGTCACGTTTTCCGGTTTTTTTCTTTTCCGGACCGTCTATCGAAGCTTTTGCCCGTGTTTCAATGTATGTCTCCGGGTCAAACCCATGCATGGAGGTAAGCAGACACTGCTCATGCACATGCAAATCGGAATGCAGGCGCTGAAGTGCCTCTTCAATGTTTTTACGGGCTTCAGCATTGTCTGTTTCAACCTCAAACTGAAGTGTTTGTATATGTTCGAGAAGCAAAGGACGGAAATATCCGACCGCCTTCTGAATTCGTTCCTGTATGAGTGAATCTTCTTCCATTTCAGAACTTTGAATGCCAAGCTGATTGAGTTGTCGTCGGAATTTGTCCCCGATTTCAACCATTCCGGTTTTAAATTCCGGAATCAATTTCAGAAGTACTTCGCCTGCTGAGGCTTCAATTCTGTCTTTATTTTCAGATAGAACCCTGCTGAGCGTATAGATACGTTTTAACAATGGCTCGAAGTTGAACAATTCGTTCAGCAATTCCTGTTTGTAGGCTTCCTTTGCCAGTTCCAGTTCGGTTTTCCCGGGAGGATTTTCCTGCATCGAACGCACAAAATTGTTGACGTTTGCATCATGTCTTACCGAGCGTTTTTCGATAGGCGAACTCAAAACCATTCCTTCGAAGGTGCGGCAACGGCTCAATGCAACATAAACCTGCCCGTGAGTAAAAGCTGCCTGAGCATCGATGATCACTTTATCGAACGTGAGTCCCTGACTTTTGTGAATGGTAATGGCCCAGGCCAGTTTAACAGGATACTGGCGAAAGGTTCCGATCACGGTTTCACGGATTTCCTTTGTGTTTTCGTCGAGATTATAGCGGCAGTTGTTCCATTCCAAAGGGCCAACCTCGATGTCTTCGCCGCCATCCTTGCAACGAACAACTAATTTTTCGTCTTCAATGGCAATGAGTGTTCCGATTCGTCCATTATAGAATGCTTTTTCAGGAGAAGGGTCGTTTTTAACAAACATAACCTGACTTCCTGTTTTAAGCTTCAGTTGTGATTCGGTTGGGAATGAATATTCAGGAAATTCACCTGAAACTGTCGCTTCGAAACTTTTGGGTTTCCCCGGGAGGGATTCCAGTTTGCGTCGGTTAATCTCCTGACTCTGAATATTATGAGATGTAAGCGTTATATATCCATCTTCTTCCTTTGCCTTGAAATCAGGCTGATATCTTTTGTTAAGTTCCTGAATCGTTTCCTGCGTCATTTGGTTATCACGCACTTTGTTGAGCAATGCGATGAAATCCTGATCCTGCTGCCTGAAAATCTCAGTAAGTTCGATGCTGATATAGTTGGTTTTTTTTAAGGCGATGCTGCTGAAAAAGAACACGGAATCGTAATACGGACGCAGAATCTCCCAGTCTTCCTCCTTTGCAACAGGGGCAAGTTGTTGAAGATCGCCAATCATAAGCAGCTGCACTCCGCCAAAAGGAATATTGCGGTTGCGGTAACGGCGCAGAACAGCATCAATAGCATCAAGAAGATCGGCCCTGACCATACTTATTTCGTCAATCACCAGCAAATCAAGACTTTTAATGATGTTGATTTTCTCACGGGTCATCTTCTGCAAACGGGAGGCTGTTGTGCGGTCTTTGTCGTTGAATGATGCAAATGCATCTGAAGCTTCAACATGACGTGCAAATTCTTCTGGAACCTGAGGTCCGAAAGGTAACTGGAAAAAGGAATGTATGGTTACACCGCCCGCGTTGATGGCAGCAACTCCTGTTGGTGCAGTCACAATTAGACGTTTGGATGTTGTTTTTCGGAGCTGGTGTAAAAATGTTGTTTTTCCGGTGCCGGCTTTACCCGTTAGGAAAATATGTATTCCAGTATGGTTAACATATTCAGTTGCTAATTGAAGCTGATCGTTTGTAATGAGTTCCATGAGGATGATTCGGTCGAAAAACGGAATAAAAATACAGAATTTGGAGCGTATTATGGTAGTGTGCAGAAGGCTTGGTTTAAAATGAATTGTATTTTTGGAACCTAATCAAGTAAAATAGCTTTGTTATGGCCTTACGACCCGAAAATCATGAAGAATATATCGCTGCTTCGGCAACCTTTGCACATGAAATTCTTCTACATCTGCGATCACTTGTTTATCAGGCCTGTCCTCATGCCGAGGAAACTATTAAATGGGGATTTCCTCATTTTGAATTTAGGGGAGCGATTTTGTGCAGCATGGCCGCTTTCAAACAGCATTGTGCCTTTGGTTTCAGATTAGGGAAGGAAATTCCGGATCCGGATGGACGTTTGGAAGTGAATCAAAAATCGGGAATGGGAAATTTCGGGCAAATCAGGACTGTAAAAGATCTTCCTGCAGATGAAATTATCATTTATTATATCCGCGAGGCAATGCTGTTGAATGAGCAAGGGGTGAAGGTTTCAAAAGGCAAGCAAAGTATTCAGAATGAACTTGTTGTGCCAGAATATCTTGCAAAGGCTATCGTTGAAAACGAAAAGGCACGAAGTGTATTTGATGCCTTTAGTCCGGGGAAGCGGAAGGAATATGTTGAGTGGATCACAAGTGCAAAAACGGAAGAAACACGTTTGAAACGGTTGGATCAGGCACTTGAATGGATTGCCGAAGGAAAATCGCGAAACTGGAAATACGAAAAATGCTGATGATCCGGTACGGATATGATTACCAGTTGATATAGTGTATTTTAAAACTGTCGTTTGTATAACCGCCAATTACCTGTTCACGGGCTTTCTCGGCTTCATTTGTGCTCGTAAAGGCATTTGAAGTACGGTGTCCGCGATCTGACCATCCCCATCCCGGATACTCTTTTACGAGAATCTCATTGAATTTATAATTCAGATCGAAGTCTTTCTTTTCCTGATGCACATTGCTGATCAGCATATTGTACGACTTGACCCCTTTTCCTTCAAGATCACAGAAACAGGAGGAATAAACAAAGTAAAAATAAGGCCCCCGGTTGTAATCGACAATGGGCGATTCGATGAAAATATCTACGTTTTCATCTTCCCGGTCAATTTCAGGATTGAGATTGTTGCGATATATGTTTCCAATAATATTATAGCACACATCGATTCCGGTAATAAACAGATCATAGTCTCCGTCACCGTCATAATCTCCCCATCGGGCAGTGCCATTTGCTACACCTGTCAAGCCTGCCATATAATCACTAAATCCCTGATCCTTGCGATTTTCAAGAACAACAGTATATGGTCGTTCAAGACTTTCTCCAACAATCACGATGTCCGGATCATGATCGGCATCAAAGTCGCTTACATCTATCCGGCAGTTCATGAGTTGACGCATTCCGCGTTCGGGGAGTTCGTCAAACTGCATGTTTTTATATGCTTTAAATACTCTGGTATAAGGCATTCCGGAAGAAGTGGCACCGCTAATCACAAAATCAGCGAGATTGTCCTGATTGTAATCAAGCCAGGCACAATCGCTGTGCTTAAGTCCGGGAATCATTTGTGGAAGCAATCTATACAACTGATTCTGAAAGATATACATTCGTGTGATAGGACCTGCACCTGAAAGTCCGGTCAGAAGAATATCGAGGTACCCATTCTGATTTGGATCACCCCAGCGGGCCGCTCCGTATTGAACCCCGGGAAGATTCACTGGGTTTTCGACGAGTTTCCCATCTTTGTTTTCCATGATGATGGTGCGCGCTATTTTATTAATGTCGGCACCACAATAGAGAATATCCAGATCATCGTCTTTGTCAAAGTCACCAAACTCGATCGATCCGTCAATGAGACCGGGCATATTGGTTTGAACGCGCGCAAAACCACCTTCACTTTGTTGTAAATAAACACCCGCTACCGGACGATTATCAGCACCAAGGCCAGTTAATGCAACATCGGGTAAACCATCTTTATTGATGTCAGCAACATCAATTTCACCGCGGCAGATGGCCGGGAGGTTGCTGTTAAACGGGCTAAACTGATCCTGACCTGTCTGTTTGTAAAAAGTTATTTTTGTTTGCATCTTGTTGTGCACCAGTTCGCCACTGTGCAAGAGGTTCAAACCGGTGCCTGCTGCAATCCAGGCAGCAGTGCTGTTAGCCATTCCCTGTGGTTGTTTGCTGATTTCGGTGAAAACCTGTGCCCTGATCATGAAGCCGGGCAGATGAAAAAAGATTGCTAACAGTAAGATGGTTTTGAATTGTTTACGCACGATTTGTTTTATTGGTTTGCAATTCAACTTTTTAACAATTTTCTGAATTTCAGATTGAGTTTCTCGATGCTGAAGGGTTTGCTGATCATGGCATCAAATCCCATCTGAATGAATTCATGTTCCTGTTCGCTCAACGAAAAACCGGTGATGGCGATTATGGG
>CAZVKW010000048.1:15548-17936 GCA_964627945.1 uncultured Lentimicrobiaceae bacterium
GCCCAGATATGTCCTCCCAGTAATTCAGTCAGATTACGGGTGATGGCCAGACCTAGTCCGGTGCCACCATAAAGTCTTGTGTGTGAGTCATCCGCTTGGCGGAATCGCTCGAAAATTACCTCAAGTTTCGATTCGGGGATTCCGATTCCTGAGTCCCGTACATAAAACTCGAACTGATCCTCGATCAGCAAAGCTCCGAATTCAACTTCACCGGAATTGGTAAATTTTAATGCATTGCTAAGCAAATTGGTCAGAATCTGCTGCAAACGGAGTTTATCGCTTGTTATTTTGACCTGATTGAGTTCATCACGGTGATTCAGAATAAGCTGAACATTTTTCTTTCCGGATTGCTCAAGTTGCTGTTTGAAAGTGTTGTATGTTTCGTCGAGTAGGGTATCAAGCTGGAATTGTGATTTTTGAATTTTCAGCTCTCCAGCCTCAATTTTTGAAATATCAATGATGTCGTTGATCAGGTTCAGCAAGAGTTTTCCACTTGACTTGATCATATTGATGAATTCGATTTTTTCCGATTCATCATATTCATTTGATGAAAGCAAATCCGAGAAGCCAAGAATAGCATTCATCGGAGTGCGTATTTCATGCGACATATTTGCCAGAAAAGCAGATTTTAGTCTGTCCGATTCTTCTGCTTTGTTTTTTGACCTGATCAGTTGTTGTTCGAAATCTTTCTGAGAAGTAATATTCTCAATAAGTGCCACCATACCAAGGAATTCCTGATCGTTGACAATGGGAGCAGCTTTCAAATGGAACCAGTTTATTTTTCCGAGCCAGACCATTCTGAAAATAAAATCAGAGATCTGATGCAGTTCATTATGTCCTGATTGCCATTTTTCAATCACTTGTTCCCGGTCTTCAACCATCACCTGGGAAATCCAGTTATCATCTAGAAACTGCTGTTTATTAAGTCCTGTAAGTTCGCTGAGTCTGTTATTGGCAAAAATAATCTGACCTGTGGCGTTGGAAACTGTAATTCCCAAAGGAGAAGTTTCTGCAATTGTCTTAAATTTTTCTTCGCTCTTTCTAAGCGAATTAATGGCTTCTTCACGGGCTTGTATCTGGTTTTTCAGCTCACGGGTGCGCTCTTCCACTCTTTTTTCGAGCGACTGATTGACCTCTCCCAGGTGTTTGCTCATTTTCTTATTCTTGGAATAACGCCAGATTGCGAAAAAGGAGAAAAGAACAAAAGTGATACCTACCAGAAGTATGATATATGACCTTATCCGTAAATCCTGTTCCTTGATTTTCAGCCTTAGAATTACATTGTCAGTGTCAATTTTACTGGTTTCATACCGAACCTTAATTTCCTGTAATTCGTAAAAGCGCTGAAGACTTGTGATTGAATCCTTTTCGTTAAAGGCTTTTTTATGATAAACAAGCGCGTCGGCATACTGCTTTCCTGATTCCAGGACCTTGCTATGCAAAACATAGTTGGAGTAAAGCAGATTTGGATTATTTGAGGTATTTGAAATGTTCTCGGAGAGTTTCAGAAGATTAATTGCAGTCTTCAGATCGCCTTTGTGATAATAAACATCTGCCATTCGATTATATGTGGTGGCCAGTCCGAAAACATTGGAAGTGGTTTTATAAATTTCTTCTGCTTTCGTTAGATTTGTAATGGCTTCGTCGAAGCGGCCAAGACTCATCAAGGCATTTCCAAAATTTCCAAAAATATTAGCCATCTCAATCAGACCATTATTTTGTGTATGAAGTTGTATGGCACTTTCAAAATATTTAAGTGCCTGATCAGCTTTGTTTTGCTGAATAAGCACCATTCCAATTGCATTGTGCGAATAAGCAATTTGTGTGTTATTGTGCAAATATTCCTTGATTGAAAGGGCTTTCATATGATATTCAAGCGCATCGTCGAGTTCACCGGTCAGATTATATACATTTCCTATATTGGCATAGGAAAAGGCTATTCCCATGCTGTCATGATATTTTTCGAAAATACTAAGTACTTCAAAATGAATGGAAATAGCTTTATCATACAGACGAAGTTTTCGGTAACATACTCCTTCTTCATTCATGATTTTTGCTTTGAGAAGTTCTTCGTCCAGCTGATCGGCTTTTACTATTCCGTCACGGGCCATGTCAATTCCCCGAGCCGGATCAGTATTGCGTAAAGAAGCAATTAGTGCAACATATGTTTTTAATTGTTCTGCACCGGTCTGGGTATTGATAAGGATGCTGAGGCTGTCAACGACGGGATCGGAAGAGGCGATTACCTTAAAAGGAATCGTGTTCCCGAACGTGGTTAAACAAATAAACAGAATGAATAATCGGCTTCGCATAGAGCGAAAGTTAAATCCAACACAGAAAATATCTGAACAAAGATAATGACAAATTTATTCTGAAATTAACTTCTTA
>CAZVKW010000048.1:18036-19652 GCA_964627945.1 uncultured Lentimicrobiaceae bacterium
ATTTCCTTTAACCTGATTGTTGCTTCAAGACCGTTCATTCCTGGCATATTGTAGTCCATCAAAACAAGATCCACAAGAGGATCAAATGAAACGATTTCAATAGCCTTCATGCCATTATCAGCCCAGATTATTTCAGCGCCTGTTTTTATGAGCATCGCTTTGATCAATAAATAATTGATCATCACATCATCAACAACCAAAATATTTCTTCCACGAAATAACTTTTCTTCCGAATAGTCTTTTGGCCTATTTGCTTTATTTGATTCCATAGTAATGGACTTAATTTGTTATTAAAGTCATTACTAATTACAGGCCTAAATTTTATATGACTAATATACAATTAGTTATAAAAAGCGAATAAGAAAATAAGTTCCAATATTTGGTAAATATTCCAAATATTGGAAAATTATATAATTTGGGAAAGCGACTTATAGGGTCTCTTCGAAGTAGTTTGTAATCTTCCGGATCAGATGTGCACGATCCTTGCCTCTTACATTATGCTCATGACCCGGATAAACAAAATAATCGAGCAGAATTCCGTCATCCACACATTGCTTCAGAAAGCTGAGACTGTTTTGCCAGACAACCGTATTGTCTTCGGTGCCATGCATGATCAGCAGTTTACCCTTCAGGTTCTTCGCCTGATTCAGAAGACTTGCTTTTGCATACCCATCAGGATTTGTTTGCGGTGTATCCATATACCGCTCACCATACATCACTTCGTAATATTTCCAGTCGATAACCGGGCCACCGGCAATTGCGACCTTGAAAACATCAGGATGTTGTAGTTTCAGTGTCATCGACATAAAGCCACCATAGCTCCAGCCATCGATTCCGATTCTTGAAGCATCCACAAAAGGAAGGCTTCGCAGATATGCGATTCCAAGCATCTGGTCTTCTGATTCAATAGTACCCACATTCCGAAATATTGCCTGTTCAAAGGCTTTTCCACGGTTTGAGGTGCCATGATTGTCGAGCGTGAAAACGATATAGCCTTTCTGTGCCAGATAATTCAGATAAAAATTCGCTCCACCCAGCCAGCTCTCTGTAATCATTTGAGAATGAGGTCCTCCATAAACGTAGACAACAACCGGATAGCGTTTCGTTGAATCCATGCCGGGAGGGCTAATCATACGGCAATATAAATCACTTCCATCAGTTGCAGGTATTGTAAATATCCGGGTTTTTCCTAGTTTGTAATCCTTTAACGGATTTGTTTCTGTTTTGATATTCAGAGATTTGCCATTTTTTGTTGTGATTAGCTTGATAGCTCGTGGGGTGCTTTGATTTGAATAAACATCCAGCACAAATTTTCCTGATTTACATACAATGGCACGGTGTGTGCCTTTGTCGGAACTCAGCCGGCTGATTTTAGCGGATTTAATGTTCAGAGTATAGATATTCTGTTCGATAGGACTTTCCTTTGTCGAAAGGAAAAAGATATTTTTTCCGTCGGCCGAAAATCCTGAAAATGAACTAACTACCCAAGATCCTGAAGTGATTTGACGAATCATATTGCCTTGTAAATCATACAGATACAAATGCAGATAACCATCACGCTGGCTCAACCACAAAAAGTTATTCGAACCATCAGGAAGAAAAAACATAGGGTTCAT
>CAZVKW010000048.1:19752-21600 GCA_964627945.1 uncultured Lentimicrobiaceae bacterium
TTTCGTCCATTCGGTAAAAAGCGATCTTATTTCCATCGGGCGACCAGAAAATACCACCACTGATGCCGAATTCATTCCTATGAACCGTTTGTCCACAAACCACACCTTCCGGTTCAAAAGTGATTTGTGTATGTTTTTCACCATCAGACACATATAAATTATTGTCGATTGTATATGCTACACGCAACGAAGGCAGACTGATGTTTTGATTTTGTGCGTTTTCAGGAAAAGCAGAAATCAGGTTTACTGATTTGTCGTTTATATTAAAGAGAAATAATTTATTCTGACTAAAATAATACAGTTTCGATTCATCGATCCAATTGATTTGCGGGATTCTAGTCAATGTATCAAAATGACTGTTCTTCAATAAAGTATTAAGGCTGCTGAGACTGAAAACAGTGTCGTTTTTGTTTTCGGAAGCGTTTACCTGAATCATGTATTTTTTATCGGAATAGGAATAAATATCCTTATTTCCAACCCATTGCAATTGTGAAAACCCTGAAGGATATAAAGATGGATTGAGTCCGACTACTTCTTCAGGCGTGAATATTTTTTCCTGGGCAATGATTGCAGAACTGCAAAGACTTAACAATGCAAGATGGATGAAAAGCAACTTCTTCAGCATAGAACAAAATTTATAAGTGATTGTAAATCAATAATTTACACAGATTGATGGACGGCTTTTACGAATTCAAGAAGCAATTCAGGATCTTTCTCCAGCGCATTTCCGATAACGACCACATCAGCCCCGGCTTTTGCGCACTCAGCGGCTTTTTCAGGAGTTCTGATTCCTCCGCCAACGATCAATGGAATGCTAATGCTGTCGCTCACCATCCGGATCATTTCTGGAGAAACAGGAGTGGAGGCGCCTGATCCGGCTTCCAGGAAAATGAGTTTCATACCCAGCATTTCACCAGCCATCGCTGTGCATATTGCGATGTCATATTTATCGTTCGGAATGGGAAATGTATTGCTCATATAGCTCACCGATGTAGGTTTACCGCTGTCGATGAGCATATAACCAGTCGGGATGATTTCAAGTCCGCTGAGTTTCAGATACGGGGCAGCAATAACATGGCGACCAATCAGCATTTCGGCGTTTCGTCCTGAAATCAGCGATAGGAAAAGGAATCCGTCGGCTTTGTTGCTCAGTTGGTTGGTGTTTCCGGGGAAAAGTATTACAGGAATTGTGGAATGTTTTTTCAGCAATTTGATACAACTATCAAGATTATCGTTGGTAAGCAAACTTCCGCCAACAAAGAAAAAATCGACTCCGGCTTCTGCTGATTTGCTGGCAATCCGGATGATCTGCTCATCGGTCGGTTTGTCTGGATCGACCAGAATGGCAATCTTTTTTCCGGGTTTTGAAAACAGTTCGTATAGACTCATTCCTAAAAATTTCGGTTTTCAAAAGTACATTTTTTCCCATCGAAATCCCTGCTCATTCAGTTAAAGGCATTCGCAAAACCAAAGTTAAAATACAGCTTCCACGATTTTGCGGATATTATCAGAGTTTCCCATCGTATAGAAATGTAAAACAGGTGCGCCCCGGGCGATAAGTTCCTTCGACTGTGCAATGGCCCATTCAATCCCAACTTGTTTAACCTGTTTATTATCAGCACATTTACGAACCTCACGAACAAGCTCCTGTGGCATATCGATATTGAATGTTTGCGGCAGCATATTCAAATGGTTGTGCGTTGAAATCGGCTTTATTCCTGGAATAATCGGAACAGTGATTCCAACTGCGCGACAACGATCCACAAAATCGAAGTATTTTTTATTTTCGTAAAAGAGCTGTGTAACAACAAATTCAGCTCCGGCTTCAATTTTCTTTTTCAGAAATTT
>CAZVKW010000048.1:21700-23224 GCA_964627945.1 uncultured Lentimicrobiaceae bacterium
GTTCCGGGTCGTTTGCGGATGGTTTTCTTTTCGAGCAAACCATTCCCGACTTCCCGATATTGAAATTCTTCCTGATGATAGGTTACATTCACAAAAGCCGGTTTGAAATCCATGAGTGGATCAATCGTATTTTGGATATGTTCGATGTTCTGACCTTTCAGCGGAGGAAGCAGTTCGAACGAAAACAATGTCTTGTTTCCGGACTTTTCGATGGCTTCGTTAACAGTGAGTATTGGATTCATGGTGATGCAATTATTTGTAATTCAGATTGGTATTAAGAAGTCGCTCCAGATCAGCTGGCTTCATTTGTTTGATTTCGGCATATTCGTTCAATTGATCACGGCCGATTTTACCCACGTTAAAATACTGCGCATCGGGATGTGCAAAATAATATCCGCAAACCGAAGCTGCAGGTGACATGGCAAAGTTTTCGGTCATGTTAACACCGGTCTTGTTTTCAGCATCGAGAAGATCAAACAGCGTTCTTTTTTCGGAATGTTCCGGACAGGCAGGATAGCCCGGTGCTGGACGAATGCCACGGTATTCCTCGCTCAGAAGCTGTTCTGTTGAAAGTGATTCTGCCGGCGCATATCCCCAGAATTCGGTTCTGACTTTGTAATGGAGATATTCTGCGAAAGCTTCGGCCAGACGATCAGAAAGCACTTTGGCCATGATGGCACTGTAATCGTCGTTATCAGCTTCAAAATCAGCAACCAGTTTTTCCGTTCCTATTCCGGCTGTTACCACGAAAAATCCCAGATAATCAGTAATTCCGGAAGATTCAGGGGCTATAAAATCAGCCAGACTCAGATTAGGAATAGCTTCGTTTTTGAGTTGCTGATTGCGCAAAAAATGAAATGCAGATATCTGAATATCAGGTCTTTCATTGTCAAAAATCTTCACCGAATCACCTTTTGCATTTGCAGGAAAAATTCCAGCAATACCACGAGCAGTCAATAATTTTTCATCCACGATTCTCTTCAGCAGAACCTGACCATCATCGAATAGTTTTTTTGCTTCTGTGCCTTTTTCAGGATCATCGAAAATGCGTGGATATTTCCCATTGATACGCCAGGCATGAAAGAAAAATGTCCAGTCGATGAAAGGCAATAATTCGTTCAGATCAAGATTTTCCAGATGGATAATTCCCTGACGTTGAGGTATATGTATTGTTGAGTTGTTAAATGTAGCGTGGAATTTATTTTTTCTGGCTTCATCAATGCTGAGGTATTTTTCCTCCAACTTGCTGTCGGCGTATTTGTTGCGTAATTGCTCGTAGCGGGTTTCAATTTCCAAAATATAGTTTTCTGATCGGGTGTTAACACCCAGAAGATTGGCAATTACCTGTGTAACTTTCGAAGCATCACGCACATGGATGACCGGTTGTTTGCGGGCAGGGGCGATTTTCACAGCAGTATGCACCTCCGAAGTTGTGGCGCCACCAATCAGCAAGGGCCAGTGCAGGTTGAGTCGGTCCATTTCGGATGCCAAATGCACCATTTCTTCGAGCGATGGGGTGATCAA
>CAZVKW010000049.1:0-1453 GCA_964627945.1 uncultured Lentimicrobiaceae bacterium
ATTCTTTTCAATCTTGTTAAATGGCTTTAATCCAGATTGTTGCATAACAGAAGCGATATAATCTGCTGCCATATATCCACCTGCGGTGCCTGTTTCCCGTCCTTCGAACCAGGGAGATGCCAAAAATTGTAAAACAGGTGAAAAATCATGCAATTCCGGTGAATTAGTCCCTGTAACCTCAACTTGTCCTTCCAGTTTCACAGGATATAATATCCATATATTCAACAAGATGATAACAAATACTGATGCGCTTTTCATACTTTCTTTCGGAAATTCCTATTTAAAAAATACCCCATTGGCCATCAAATGTTTGATATTGAATTCATCATCCAGTACCAGAATATCGGCATCAAATCCTTCCTGAATAAAGCCCTTATTGGTCAGTTTTAAAATGCTGGCCGGATTACTTGTCGCAACTTTAAGTGCCTGTTCGAGCGGAATTCCATCTTCCAGAACAGCTTCCTTTATTTCCCTCAGGACAGAATCGGGATAACCCATTTCAATTTTGATGAGTTTTCCGGTAACAGGATCAAAGCCTGGCAATGATCCGCAGGCATCTGAAGTGAAAGTGATATGTTCGATCGGAACGCCACTTTCGAGCAGTTGCTTTAAGGCTTTTGAAGGTTTTATTTCCTCATCCATATAATAGGGATATGAACTTGTGGTAATATCCACATAGCCTTTTTTGCCATATTCCTTGGCATCTTCAAAAATATAATCGTTTCTGTTACAATGAGTTGGTACAAATTGTTTGTATTTCAATTCACTGGATGCAACAACATCATGAAGCGGTCGGAAAGGATCACGGGCATCACCCATATGCGTATTTACGATTCCGGCTTTACCCCCAATCATGCCTGCTACGCGTGCATGAGCAGTCAATTTTGCTAGTTCAGCGATGGTCGGAACAGAAGACCGATGATCGGAAACCGCTACTTCTCCAACACCGATAACTTCCTCAATCAGAGCGATATCACGCGCAATATCTCCGGTAATGGACGGAGAAGGAACCTGGTAAGCGCCGGTATACATCCAGGCTGACATTCCTTTTGCCCGGATAGATTTGACCTTCATCAGCACACTATCAACCGACCGGGTGATTCCATCGGTGCCCAGACAGCCTACTACTGTTGTTACACCACCATCCACCATCATACTGATTTCGAGTTCGGGCATCCTGCTTGCAGGACCGCCTTCGCCTCCACCTCCTGTAATATGAACATGAGAATCGATGATGCCCGGAACAAGTTTTAAACCCGTACAATCAATCACCTTGACATTGAGCCCCTTCGGTATTTCGATATGATCCTCAATAGCCAGAATAGACTTCGCTCCAACCAGAAGATCCTTTATCCCTTTATAATCAGGGGCATATACAATTGCATTTTGAAAAAGTGTCAGCATTAGAATACCAATTAGTTAAATAAATTTCAAATAAATTTATACAAAATAA
>CAZVKW010000049.1:1553-22836 GCA_964627945.1 uncultured Lentimicrobiaceae bacterium
CTTCGCACAACCAAAACCTTATATAAATCTGATGGTAGCCGGACACCGGTTCTGGAAGCAGCTTGGGAAGTTTTCTTAAAAGGTGGGGTGATCGGTGGCACCAGCGCCGGGGCTGCAATTATGAGCGATCCTATGATCGGAGCCGGAAACAGCATGGGAGCATTGGAAAATGGAGTCATAACAGATGCAGCCAATCCCGATGATTTCGACGACAATACCGGTGTATTGTTGGTTCGTGGATTGGGATTTTTTCCGCTTGGTATGGTTGATCAGCATTTTGAAGCAAGGGGCAGATTGGGCAGGCTGATCAGGGTGATGCTTCATGAAAAGGAAAATCTCTCACTTGGCTTTGGTGTGGATGAAAATACTGCCCTCATTTATAATGGCAAATTGAAAATTCTGGAAGTTGCAGGCGTTTCGGGTGTGACATTTGTAAATACTTCTGAAATAAAGACTTCGAAAAAAGAACCACTTTTGATTGAAAATATTCAAATCAGTTACCTCACAGAAGGCGATCAATTTGAGATTCAGACTGGAAAAATCATACCTTCCGGCAATAAAACCAATATAAAAGGCCATGAGAAACTCAATGAGATGATTCCCATGCAAACAAGTTTATTCTCTGATTCTGAGCCGGGTTTCAAAGATATTGTTGCTTCGAAATTGATGGAGAATAAAGGCACTGACAAGGTTGAAAATATTTGTTTCATGAAGAATAAACGAACCTTGCTTTTCAGATTAAGTAAAACAGCTCAAAGCGAAGGCTATTGCACTGATAATCAATCTGGTTCGATCCTTTACACAATTAAAAATATACGTATGGATATGATTCCGGTTAAATTTCATCTTTCTAAACTGCATTAATACAATCCAAATAATTTAGTCTATGAGAAAAAACTACTTATTGTTGCTGATGATAATGCTATTCATCAGCCCGTTATGGAGTCAGTCTATTCTGGTTTCGGGAAAAGTGACTTCCGAAGCCGACGGCTCACCAATTCCGGGAGTTACGGTTCAAATTAAAGGTACACAGAAAGGAACCATCACTGATCTGAATGGGACCTACAAACTGGATGCTGCTCCTGATGCCACACTGGTTTTTACATTTATTGGATTGAAGAAGAAAGAAATACCGGTAAATGGGCAAAAACAAATGAATGTCACACTTAGTGATGAGAAAATCGATCTTGGAGAAGCTGTGGTCATCGGTTACAGCACAACAAGCCGGAAACTCGTTTCAGGTTCGGTCGGCGTTGTGAAGGAAGATGAAATAAAAAACACGCCTATCCGAACCATTGATGGTGTATTACAGGGAAAAGTTGCAGGTGTTACCATCAACCAAAACTCCGGAACACCTGGTGGGCAGAACAATATTAAACTTCGTGGCGGAAGTTCGATCAATGCAAGTAACCAACCTTTGATCGTGATCGACGGAGTTCCAATGATCACGGGAAGTTTTGGTCAGATCGGTTACAGCGGACAGGAAATAGATGCCATGTCGGATTTGAATCCAAATGATATTGAATCATTTACAATTCTGAAAGACGCCTCTGCCACTGCAATTTACGGTGCTCGGGCTTCCAATGGGGTTATATTAATTACCACCCGCCGGGGTAACTTTCAAAAAACCAGTGTCAATCTGAATACTTCGTATGGATGGCAATCGGTTCCGAAGGAACGCATTCCTGAACTGATGAATGCAGCCCAATGGAATGAATATAAAGGAACTGATGTTCAGGGAATTGACACTGACTGGATGAAAGAAATTCTTCAGGTCGCGCCTACCTCAAATACCGAACTTTCGGTTAGCAGTGGGAACGATAAAACACGGATTTTCATTTCAGGAAGTTTTTTTAATCAGGAAGGAACTGTGAAAAGCACTTCATTCGACCGTTACTCTGGTCGTATTAACATTGATCATTCCTTGTTGAAAAACCTGACAATCGGTGCAAGTCTGAGTTCAAGCTATTCAAAAAATTACCGTGTAGAAGGCGACCAAACCCTTTTCGGTCCACTTCCCAACGCATTATCAATTCCGGCAATTTATCCAGTTTACAATCCTGACGGAAGCTACAATGAAGAAGGTCCGTATGCCAATCCTGTGGCAATAATAAATGAAACAAAAAATATTGCCTATACCAATCGGAACAGCAATAATATTTATCTGGAATATAAATTCCTCGACGGATTCACCTTCAATAGCAAGTGGAGTGCCGATGTTTACACCTTACGCGAACATGAATATGATCCAATCACTACACAGCAAGGCGCCAAATACAATGGTTTGGGTATTGAAGGAACCAGCTATGTGAGTAATCTGGTTACGAGCAACGTTTTACAGTATGTTAAAAGTGTGAATGAAAAACACAATTTCGAAGGATTGCTTGGTTACAGCGCTGAGAAATATTCACGCAGAAACAGCTATATTGAAGCAATTGATTTCCCGAACGAAAATCTGCAGTATATCACTTCGGCAGGAACCATCCGGGCAGCTTCGACAACTTCACTCGATCGCGGTATGAATTCCTATTTCGGTCAATTTAAGTACAACTATCTGTATAAATATATCTTTACACTCACGGCACGGGCCGATGGTTCTTCAAAATTTGGCAAAAACAACCGGTATGGCTACTTTCCGGCTGCCTCCTTCGCATGGCGATTGAACGAAGAAAATTTCATCAAAAAATATTCATGGATTGACGAGCTGAAACTCCGTGTTATCACCGGACTCACCGGGAACGATGGTATAGGTGATTTCGGAAGCTATGGATTGTATAGCGGTGGATATAATTATGGAGGAAATTCAGGAACTGCACCGGTACAATTGCCCAATCCCGATTTGAAATGGGAAAGTACTTTCCAGAAAGGAATTGGTTTGGATCTGGCCATATTAGACAATCGTATTAGTTTCAATCTGGATTTATACCACAATAAAACCTATGATTTATTACTTGATAAACCATTGCCTTCCTCATCTGGTTTCACAATCATCACTGCTAACATTGGTGATATCGAAAATAAAGGGATTGAAATTGTCCTGAATACCGAAAACATTAAAAACAAGTTTACATGGAACACTTCATTCAACTTTGCTGCTAACCGCAACAAAGTTCTGACACTTAGTGATGGTCAGCCTATTGCTGATCAGGGACGTGGTGGAAACTGGGTAATCGAAGGTGAACCAATTGGTATATTTTATGGATATCGTTGTTTGGGTGTTGATCCCACCACCGGAAATCTGGTATATGATGATCTTAATAATGACGGATCGATTACCGCCAGCGACATCACCAAAATCGGTGATCCGAATCCTGATTTTACCATGGGACTCACAAACAATTTTAGCTACAAGAATTTTGACCTTTCAGTGTTCCTCTACATGGTTCAGGGAAATGATGTTTTCAACGGTACCTGGATTTACCTTGAATCAGGAACCGGAGAAGACAATCAGACGACCACCATGTTGCGTCGCTGGAAGCAAGTTGGCGATATCACCGATGTTCCACGTGTTGGCGATACGTACAAATCTTCCAGATTTATCGAAAACGGATCGTTTATGCGGATCAAGAATGTTACTTTGGGCTACAATTTCCCAAGACATATGATCGAAAAGGTCAAGTTGAAATCACTCAGGCTCTATGTTTCAGGACAAAATCTGTTCACCTATACTTCCTACACAGGAATGGATCCTGAAGTTAACTATTATAGCAATGACAATATCGTTATGGGAACCGACTTCTTCACCTATCCGCAGTCGCGTACCATCATGATGGGTTTGAACGTAGGTCTCTGATATTAAAATCGATAGAAAAATGAAAAAGAAAATTATATATCTCCTGATACTCAGTTTTGCGATCGTTTCGTGCAGCAAAATTTTCGATGTGAATCCGACTGATTCCATCTCGAGTGAAATTGCAATTAAAGATAAAGCAGGCATCGAACATGCACTCTCCGGAACGTATAACGCTTTACAATCGATTGGTCTGTATGGTCGTAACTACGTGATTGTTAGCGATCTGGCTGCTGATAACCTCATCTGGACCGGAACAAGCCAGGATTATGGTCAGATTACAAACAAACCAATTCCTGCCGAAAACAGCATTATAGATGCTTTCTGGTCAGCCTCCTACGACGGAATCAACCGGGCCAATAACATCCTATACAAACTTCCGGAAATTACTGATGTAACCGCCGAAGAATCAGCCCGATATGAAGGTGAGGCATTGTTCATCCGTGGCTTGCTCTATTTCAACCTCGTTTCACATTTTGGTGGAGTGCCGCTGAAAACATTACCAACACTTGATCTGAGCAGCATCAACTGTGCCCGTAATTCGAAAGAAGAAATTTACGCACAGATTATCACCGATCTTAACGCTTCAAAAGCAAAACTTTCCACAAGTAAAACTGCCGGAAAAGCCAATTCATTCAGTGCTTCCGCTCTCCTAGCACGTGTTTATATGTCGAAATATTTCGATCTGAGCGACGCTGCTTCTGCCGGTCTGGCTATTAATGAAACAACCAGATTGATCGATGAAGGCGGATTTACTCTGGATCCTTCGTTTGGTGGCTTATTCAGTTCAGCAACTGCATCTACAGAGTCGATCTTCGAAGTAGTGTATGATTTGCAGAATTACAACCGACTGGCCCAATATTTCTATACACGCAACCTCATCGGACGTTATGAAGTGGCTCCAACCCCTGATTTCATCCAAAGTTTTGAAACTGAGGATATAAGATTAGCTAGTACGGTTGCCTATGATGAAGCAAATCTACCTTACGGCATTAAATACAACGATGTGAGCGGTGGTACCGACAGGGTGTATGTATTACGCCTCGCCGAAATGTATTTGCTAAGGGCTGAGGCCTTGGCTTATACCGGTGGAGATATCTCAAGCATTCAGGCTGATATCGATCAGGTGCGTAGCCGGGCAGGTCTGGCCAGTACAACAGCCACCAGCCTCGATGAACTGAAATTGGCTATCGAAAATGAACGCCGTCATGAATTTGCTTTTGAAGGTCATCGCTGGTCCGATCTCGTCAGGACAAAACGGGCTACGGTTCTTTTCGGAATTGATCCTGATTATACCCTCTTCCCTATTCCACTGAGCGAAATGCAGACAAATAATAAAATGGAACAAAATCACGGTTATTGATTATTAGGAAATATTTAAGATATGAAAAAACATCCCCTTTACCTGTTGATATTCCTTGTGGCTCTGGTATTTGCCTCAGGATGTGATAATTATAAAATGGGCTATCCGGCAGCAAGCACCGTTGCCGATTTCACCTATACCGCCACCAATAGCAGCAAAGCGCCTTGTGAAGTTTCATTTTCGAACGCATCCTTGAATGCTGTGGGCTATCTCTGGGATTTCGGTAATGGCCAGACCTCCACCGAAGAAAATCCGGTAGTTACTTACGATACCCCGGGGCTTTATACTGTCTCGCTCACCTGTACACCTGAGAACGATGTTTATTACAGCAGCCTGGTAAAAACTGCAGCGGTCAATATTAAGGATCCGAATGCCGGACTTTCACAGGTTTTGTATTATACTACCCGAAGCCCCGAAGGCGGAGGAGTGCATATGGTGATTCTGGATGGCAACGCACCCATTGTGCAGGATTTTGCCGCTGTTACACTCGAAAGACCCTATGGAATTGCTGTTGATACAGCCCATCGCAAAGTTTATGTAACCGACTATTCTCTTGGTGCTATTTTCCGTTTTAATGCCGATGGTTCGAATCCTGAAAAAATTCTGGACGCTGCTGTGGTCGGTCAGGAGCTCACAGGTTCGCCTGAAGGAATTTTCGTTTACGAAGACAAAATCTATTGGGGAAGTCCGGGTGGTATTTTCCGTGCCAACCTTGATGGAACAAATCCCGAACCATTTATCGCGACTGGCGAATCAGCACCTGAATATCCGATTGATATGCAGCTTGATCCAGTAAGCGGAACCATTTATATGGTAAATGACAGAACCGATTATACCGGTGGATATTTCACCCTGAACATGGACGGTTCAGCAATTACTGAGCTTATTCAGGACATTGACGGAACTGCAATTGAAGTTGATCTTGAAACCGGCAAAGTTTATATGGCAGTTTATCCGGTTGATGGCACACTTATTACAGATTATGGAATTTATATGTGTAACCTCGATGGCACAGGGATTACGAAAATTGGTGATTTTGGTGCAAAAGCCACTTGGGGCGTAGCCATCGATCACGAACGCGATAAATTATTCTGGGCATATAAAGATACTAACTCAGCTCCTGATGGAAAAATCATCCGCTCAAATCTGGATGGTTCCGGACAGGAAGACTGGTTAATAAATGTGAGCCCGCATGCCATACAGGTAACCTGGATTAAATTATAAGCGGTATTCTCTAAATAGAATTCTAAACTTAAGTGGTTTGAGCTTTTCAAACCACTTATTTTTTTATTCCGGGAAACCGTCACGCTGTTTTTTGAAGGGCAACAAATCTGAATTTCTTTTTAAAAACTTTCCCGGTTTAAAGCTATTATCTCACTTTCTCCCAATCCACGGAAAGCCTTACTTTTGCAGATCAATTAATTATAAAACTTATCTCAAAACTATGTCCGGACAAGGTCAATATCGCACAGAACTATCAGCCCTCGGTGAATTTGGCCTGATTGAACACCTCACCAAAGAAATTAAATTGATAAACCCATCCACTGTACTTGGTGTTGGTGATGATGCTGCGATTATTGATAATAGCGGTTTCCAGACACTTGTAACAGTAGATTTGCTCGTTGAAGGTGTTCATTTTGATCTGACATATACCCCTTTCAGACATCTGGGTTACAAAGCTGCAGCCGTAAATATTTCCGATATTGCGGCTATGAACGGACAGGCAAAACAAATCGTTGTCGGACTGGCTGTTTCGAACCGTTTTCCGCTGGAGGCCATCGAAGAGATTTATGAAGGCATGCGTATGGCCTGTAAACGCTACAAAGTTGACCTTGTAGGAGGAGATACTACTTCCAGTAATTCCGGACTGTTCATTTCAGTCACAGCAATCGGACAGGTTGAAAACGGAAAAGCATGTTTGCGGAAAGGTGCTTCGCCAAACGATCTCATCTGCGTGAGTGGTGATTTGGGTGCTGCTTATGCCGGATTATTGCTTCTCGAACGCGAAAAAGCTGAATTCAAAGCCAATCCAAATATGCAACCTGATCTGGAAGGACATGACTATGTGCTTGAACGTCAGTTAAAACCAGAACCGAGGGTTGATGTCATCGAACAACTTGCGGCTGCAGGAATTCATCCCACTTCGATGATCGATATCTCTGATGGTCTGGCTTCAGAACTGATGCACCTCTGCAAAGCATCTGAACTTGGCTGTCGAGTTTATGAAGATAAGATTCCGATCGATTCTGCCACCATAAACGTTGTTGAGGAATTCAATATGGTTTCAACTGTAGCTGCTTTAAATGGCGGTGAAGATTATGAACTCTTGTTTACAATTCATCAATCAGATTTTGAAAAGCTGAGAAAAGTGGATGCCATCTCCGTAATTGGGCATATGACAGAGGAAAAACAATCCTATCTGATAACCAACGACAACCAGGCCCTTGAACTGAAAGCACAGGGCTGGGACGGACTGAAATAATTTACTGCTTCAATTTCTGATTCAGATCATGAAAAACCAAGCCGATCTTCAACATCTGATTGCATCTATTCCACACAACCCTGGTGTGTATCAGTACTTTGATGAAAACGGTAAAATCATCTATGTTGGAAAAGCCAAAGATCTGAAGAAACGCGTTTCGACCTATTTCAATAAAAATCAAATTGGAAAAGTCAGAGTATTGGTTGGTAAAATAGCTGATATTCAAACGATTGTTGTTGGAAGTGAGACTGATGCACTGCTTCTGGAAAATAATCTCATCAAAAAGTTCCAGCCACGATATAACATTTTGCTCAAGGATGACAAAACATTTCCGTGGATTTGTATCAAAAACGAAGCTTTTCCCCGAATTTTTTCCACCCGGAATGTCATCAACGATGGCTCTGAATATTTTGGTCCTTACGCATCCGTGCGCATCATGAGCAATCTGCTCAGCCTTATCAGACAACTGTTTCCCATTAGAAACTGCTCCCTGAAACTAAATGAAAGCTCCATCAGCCGCAAACAGTTCAAAATCTGTCTCGAATATCATCTTGGAAATTGTAAAGGTCCATGCGAAGGACTGCAAAGCGAAGAAGAGTATAATCTCGTGATCAAAGGCGTGCGGGAAATCATCAAAGGAAATCTTCAAATGGTTCAGAAACAGCTTCATAGCACAATGATGGACTATGCAGCTTCCTTCGAATTCGAGAAAGCCCAGATGATCAAGGAAAGACTCGATCTGCTCGAAAAATACCGGAGCAAATCGGTGGTTGTGAGCGCCGATATTGGTCAGGTGGATGTTGTTTCGATCATTGATGAACCGGCAACTGCTTATGTTAATTTCCTCAAAGTCACCGAAGGGGCGATCGTACAGTCACATTCGGTTGAAATGAAAAAGAAACTGGATGA
This sequence comes from uncultured Lentimicrobiaceae bacterium, assembly GCA_964627945.1. Taxonomy (GTDB): domain Bacteria; phylum Bacteroidota; class Bacteroidia; order Bacteroidales; family F082; genus CAJBPB01. The sequence goes on from CAZVKW010000049.1 coordinate 10,098, forward strand.
AACTGCTGAAGAAATTTTAAGTCTTGCACTGGCCGACTTTCAACAACGCTTTTTCGGACTTGCACCGGAAGTTATTGTTCCTTTCATTCCCGATTTCGCAATTGATAAAGTGAAATACACTATTCCTCAGCGGGGAGATAAGAAACATTTGCTGGATCTTTCGGAACAGAACGCCCGTCATTTCAAGCTGGAACTTGAGAAACAACGCAATCTGGTGGATCCTGAACGACATCAGAAAAGGATTCTGAATCAGATGAAAACCGATTTGCGTATGCCGGTGCTTCCTGAAGTGATTGAGTGCTTCGATAACTCCAATTTTCAGGGCGATTATGCGGTTGCCGCCATGGTTCAGTTTAAAAATGCCAAACCCAATAAGAACGAATACAGGCATTTCAATATTAAAACTGTTGTCGGGCCAGATGATTTTGCTTCTATGGAAGAAATCATCACACGTCGCTATAAACGTCTGATGGAAGAACAAAAACCTCTGCCTCAGCTCATTGTGATTGATGGTGGCAAAGGACAGTTGGGAGCCGCTGTTAATGCGCTGGAAAAACTAGGTTTGCGGGGCAAAATAACTATCGTTGGTATTGCAAAAAAACTGGAAGAAATCTATTTTCCAGGCGACAGTCTGCCTTTGTATATCGACAAACGATCCGAATCGCTGAAAGTGATACAGTTTTTACGTGATGAAGCCCATCGTTTCGGGATAACACATCATCGCAAAAAATTTGAAAAAGGTGTAATTAAGTCAGAACTTACTGATATTAAGGGTATTGGAAAAGACACTGCACAAAAACTTCTCTGGAAATTCAAATCGGTAAAAAAAATCAAAGAAGCAACACCAGAAGAGATTATTGAATTAGTTGGAAAATCGAGGGCACAAATTGTGATCGATTACTTTGCTGAAAATGAGCTAAGTTCTTAAAGCTGAATAAATTTGATTGCTTCAAATACTTTTTGCAGCTCTAATTTTATTCTTAAACAGCAGATGAAAAAGTCCAATACCAAGTAATACTCCCACGCAATTGGCCATGAAATCAAATATATTTCCGTCTCTTCCAGCAAAAAGGACATCCTGCAGGATTTCGGTCAATGCGCTGTAAAATTCTCCAAAAATAAAGGTATTTAAAACAAATCTGGTTCGTTTACTTTTCTCACGATATTGAACACGATGTCCCCACATGATTAAAAAAGTAAATACTCCGAACATGATGAGATGTGCAGCCTTATCGGGCTCAAGCCATTCCCAGAAACTGGTAACTTCCGGAAAATAATCACCCGGCAAGCCTGTTAGCACCAATATAAAAAGTGCCCAGAGCGTGCCGGGTAAATAACTCAGGTATTTCTTCAAGCGAATATTCTGCTTATCCTTCAATCAGGCTCTTATAAGCATCCGGACCTAAAAGATGATCAAGCTGAGCAACATCCGTAATACTGATACGGATAATCCAGCCGTCACCATAAGGATCTTTGTTTACTGTTTCGGGGGCATCTGCCAATAAAGAATTGATTTCCAATACAGTACCTCCAACAGGCATAAACATTTCTGATACAGTTTTTACGGCTTCGATAGTTCCGAATGTTTCCTCTGCGTCAAGAGTTTCACCTTCGGTATCAACATCCACAAAAACGATATCACCAAGTTCTTTCTGCGCAAATTCGGTAATACCGATTACTGCTTCTCCACCTTCTGCCCGAATCCATTCGTGGTCTTTGGTGTACAATAAATTTGTAGGGATATTCATAGTAATATTTTTGATGGTTCAAATATACGGATTAGTTCTTTTAACTTGTTTCTGATTCCGCTTATTCCTTAAAATTCTATTGTGCAAGATTGAATCGCATGGTGATACCAGCAAAGGTATTTGAATTTTTATATTGGTTTGAAACATACGGATCCGACATATCGCGTTTGAAAAATGCCTGTAGATTGAATTTCGTACTCATCTGATAATCAGCCGTTACATAAATATTCATTTTCTTTTGTCCCGAAGAAACCTGACTGTTTTCTTCCTCAATACGTCGCAGGGTTGTTTTATCATTTCTGAATCCAACATCGACTTTTAATACAAGATCACTGGTGTTTTTCGAGGCTTTTCCACCACTAATGGACGTGATAATGAGCGATAGATTTTTGATGCGATAACCCGTACCGATCACAAATTCAGTACTTCCCACTTCTGTAAGCTGGTTATTGATGAAACTCATCGTGAGATTCCGCTGTTTCTTGTACTCAACACGGGCTGTGAGATTGTTCTGTAGACCAACATCCACACCAACCAAAGGTGAAAACTGCTCAGTAATCGATATCATTCCAATATTGTACTGAGTAATATACAAATCTGAGTTTTTATAAGTCTTGGTAAGATCAGTCGGATCAAAATCAACATTGGTCCTCCAGTTATTGATGGCATAAGAAGAGCGGTATGTATGGGTGATATTGACCGTTTTGAAAATCTTTGATACAGCCGGAATCTTGGTCAGACCATTGTAATTCACCGACCAGTTAGGGAATGGAATTTTCGGGAAAGGAGTCAGATTGATCTGGTCAGGGGTTTTACCGGAATAGGATGAAAGAAACGAATACATGACTACTTCCTGCGCTCCTTTACCATATCCATAAGGGTAAAACGCTGCTGTAGCCGAGTCATATACAAAAGGACCTCCTTCTGCCAACCAGTGTGGATTGTTATACGCCAGTTTTTCGGCAACTGCACTTCGGTAATTAAGCAAATTATCGAATAATTCAGAACCATCATCCTTACGTGGTTTCACGAAAGAAGTTTTAAACATCCAGTACGACATACTGAAATTACCACTTGAAACAGGTGAGTAAGACTGAAATGCACCGGTAGAATCAGCACGGAAATATTCCGAGAAATTCCTGGCACTTGTTCGGTCGCCACTGATATCGATACGCAAGCCCGGAACTGGTTCAAGGTTGATTTTGTAACTGAGTGTCTCTGTTAGTTTTTTCGCAAATGCCTGATTCAGAAGTGAGTCGCGCGACAACCAGCCACTTTGTACGGCCAGCGGTCTAATATCAGCCTCACTACCAAGTACAAAACCTAAACCGGGTGATGAATTGGTAAGATTTACTCCAAAAATATCCGGTTCAGGCATAAATCCGGGCAGATACTGGCCATTGTTCTGGGTATAATTCAGATTTCCCTTTTTCACACTCATAGCCAACTTTAAAACGTTGTCAGCAACAATTTTGAAATAATTAATCTGTGGCTTTTTACCAGTTGTATCGGCAACAACTTCCTTTTCCTCTTCTTCAGGTGGCATTTTATCGCGTGCACCTCCGGGACGTGGTATCGGACCAGCTTTGGCATTTCCCCGTTTAGGCGTATTCAAAGTTTTCAGATACCCGACTTTGTTATAGAGTTTCACGAGATCGACATTACCATTCAGGATTTTTGAATTCTGGTTTTCAATCGAGTTACCGATCCTTTCCTGCAACGAAATGGCAGAAGCTGTCCAGGTGTAAACTCCCTGATAACCAGCAGTTGCAGTTACCCAGTCGAGTATCCTTATTTTGCTGAGTGGGAGTGTATAATTAAAGCGTGCGGTTTGATTGTAGCGTGTTTTTGTACCAAAACTCATGATCTCATTCCAGATGGTATCGCGGTTTTGGGTATAATTCGGGTTGCTGCGATCAGGACTTCCTGCTGGTTCATAAACATAGGCATTTGCTCCTGCTGAGAAATCGAATGTAAGCGATTTGGCCAGATCGAACTTAAACTCATAGGTTCGGTTCCAGTCCCACTGCCGGGCATAAATTGGATAAGTAATAATATCGCCCTCGCTCTTATTGCGGTATTTCTTTTCGTTCTTCTGCCGGTTCATATCTGTTCTGAACGAAAGATTCTTAGGCAGATAATAGAAATTAAAATCGCGGATCAGTTGAAAATACGGTTTTGAAAGCCATTTAACCGAAGAGAATGGAGTTACTTGTTTCGGATTTACGGCAAAATTATACCCAATTCCTCCACGATAAGTTTGCCTGAGATCGTACTCAAGATCAATATTACGATGATATAATTCTGAATATGAATATGATACATTGAAATTCTCAACATCATAAATCCTGGATTCTTTATCATTCCCAGCACGGTCTTTCCGGATATTCACGAAATTGATATTCTTTCTTTGGATATAATCGTTCGAAACCGCTTTCAGTGAATCGATCAGATATTTATCATCAAGCGATTTGTATTCACTTTTCATTGAGATATCAGGATCCATCGGATTATACTCGGGATTGGCGTGGGTCTCTCCGTAATCGAAGTGAACCGGAAGTTTGATACCTGTCTTTTCAGGGAAGAACTTCCCGAAATCAATATCTGTTGCTATATCAAAATTGGTGATAGCTTCTTTCGAAGTTTCATTTACAGACATATCGAGCGTTCCGAAACCGGGTGTTTTATGCGATCCGGTAACAACAACACGTCCAACATTGGCAAGAATAGTTTCCACACGAGCCGTCGCTGCCCAACCACCCTGATTATTAAAATCTGTAACACGAAGTTCGTTTACCCAAAGGATCGCACTTTTAGCCAAGCCATCGTCATTGCCTCCAACTTTCTGTTGCTTTGGATTCCGAACCCCGATCATGAGTCCCTTCACATCACTGATTGACGGACTACCGACCACTTTTACCAAACGGTCGCCAACTTGTTCAACGTAAGGATAATTCAGTCGGATCGTCGAATTGGATTCGAGCATGGCGATATTGCGGTTTTGCTTTACCTGAACCAGCTCATCGAGATCGATTTCAAAGCGGTTTTCTTCTGGCCAGATACCTTCGTCGTCGGTAATGGCTGTATACCATGGGGTGAACTTCAGCGGAATTTCATATTCATAGTAATTCTCGGTAAAATCGCTTCCCAAACGGATAAACACTGTCAGATCACCATAGTTAAGATCCTGTGATTCAAAGCGTTTCTCAGCATGAACATACATCTTCAGTTTTTTGTACTGGCGGAAATCAAATTCCGTGGTTTTATATGCCGCGCGGGCGTCACCATCCATCAGGTTTTCAACGGTCATCTGCATCGACTGTTCGTTTAATCGAACCAAACTTGTTGTACCAAAATTGATTTCCTGTTCAATTCCCGGAGGAATGACATACGGAATCGGGTCACGGCGACCATTTTCTTCAAGATTAACAGCAGAAACATCGAAGTTTGTGGCATTGCCGTTGTCGTTCGGAACATATTCTCCGGGAGCCTGTAAATTGTTGCGGTATTTACGCCATTCTCCCCTTACCAACTCAAGAGTTGCAAATCGGGTAACAATTGGTTTTTCAAATCCACGAAGGAACATACGGATAAACCTGATCGACCGAAAATCTTCGATATTACCAATTACTTTATCCGGTTGACTAACTGGTATACGGAACTGATACCAGGTAACTTCTCCAACCTCACCATTGGCCAGAGGAACTCCTTTTGCTTCGCGAACATCGGTAATGAAGTTTTCCCCAACTTTCATTTTCGTAGGATCAAGCTTGATCCGATACTGGAAATAACGTTCGGCTTCGCTCAATGTATTATCACGGTTGATGTCTTCAACGTTCGGTACTGCGGATCCACTAGTTGGATAATTTTCACTGTTTTGCTCATCAGTAGATGAGTTGCCCTCGGGTCCGTTATAACTTTTGTAACGTTCAAGCACACTGCTGTATCGGGAATCACTATCGAGGTTTGAGCCTCTAAAATACTGAAAGTTATCAGCTGAAGGGTCAGCTAAGGCAGCAGCATAGGCGCCTGACTGGGCTCCATACTGATTTTCAATTTTAGAAAGGAAATCAGGTGCCCTGAAACTTGCTTCATCACTATCGCTCAAACCGTCGTATCCAATATCCTGATACTGGCGTGATCCCGCTTCATTGCTAAAAGATTCTACCAATGCCTGAATCCTTGGTACACGACCCCAGATCGTGGTATCGACATTGACCACCGCAGCGGTAGAAGGCAATCCGTTTTCGTATGATTTGCGACCGTCGCGCAGAATATCTTCAGAAATATCTCCAAGATTGATATACAGATCTCCTTTATTTTCAGCATCTTCTGTAAACGGATCCATCATCCAGAACTCAATATACTCGATATTGGTTGCTTCAAAATCGGTGGATTCAATCTTGCGCATGATACCCGCCCAGCGTGATGTCGGGCTGTTCAGACCACCGTCTTCGTTCAAACCAGCCGAAAGTGATCCGGGTAGAACATCAAAGTTATATGGTCCGCGCTCTGTCGGATAAAACGACAGATTGAAAACAGCAATATTTGTAGGAGTTCCTGAAGGAATATCTTTGTTTGGAAATACTTCGGTTTCAAGTACCTGACGCACACTGTTTTTCGAAAGTTCAGTTTTATCAACATTGGATGGGCGTAGCGTTCCGTTTCGGTCATAAAACAAAGGGTCAATAATGTACCAGGCAAGCTTGGCGCGGTTTTTACCATAATCCAATCCGCTTGCAGAAAGTGCTTCGGGAAACAATTCTGATTGTCCCTGAGGCGTACTGGCCAGATACCAGGTGTTAATCTGACGCAAATCGATGGTCGATTTGGCTCCTTCGAAATCGTCGATATAGGAAGTTCCGGTTTTACCCACAGCCCGGGAATGACCTGGTAAAAATTGTGCAAACTCCCCGTCGATATTGATTTTCGAAACATCTTTCGTGCTTATTCCGGGAAGTTTATCAATCATCTTGGTCAGCCAGCGCGACTCCATATGGTGACTCAGATCGAAACCATAAATCGTATTGTTTATTGGATCGTCTCCATAGTTAACCTTCTGTGTAAGAGGTCGTTCTGAAAGATTTAAAAGGGTACCTCCAATATGAAAATCTTTGTTCACCTCGTGGTCAACGCGCAAGCCCATCATCCGTTTCTGCTGCATGCTGAACATCGAATTATTTTCGAGGCTGATGTTGATCGGAGTTCCGGAACTCAGAATTCCTTCGTTGATAATCCTCACACGGCCCAATGTATAATCGACAGTATAATCCACGTTTTCAGCAAGTGGAACACCGCCTGCAGTTACCTTAACCGATCCTTGCGGAACATTCAAGGCGTTCAGATTTATTTCACTTCCTGACTGCGATTTATAAGATCCTTCGAGCAAAAATTTATTCTTCTCTGGATATTGCTCCGCACCTGATTTGGTAAGCGTATAAAGTGAATCGTAGGCGTACTTATCGGCCAGATCAGAATTATTTGCAAAAACATTGTCTCGTAAATAACTTCCAAATGGTTCAAGGACAGAGAAATAGATTCTTCCGTTGGTTGAGTTAATTGTACCTCCACCAGATGCAGCATTATCGAGATAATCGAAAACACCATCTCCTCCGGCAACCGGATTGTTCTGCTGGTTCAGGTTGTCGAGATTCAGCAGGCGAATGAGCGGAATGCCTTTGATATCATCGCCTCCTTCGGTGAAATACCCTGTTGGAACGCCGTTTTGATTGCCCGAATACAGGATATTGAATGTAAAATCTTCTTTATTGATCTGGAATGCTTTGATTGAATATACATTCTTCATCATCAGGTCCCACATGGGCATACGTGTATTCAGAGTTGTTGATTTCAACATCTTAACTATCAAACACTTAGGAGCTGTAATACCTTCATCTGAGAATTCCCCAACCTGAAAAGTACTGTCATAACCGATCATGGTATATTGATAGGCTACCGCAAGTGTCTGATCAGAATTGAGATTTATATTCAACGAGATAAATCCGAGTTTACTATTGAAAGTATACTCTGAGGCATTCAGTTTACGGGCATTTTCAATTTTATCAAAGTCCTGACCACCAACGAGATAACCAGTTCTTCCTATTTTAAAAGGGTCAGCAGTCAGATAACCTGTAACCAGGTCAATACTACGAACCTGATTGGTATCGAGACGTGTAACAAGGTTGTTGGACTGATTGCTAGGGATGGGTGGTCCATAGGTCGGACTGACTAAGCTATTGTTAATCCACTCGCGTTTACCCTCACCTAAATCAGTGAATCCCACAAAATTGCGGTTGTTATCAACTGCCGGTCCGATATTGCTTACCCAGACTTCAATCTTCGTAATATTGATGTCGGAAGTGATGATCGGAAGATCGCCAACCGCAGTTTCGTATTGTTCCCTGAAATAATGGCTCAGGAAAAAGTGCCTGTTTTCTTCATAATCAAGCGAGCTGAGCTTGAATTTGCTTGTCTGCGCTCCACCTTCAACTGTAATATTTTTTGATTCGCTTTCCTGCTGAGAAAAAATGGTTGTAACTGTCGTTTTCCCGAACTGCAATTTGGTTTTGATCCCAAACAGCGACTGACTCCCACTGATAAGTGTGGTATTGAGTGGCATACTCACATTTCCGGCTTCGATCAGTTTTACAATCTCGTCCTCTTTTCCTTCGTATTTAAGCGATAGCTTGTTTTCGAACTGGAAAGTTGCCTCGGTATTGTAATTGGTTTTAAACTCAATTTTATCTCCAATTTTGGCAATCACATTCATCTGAATCTTTTGCTCGAAAACAAAATTGGTAGTACGTCTACGACGAACATCCAGCTGAGGATCTTCGCGATACTGACTTCTAACACCAAAAGTTACTTCGGCGGATCCCTGAGGTCGAATATCGATGGTGTTTCCTCCAAAAATGCGATCAAATGCTTGTCCACCAACATAAATGGCAGGAATAATTGAATTGCTGGTTTCGGCTTTAGCTCCTGTGGCTCGCTCGCTCCAAAACTTTTTAATTCCCTTTTTATTCTGAAAATCAAGGTATTCCTTTTGGGTCATATAGGTTGGCGTAGAGTAGGAAAATCCTCCAACGCTGGTTACAAACTTATACTGACCAGTAACAGGATCATAGGTTATTTCATGCTTAATATTCGGTGGATCATTCAGATACAATGGAGACTGATCGCTGAGTTGATAGGCTGGTTTGCCATCATCAACAGGAATGGGATAAATTACTTTATTGGTATCAGGATTCTGAACAAATGGAATTTGAACTGGCTTGACAGGCGGAAATGGAAAAGTTCCGGCAACTAAGAATGTTGCCATGAGAAACAAGACCAGAAAAGAGATTCTTCTTACAAAAAGTCTGTGATATCGATTCAAACCTGACTCCTGATTAACTAATAAACCAATGAATTACCTAGTACCCGATTTACAACATTTTTAACGCTTCCTTGATCAGCTTTTCCACCACAATTTCCGGATCAGCACGCATAAGCTTTTCAAGTGCTTTTTCGGCTGCCGGTTTGTTGAAACCAAGTACAAGCAATGCTGATAACGCTTCGTCCTTTATTGTATTGTATGAAATTCCTGATATTTCGGCAGTATCATGACCCTTGCCCACCTTATCACGCAGATCGATCACGATTCGCTGGGCTGTTTTGGCTCCAATCCCTTTCACTGACTGTAGAACATTGGCTTTACCCCCGGCAATGGCGTCAATCGCTTCACTTACCGAAAGAGATGACAAAATCATACGGGCAGTATTTGCTCCGACCCCTGAAACAGTGATCAACTGCAAAAACAATTCTTTTTCTGATCTCGAATAGAAACCATACAAAAGATGGGCATCTTCACGCACAGCCAGGTGGGTAAAAAGCTTGATTTCGGTTTGGTTACCGATCGCACTGAATGTGTTCAGTGAAATATGTATCAGATAACCAACACCGTGCACGTTGATCACGACATAAGCCGGGTTTTTTTCATCGACAGTTCCGGTGATAAAAGCGTACATAGTTGCTTTGCTTGTTTGTCAATTTGTGATTGTAAGGCGCAAATTTACGAAATATCAGGTTCAGGACACTGCATAAGCTGAGAAATACAAATTTACAAACCTTGAAATGACTAATGTATTCATTTGCTGATCAGTGTAAACTATTACAGAACAAATCCAGGAGACAAATTCTGTAATTTTGATCAGGAATATCATACAGTAATTTAAACTAATTCTACGTCAATTTCCATCCGCTTAACCGCTTATTGTGCTTAACTTTGGGTAATTAAAAAATCATTCATTATGGACAAGCTATTTAACAAAGATGCTTTAAGTTATCATGCTTCGGGACGTCCCGGAAAAATTGAAGTTATTCCAACAAAACCTTATGCAACCCAGCGCGATCTGTCGCTTGCTTATACACCGGGCGTAGCCGATCCCTGTCTGGCTATCAACAAAAATCCGGAAGATGTATATAAATACACGAGCAAAGGAAACCTGGTAGCGGTGATTTCCAACGGAACCGCTGTTCTCGGATTAGGGGATATTGGCCCGGAAGCCGGAAAACCTGTTATGGAAGGTAAAGGACTGTTATTCAAAGTTTTCGCTGATATAGATGTTTTTGATATCGAAATCAACGAGAAAGATCCGGATAAACTGATCGCGGTGGTGAAAGCCATTGCCCCGACATTTGGCGGAATTAATCTGGAAGACATCAAAGCCCCCGAATGTTTCTATATTGAAGAGGAACTGAAAAAAGCCTTACCTATTCCTGTGATGCACGACGACCAGCACGGAACAGCTATTATCACTTCTGCAGGTTTGCTCAATGCTTTGGAAATCAATGGTAAAAAGATTGAAAAACTGAAAATTGTTGTGAATGGTGCAGGGGCAGCAGCCGTTTCCTGTACGAAACTGTATGTAAAATTGGGTGCTAACCCAAACAACATCCTGATGTTCGACAGCAAAGGCTTCCTGCACAAAGGCAGGGCTGACATGAACGAGACAAAACTCAGATTTGCTTCGGATCTGCCCGATATGACTCTTGCTGAAGCACTTAACGGTGCAGATATGTTTCTTGGATTATCCGTAGGTGGCGTTCTGAAAAAAGATATGCTTCTCAAAATGGCTGATCACCCGATCGTATTTGCTTTGGCGAATCCGGTTCCTGAAATTTCATATACCGATGCAGTAGCTACCCGCGAAGATATTATCATGGCCACCGGAAGATCCGATTTTCCAAACCAGATTAACAATGTGCTTGGTTTCCCCTTCATTTTCCGAGGTGCATTGGATGTTCGCGCAAGCGAAATCAACGATGAAATGAAACTTGCCGCTTCCCGTGCATTGGCGCAGCTTGCCAAGGAACCTGTTCCGGAAGAAGTCAACATCGCTTTTAATGTCAACAACCTGAAATTCGGACGCGAATATATCATTCCGAAACCCACTGATCCAAGGCTCATTACACGCGTAGCTCCTGCCGTCGCCAGAGCTGCCATGGAAACCGGTGTTGCACGAAAACTGATTACCAACTGGGATGCCTATATCGATGAACTCCAGAAACGTCTGAAAATCGGAAATCCGCTCATCCGTCAGATTAAAACGCGCGCCAAACATAATCCACAAAGAGTAATTCTGGCTGATGCGGAAGATTATAAGATGCTGAAAGCAGCAGAAATCATGCTTAACGAAGGCATGGCTGAACCAATTTTGATGGGTAATGCAGTGGTGATTAAAAACCTCATCCGCGAAAACGACCTTGAACTCGATGGAGTTGAAATCATCGATCCTCGTTCTAACGCTCAGAACGGAAAACGCAAGCAGTTCGCAGAAGCACTTTATCTGAAACGTCAACGCAAAGGAATGACTTTCAATGCTGCCCGCAGTTTGATGATGCACCGCAACTATTTCGCTCCGATGATGATCGAAACAGGTATGGCTGATGCGATGATTTCAGGTCTTACACGAAATTATCCCGACACAATCAGACCAGCTCTTCAGGTAATTGGAAAGAACGAAGGTTCAACCATCGTTTCGGGTATGTATATCATTAACACCAACGATGGACCTGTTTTTTTCGCCGATTGCACGGTAAACAAAGCTCCAAGCTGGGAAGAACTCGTCGAAATTACGCTTCAGACATGCAAGGCTGTTCGTGAATTTAAAATTACACCCCGCGTAGCTCTTGTCTCTTACTCCAACTTCGGATCTTCGGATGGTGACGTTCCCCAGAAACAAAGAAAAGCTGTTGAATATTTGCATAAAAACTATCCTGATCTGATTGTTGATGGAGAAATCCAGGTGAATACAGCCCTGAATCCACGACTAATGTCGGAATCATTCTCCTTCTCAAAACTGATGGGCGGAGCAGCCAATACTTTGATTTTCCCGAATCTTGAATCAGCCAATATTGCCTATAAGTTGATGCAGGAACTTGGTAAATTTGAAGTTATCGGACCAGTTTTAAACGGATTGAAAGAATCGGTTCATGTATTGCAAATGGGAAGCACCGTTTCGGAAATCGTAAATATGATCACGATTGCTGTACTCGACGCCCAAAGCAAAAAAGAGCAGAAATACAAAGAAGTTAAATAAAACAAATCAGATTGAAGGGAAAGGGATCAGCGTATCCTTTTCTCTTCAACTTGTATAATACTGTAATCTTCAGCATTATACAACCATGCAACCACATAGCACTGATTATCGTTCCAGTTGCTGTTCAGGGTTAAACTGAAATTCTGTGTGTAAGGAGTGCTTACAACAGCCTGTCCGCCACCAGTCACAAGATCTGTTCCCCAGGAAGTATTCACTGCCTGACGCATCACATGCCGGTGAACATAATTCATAATCACAGGAACAGCACCAATATTGATATCATTATTTTTCTGAGCACCAATGATGCTGTCTTCTACGATACAAACCTGAAGTTTATAGTTTCCGTCAAGTGCCGATAGCAATTCTGATTGAACATCTATATCCAGTTTCCGGGTATCGGTATTATAG
>CAZVKW010000050.1:0-22757 GCA_964627945.1 uncultured Lentimicrobiaceae bacterium
ATTCCTGAATCCGGATCTCCCCGAAAATACTATCGGCTGATATCTGAAAAAGCGAGCTTCATTGGTGCTTATAATCCTGTAATTGAGGAGAATGAAACGTTTTTTTCTTTTTCTCAAACTTTTCGATCAATGGATTTGCCTGTTCCCGAAGTACTAGCAATTTCTTCCGACAGAAAATGTTACGTTCAAACGGATCTTGGAAATGTATCCCTGTTTGATCTCGTTCAAAAAGATATTGAATCAGGGGTTATTTCAACGCAAACTCTGGATTATTACAAAAAAAGCCTGAATTATCTCATTCAATTTCAAATCTCTGCACATCAGAAAGTCAATTATTCAATGGCTTATCCGATAGCAGCATTTGATGCAACTTCGGTTCTTTTTGATCTGGAATATTTTAAATACTATTTCCTCAAACTACATTCTCAGATCAGTTTCAATGAAAGATTACTACAATCTGATTTTCAAAATTTTACAACATTTCTTTTGAATGCCCCTGCTGATTATTTTATGTATCGAGATTTTCAGTCGAGGAACATCATTGTTCATGATGATCAAGTGTATTTTATTGATTTTCAAGGAGGAAGAAAAGGTCCTTTGCAATACGATGTCGTTTCGATACTTTTTCAGGCAAAAGCAAGATTAGCTGAATCAACCAGAAACGAACTGAAGGAATACTACCTTTCAAATCTCGAAAAATTTGTACCTAATATCCGGTCAGAGTTTGAAAAATATTACGATAACTTTGTTTATCTTCGTCTTTTTCAGGTACTTGGAGCATATGGCTACCGTGGATTGATTCAGAAAAAAGCGCATTTCATTGATAGTATCCCTCATGCAATCTCGACCCTAAAAGAAATTTTCCCGAGTCCTTTTATGAATGATCAATTTCCTGAATTGACAAAGGTATTGGAGCAGATTCTATTGATTGAAGAAATCTATCTGCCAAAAAAATCGATAGAACCGGGCCTGCATATCACTGTTTCCAGCTTTTCGTATCTTAAAAAGGGAATTCCGGCAGACAATTCGGGGAATGGTGGTGGATTTGTGTTTGATTGCCGGGCACTTCCTAATCCGGGACGTGAAGCGCGTTACCGGATGCTTACAGGAAAGGATTCAGAAGTAATTTCTTTTCTCGAAGAAAAAACGGAAGTACATGAATTTCAATCGAATGTGAAAAGTATTCTAACGCAAAGCATTCTTGAGTATCAGCGACGTGGTTTTTCGTCATTGGCTGTAAATTTTGGTTGCACAGGTGGACAGCATCGCTCAGTTTATATGGCAGAAACAAGCTCGGAATGGATTAAAAACACTTTCCCGGACGTAAATATTTTAACCAAACATATTGAATTACAATAAGTTATTATGCCAAAGAAAAAATGTACGATTCCAGTTAAAACTGAATCACAGAAACCGGAAAAATTTAGCTGTTCAAAATGTGGATCAGTAGCCCCAAAAAAGAAGGAATTGTGTAAACCTGTAAAAACACTATGATTTCAGGCAGAAAATCGGCCATGATTCTTGCTGCTGGCATGGGAACGCGTTTGGGAGAACTCACCCAATCAACGCCCAAGGCACTTATTGAAATTAATGGTATTCCACTTTTACAAATTATCATAGAAAAGCTTAAAAAGCATGATTTTAATCATTTGATTATTAATGTTTTCCACCATAAAGATCAAATTATTGAATTTTTGAAAAAACATTCAGATTTCGAAATCGAAATTTGCATTTCAGACGAAAGCGAACAGTTACTTGATACCGGCGGAGCATTGCTAAAAGCCTATCCATTTTTTAAGAATTCTGAAGTCCTGCTGGTACATAATGTTGATATTTTAACAGATATCGATCTGAAGAGCATTTATCAGAATTTTTCTGTTTCTCGGTCAGATGCTTTATTGATTTGCAGAGAAAGAAAAAGCAGCCGAAAATTTCTGATCGATAATCAAAACAGGCTTTCAGGTTGGAAAAACACCTTGAGTGGAGAAATCAAATGGGTTACAGGCAAAGAAAATTCACACAACGAAGTCTCTTTTTCGGGTATTCACCTTTTCAAACCTGAATTACTCGCCGGAATCGAAATTTCCAAATGCTCAGTGATTGATATTTATCTTCGTTTAGCAAAAACAAAACAAATCGAATGTCTGATTTCCAATTCAGGGTACTGGTTTGATCTTGGCAAAAAAGAAGATATTTCTGAAATATCGAATATAGTTAAACATTTGTAATACAATTACATGGAAACCTTTCTTGGTAAAGTAGCCGCTTGGATACTCGAAAACTATCCTGACAACACAGCGAATCTCACGATTGTTTTTCCAAACAGAAGGGCAGGCATTTTTCTAAAAAACGAGTTTCAGAAAAGAATTCAGAAGGATATCTGGTTGCCGAAAATTGTTTCGCTTGAGGAAGCTCTTTCTGCATGGACCGGTTATCAACTGGCTGATGGAATTACCATCCGCTTAGAACTTCTTAAAATACATCATGAAATGTTTCCGGACGATCCGAAATCCATTGGAGATTTTGCAGGTTATTCGGAACTATTCGCCAGTGATTTTGATGAAATTGACCAATATCTGACAGATGCTGAGAACCTGTTTGGCATTCTCACCGAATCAAAAGCCCTTGAACTCTGGCATATCGACGGGACGCAATTAACAGCTTCTGAACAGCAATTTCTAGAATTCTACAGATCAATCGGTTTATGTTATAAGAAGCTGAAATCAAGATTATTAGATAAAAAGATTGCCTACCAGGGAATGCTTGCGAGGTTGCTGGCAGAAACACCTGAAAATCAACTTTCAGAGATTATGCGGGATGAATTAATTGTTTTTGCAGGTTTCAATGCTTTAACACCTGCTGAGGAAAAGATCATGCTTCACCTTGAGAAAGCCGGAAAAGCAGTTCTTCTGTGGGATATCGATAAATATTTCCTGGAAAGAAATGCCTTTAACCCGCCTGAAGCAGGACTATTTATGCGGAAATTCTTCGAAAAACATCCCCGGAAGCTGGAAATTCGATGGATTTCTGACCAATTACTTTCTTCAAGAAAAAAAATCCGAATAATTGGTGTTCCGGGAAATGCCGGGCAATGTAAAGTACTGGGAAACAATTTATTGAAAACGGAAATAACAGATGAAAAAACTGCAGTAATATTGGCCGATGAAAACCTGCTCATTCCTGCAATAAGTTCTATTCCTGAACAAATTGGAAAATTTAATCTGACGATGGGTCTTCCCTTTTCAAAAAGTGTGGTATACCGTTTCATTCGCAAATTGCTTGATTTCCATCTTCAGGAATCTGATGAAAGCACGATTGGGAATTATAGTAACTGGCAATTAATCAGAATTTTACAACACGAATTTATCAAGATCCTACTATCTGAAACTGAGAACAAAATCTATCTTCGTCTGATTCAGCAACTGATAAAAAGCCCAAAGAACTCGATCAGTAATGATGAATTTGTTCAACTTATCGATGATGGTTCAGAATTACTGAATTTCTATGTCACACTGATCTGTCCCTGGAAAAAAGATCCGCTCATCGCCTTAAAACAACTCTTATTACTGGTTGAATCTGCATATCAAATTTTCATTAAGAACGAACATTTTTCTTCTAATATATTGTTTATCAATCAGATAAATGCTGCAGGTAAATTACTAAAAAGACTATCGGATCTGATAAGTACAAATCCTGAACTGGTCGATTTGCGCAGTTTACTGATGCTAATCAATCAATTAGCGCCTTCATATCCCGTTAGTTTTTATGGTGAGCCTTTGAGTGGAATGCAGGTTATGGGATTGCTGGAAACACGTAACCTCGACTTTAAAACAATTCATATGCTTTCGGTCAATGAAGGTGTTCTGCCTGCTGATCGTCGTAATAACTCCTTCATTCCTCATGATATTCGTCGACTGACCGGCTTGCCCGATTATGCACATAAACAAGCTGTTTTTGCCTATCATTTCTTCAGATTGTTGCAGTCAGCGGATGAAATTAATCTGTATTACAATACCGAATCAGATGCTTTTGGTGGCGGTGAAAAAAGCCGGTTTATCATGCAAATCAGCCGCGAACTAGCAAAACTGAATCCTTTGCTTGACATTGAAGAAATCATTGAAACACTGCCCTTAACTTCCGGCAAAATCAGTACACCAATATCGATTGAAAAAACTCCTGATATACTCGCAAAAGTATCTAGAAAAGCCATTTCCGGTTTTTCAGCCAGCAGTTTATCCAATTATCTGACTTGTCCTTTGAGATTTGTCCTTTCAGATGTTTTGGGAATTCGCGAACCTGAGATGGATGATGAACTTATCGCTGCAAATACAATTGGCAACATCCTTCACAAAGCTCTCGAAAATCTGTATGAAAACAATAAGAATCAACCAATTAAAGTAGATTGCTATAAAAATTCGGACAGGATTCTTCTTGATGCTTTTCGGTCAGTAACACAAAGTGCAGTACCTGAATTCGGAAAAAACAAACTCATTTTTGAAGTAATCCATAAATTATGGAATGATTTTGTCAGAAATGAAAAGAAACTGATAGAAGATGGTAACATTCTGATAATTAAAGATCTGGAGGCAGAATATTTTGTGATGTCAGAAATCTCCCAAAACGGGATTTCAATTCCATGGAAACTTAAAGGTAAAATTGACCGGATTGACAATCTGAACGGAGAAACGAGAATAATTGATTTCAAAACAGGTAAAGTTATAGATACTGATCTGAAAATAAACAATTTAAATATTAATGAACTAACTTCCAGACCCAAAGCATTCCAATTGATTATCTATACATATCTGATGCAAAATAATGTTCAGGGCATGGATATTTCATTCAATATGGCTGGCGTTTATAAGCTTTTAAGAACAACTTCCGGAATTATTCCTTTGCAGATTAAAGATGGAAACTGTTCTGCATCAGAAATCAAAACAATCCTTGATTCCATTGTAAATGAGATATTTAATCCAGAGCTCGAGTTTAATCAAACAACTGAAACGGATGCATGCAAATATTGTGCATTTAAAGATTTGTGTGAGCGATCATCAAAAGATCGAAACTAAGCGGTAATATATTATTTTTGCTATAGACAAACATACGTAATTTGAAAACTTCGATAAAACCAATTGCTATGATCCATAAACCGAAATTCAAAGTGTTAATCGTCGACGACCGGCCGGAGAATCTGCTAACTCTGGAAGGCATACTCGAAAATGATGATCTGATCATTTTAAAAGCAAATTCGGGCAACGAGGCTTTGAGCATCATGCTCGAAAATAATATTGCTCTTGTTTTGATGGATGTTCAGATGCCGGGAATGGATGGTTTTGAAGTTGCAGAGATCATGCGCAGCTCCGAAAGGACCAAACATATCCCGATTATCTTCGTCACTGCTATTTCGAAACAACGGCAGCATATTTTTAAAGGTTATGAATCTGGAGCTGTTGATTACCTTTACAAACCTCTTGATCTTGAGATACTTCAAAGTAAGATAAAAGCTTTTATTGATTTTTTCCAGCATAAAAATGCTCTTGAGGAAACAACCCGTAAGCTCGAAAAAACAGTGGCTGAACTCAATCTTTCAAAACAGATAGCAGAGGAAGCTACATCAGCTAAAAGTGCTTTTCTGGCAACCATGAGCCATGAAATCAGAACACCTCTCAACGGAATTATCGGCATGGCTGATCTGGGACTTATGGATGACGATATTTCGTCAACGCAGCGCGAACGCCTCCTTGATATTAAAAATTCAGGAGAGTCACTTCTCGATATTATCAACGAAATTCTTGATATTTCAAAGATCGAGGCCGATAAACTTGAACTCGAAGAAATTGAATTCAGTCTGCGCGAAGTAATTGAAAAAGTTGTCAATTTATTGTCTGTCAAAGTTTTTCAGGAAAAACTGGAATTTATCTGTGAAATTGATCCGACCATTCCCGATATTATCATTGGGGATCCTTTAAGAATCAGGCAGATATTGATAAACCTTTTAAGTAACGCGATCAAATTCACTGAAGAAGGGACAGTAGGGATTTATATTCAGATGACTGATCTCGTTGAAGAACAGGTATCCATTGAATTTTCAGTTATAGATACAGGTATCGGGATTCCTGAAAACAAGATCAATTCTTTGTTCCAGTCATATTCACAGGCAGCAACATCGACCACCAGAACCCATGGTGGTACTGGATTAGGATTAAGCATCTCACAACGACTCGTTAACCTCATGGGAGGTCAGATCAAAGTCGAAAGTATTTTTGGCAAAGGAAGCAGATTTAGTTTCAGATTAAACATGATTCTGGGTGATCAAAAGGAAAAACCTTGGGAAATTGAACTAAATAAACAAAATGAACTCTACAAGGTTTTGGTGGTAGAAGATCATGAACAGTCAGCTCGAATTATTACCTCCATTCTGGATTGCTGGGAAATACAGAATAAAATCGTCAAAACGCTTGATGAAGTTGAAAAACAAATCAATCAGGAGAATTACGACCTCATTTTAATCGATTACTTCCTTCCTGATCTGACCGGTGTTGAAGTTGCAGACAGAATCATCGAAATGACAAAAGATCATAAAAAACCGGAAATCATTCTTCTGTCGCCAAGTAAAGCCAATATCGAAGTGCTAAAACTCCAGAGGGCTGAAAAATTTGACTTTCTGACGAAACCTGTGCTTCAAAATGATTTAAAAACTCTCCTAATCAAGAAATTTGGCAACGAAAGTCAACAGGTTTCAAAATCAACTGGTTCCATAGATGTTCAAAAATCAGAAGGTGATCAGCTTTTAATCCTTGTAGCTGAGGATCAGATTATTAATCGCAAGATCATTATCCAGCTTCTCGAGAAAAAAGGATGGAAAGTGAAAGCCGTTGAAAATGGAAAAAGCGCCCTGGAAGAAGCCAAGAGAAATCATTTTGATTTGATTCTGATGGATGTTCAAATGCCTGAAATGGATGGATATGATGCAACACGCGCTATTCGGACTCATGAATTAACGAGTGGAAAACATATTCCGATCGTTGCTATGACAGCACACGCTATGAAAGGTGATCGCGAAAAATGCATCGAAGCAGGAATGGATTTTTATATTACCAAGCCTGTTAATCCAAGTGAGTTATATAAGACAATTGAAAAATACACAAGCGTTAAATAATAAACTTTAACCGATTGCATGGAAAACCTCGACTATAATTCTGCGAGCACGTGGCAAAAAATTAAGCTTTCTTTTAAATCTTTGAGATATATCGGTGTGGGGAAATCGCTCCTGATATGGTTTCTGGCTATTTCTATCATTCCACTTGCTTCTATCAGTTTTATCAATTTCCTGAATGCTTATCATGGGCTTACCATTGTTGCTGAAAAATCTCTTAACACCACGTCACAGCTACGCGTTGAATACATCAATACCTTTTTCAAAGAAATCGTTGACTTTCTTGAATTAAATAGTCATCAAAAACTTGATATTGAATTTATTAAGGATCTGAAAACAGGCTATAAGGAAAATAATAATGATTTCTCACGTTTTGTCGGGAATGGCGACTGGAATATAGTTACGGAGTCGCATCGAGATGAATTTAAAGATTTAGCCCGCAATAAGGGGTATTACGACATTTATTACCTTGACAACAAAGGCAATATCCTGTTTAGTCTAAGACAGGAAAATGATTTGGGAACCAATATTTTCAGTGGTCCGAACCGTTATTCCAAGTTTGCAACAGCATGTCGGACCGCAATTGATGAACGAAAATTAATATTCTCCGATCTTGAGTTTTATGATCCTTCCTTAAAAAGATTATCCGGCTTTTTTATTCAGCCTGTTTATGACGAAAATAAATCATTCATCGGTCTGATAGCCCTTCAGGTAACAATGGACCGCATCAATCAGATAATCAGGCAGGATGCTGGTTATGGTGAAACCGGACAGGCCTATATCGTTGGAAAAGATCGTTTATTAAGGTCTGCAATGAGATTTGGTGCTGAAAATGAAATACTTGTAAAAGAAATTGACAACAAAAAAGTGAAAGACTGGTTGTTTTTCCTGCAATATCAAAATAACCAGAACATGCTTAAAACAGCCGAACTAGATGAAGAAAAAGTTTCAACTTATGACTCTGACGGTAATCAGAAATATGTTTTGGGCATTTACCGTAATCTGAATTATTTGCAACCTTTGGGTGTTAACTGGGTATTGATTGAAGAAATTGAGCATTCGGAAGCATTTGCCTATGCCCGAAAACTATCTGATATTGTGAAGATTTCCTTTATCATAACAATACTTCTTGTATTCTTCACTTCTATACTAGTAACACGTTGGTTTGTTTCACCAATCAAACAATTATCTTCCTGGGGTAAACAGGTTGCTGTCGGCCATCTCGACAATAAAGTGATAAAGGCTCCAAACAATGAGATTGGAGAGATGGTAGATACCTATAACCGATTGGTAAACTCACTTCAATCCTATGCCAACGTTGCCAAATCCATGGCTAAAGGGGATTACAATGAGAAAGTTGAAATTCGAAGTGAAAATGATATTCTGGGAAAATCGATGAACCAGATGGTCGAAAGTTTCAAACAGGTTGTTGATCAGGCAAATCGCATCGCAAAAGGTGATTACTCCATTTCTGTAGTCCCGCGAAGTGAACATGACACGCTGAATATTGCATTATTCAGTATGACTCAGACCTTACAGCAAAATGCTGTTTATAATAAAAATCAGGATTGGCTAAAGACCGGTATCAATAAACTGGACACTGAACTCAGTGGACAAAACGACATATCAAATCTTGCTTCAAACACCCTAACTTTTGTTGCTCAGTATCTGGAAGCACAAACTGGCTATTTATACGTTCTCGATACCGAAAAGGATGTATTTATTTTACAATCGGCATATGCCTTTGATAATCAAATAAATACAGCAAATGAATTTATTCAGCAAGGTCAGGGAATCATCGGACAGGTTGCCAAGGATAAAATAATAATTTCAATAACATTACCTGAAGAAGACAAGATTAAACTGAATCTTGGTGATAAGATTATTTCATTATCTACATATCTTTTCTGTCCTTTAGTATTTGATGACCAGACACTTGGTGTGATTCAACTTGGACTTATCAGCGAAGTTCCGGAACTGACTATTCAGTTTTTAAATATGGCATCGATAAATATGGCCATCGCTATTCAAACTGTAACTTCCTCCGAAAAGGTTAAGAAATTACTCGTTCAGACGCAAGAACAAGCCAATGAACTGGCCATCCAACAGGAAGAACTCCGACAGGCAAACGAAGAATTGCAGGAACAAACGCAGGCACTGAGGATATCCGAAGAACATCTGCAAACCCAGCAGGAAGAATTAAAAGTTACCAATGAAGAACTTGAAGAACGCACAAAAGCACTTGAAATTCAACGTGATGCAATAAGACAAAAAAATAAGGAGCTCGAACTTGCGCGAAAAGACATCGAACAAAAAGCCACCGATCTTGAACAGGCATCAAGATACAAATCTGAATTTCTGGCCAATATGTCGCACGAACTTCGCACACCACTCAATAGTATTTTGGTTCTAAGTCAGTTGCTTGGAGATAATAAAAAGCAACATCTCGATCCCAAAGAACTTGAATTTGCCAAAACCATTAATGCATCAGGTACCGATCTACTAGAGCTAATCAATGAAATTCTCGATCTGAGTAAAGTAGAATCTGGTAAGATTGATTTACATTTTGAAAATCTGTATTTTGACGACCTTTCATCCTTTATTTTGAAGAGTTTTGGAGCTATGGCAGAGAAAAAAGGTCTGGAACTCTTTGTTAATATTGGTAATCACTTGCCGGAATTCATCATTTCCGATGTTCAAAGAGTAAATCAAATTATTAAGAATCTGTATTCCAACGCATTGAAATTTACCCATGAAGGAAGTGTAACCCTGAATGTATATCGGGTAAAAAACCATGAAACGATATCAAATCCAGCCCTCCAAAATACGGATATCATTGCATTTGCAGTCTCGGATACCGGAATTGGAATTCCTGAAGACAAACTCCAGGTAATTTTTGAAGCATTTAAACAGGCTGATGGCACCACATCAAGAAAATATGGAGGTACAGGCCTTGGTTTGAGCATTTCGAAAGCATTCACTACATTGCTTGGTGGAGAACTTATGGTTGAAAGTAAAGAAGGACTGGGAACAACATTCACCCTTTTCCTGCCCTTGAGGCATCCTCTGGCTGATCAATCATTGAACATTCAGGAAGTAATTGATAAACAGCCCTCTATTGAGGAAAAAGAGGAAAAACCTAAAGCAAAGAAACAAATCACAAGTGATTCTGTTAAAGAACAAATTGTCATTGCTGAGGCAAATGACGACCGGAATTCCTTACTCGAAGGCGACAAAGTATTGCTTGTAATTGAGGATGATCTGAATTTTTCGCGTTTACTTTATGACCTTGCACACGAACATAAGTTTAAATGCCTGATTGCCAATGATGGCGAATCAGGTTTGCATTATGCCGACTTTTATACACCAACGGCAATCATTCTAGACATTGGTCTGCCAGGAATTGATGGTTATGAAGTATTAGACAGATTAAAGAAAAATGCACGTACAAGACATATCCCTGTTCACTTTGTATCAGCATCTGATAAAACGGCCAAATCTCTCAAAGGCGGCGCCATCGGTTATCTTCATAAACCTGTCAGCAAAGAATCACTGGAAGAAGCCTTTCATCGCATTGAAGATGTCATTCTCAACTCAATGAAAAAGTTATTAGTTGTTGAAGATGAGGATATTATGCGAAAAAGTATTCATAATCTACTTGCAGATGAACATATTCAGATAATAGAAGTAGATTCTGGAGAAGCCGCTCTGGAAAGACTTAAAAATGAGAAGTTTGACTGTATGATTCTCGATTTGGGTCTGAAAAATATGACAGGCTTTGAAGTCCTCGAATTGATAAAAAAGGATGAGCAATTAAACTCTTTGCCAATTGTGGTTTATACAGGTCACGAATTAACAAAAGAAGAGGATATGAAATTACAGCGTTACGCTGACAGCATTATATTAAAAGGAGCACGTTCTTTTGAAAGATTACTTTCGGAGACTACTCTCTTCCTTCATCAGCTTGAATCAAAATTAACGGAGAAGAAACAGGAAATTCTGAAGAAGCTGCATAACCGGGAAGATGTTTTGAACGGGAAGACTATTTTGATAGTTGACGACGATATGCGGAACGTTTTTGCACTTTCGAGTGTTCTTGAGTCGTATAATGTAAAGATAGTCATTGGAAAAAACGGAAAAGATGGTATAGAGAAACTCCATGCAAATCCACTTATAAATCTTGTCATGATGGATATTATGATGCCGGAAATGGATGGTTATCAGGCAATGAGACTCATTCGAAGTGATAGCAAATATAAAAAGCTTCCAATAATCGCTCTTACTGCCAAAGCGATGAAAGATGACCGTGAAAAATGTCTTGCGGCAGGTGCAAATGAATATCTCGCGAAACCTGTCAACACTGATAAACTACTTTCATTGCTTCGTGTCTGGCTCTATCAATAGATATCATTCACATGTATTTCTAATAATTATTATCAGTAAGGGAACAAATTTCCCATTTTGAAACAATTTTAACACTCAATTTCATCGTAAACCATATTTTAAAAAAAAAAGTTACTTATTACTTTTCAATTAGATACTTTTTACATTTGTCATAACAATCAAAAAAAGCATTTAAATTTCGTGCAGAGAATCCAACAATGTTTTGATTAAGAGTTATATTCGAAGTTTTTCAGATTTTAGTAAATAGCTAAATGTTAAGAACATGAAATGAAACGTCTGAGTCCTTTTCAATCAGATCAAATACTGGCCTAAACTTTATGGCATAGTGCTTGTATTTAAATTCAAATAGGATTGAAAATTGGTAGAATCCTGATTCATCGACAACTAACGAAATAATTTTTTAAAAGCATTTCGATTAAATAGAAAACAAAACAATCATTTACCGGAAAATCATAAGCCAAACTTGATTTTTTCTGGTAAATACTTGAATATCAGAATGGAAAGAAAAGTAAATGTACTTCTCATTGATGATAGAACAGTAGATCTGGAATCGAGTAAAAAGATCTTGCATCTTACTGATATTCCTGTTTTACAAGTATATACCGCAAATGATGCGATACAGCAATCCATGCTGAATGATACTGCGCTGATCATTATCGATGTTCAGATGCCTGAAATCGATGGTTATGAAATGGTTAAGTTGCTGCAGGGTAACGATTTCACAAAGCACGTACCAATCATCTTTATTGTTTCAGCCTACAGCAACAAATTCAAATCGCTTTTGCGAAAGAAGTCATGCAGTTTAGATTTTTTTACGAAACCGGTAATTCCAGAACTACTGATCTCCAGAGTAAATATGTTGCTTGAAACCAACGTCACAAAACAAAATCTTGAAATAATCGAAAACGAACGCGATCAGTTGCGAAGAGATATAATGGAAGCCCGTCATTCAGCCGAGCAAGCAAATTATACCAAAACTATCTTTCTTTCGAATATGAGTCATGAAATCAGAACTCCATTGAACGGAATTCTGGGCATGGCCAATATTCTGGCAGAAACAGAACTCACTGAGGAACAAAGGGCATTTCTCAACCTTATTCAGGTTTCAGGAGAAAACTTATTGCATATCATCAATGACATCCTCGATTTTTCGAAGATTGAAGCAGGGATTGTATCTGTTGAAAAAGTCAATCTTAATCTAAAAAAAGAGATCGATACCATCGTCACGCTCATGAGGTTTAATGCACAGAGCAAGTATCTTGACCTGAGCTATTCTATTGAAGATAAAATCCATTCCCATATTCTTGGAGATCCGCTCCGATTACGCCAGATTTTAAGCAATCTGATCAATAACGCCATTAAATTTACTGAAAATGGTGGTATAAGGCTAGAAATAAAACTATCGGAAAATCTTGATTATCTGAGATTTTCGGTAATAGATAGCGGAATTGGAATCGATGAAGAGTCGAAAGGGAAACTTTTCAGAGAATTTAGTCAGGCAGACAACTCAATCACCCGTAAATTCGGTGGAACTGGACTTGGTCTGGCAATTTGTAAAAGTCTGATCAAGGTGATGGATGGTCATATCGGCCTCGAAAGTGAACTGGGTAAAGGTTCTACTTTCTGGTTCGAAATACCCTATACAAAAGCTGAATCCTATCAACAAGTATACGAAACAATCACTGATCCTGATGTAATTGCCAAACTGAAGATTTTAGTTGCCGAAGATAATGCTATCAATCAAAAAGTCGCAATTCACAGTTTGCAACAGCTTGGATATCATTGTGATCTGGCCAAAAACGGAAGGCAGGCAGTTGAACTTCACCTAAATAATAAGTATGATGTTATCTTCATGGATATTCAAATGCCAGAAGTGGATGGGTTAGAGGCAACAATTTCTATCCGTAATCATGAGAAACTACATCAGATAAAACAACCGGTTGTTATCATTGCTGCTACAGCCAATGCATTTCATGAAGATAAACAAAAATGTTTCAGAGCTGGTATGGACTATCACCTGAGCAAACCATTCAGACCTGAAGCACTTAAAAAACTTCTTTCGAAGGCCTTAACTACCTACAAATAAATCAGATGCAGCAAGCTGAGCGTCAGATTCTTATTCAGAATACGGAAATTGACTTATTGTTTGAATCTGTTTTCAGAATATATGGTTACGATTTTCGTAACTATAATAAAGCACATATCAGGCGACGCATTCTTCACCGGATCACCAACTTAAAACTCGAAAGTGTTTCTCAGTTTCAACATTTTGTTTTACATTCTGAAGGCTATTTTGACCAATTGCTCCGCGATCTTTCGATCAATGTTACAGAGATGTTCCGCGATCCGGGTTTCTACCGAAGCATGCGAAATGAAGTCTTACCCATCTTAAAAACTTATCCGTATTTGAAGATATGGCATGCCGGTTGTTCAACTGGAGAAGAAGTCTATTCTCTTGCAATTCTCTTACAGGAAGAGGGCTTGTATGACCGGACACAGATTTATGCCACTGATTTTAATCCGGATGTTCTCGAAACAGCTAAAAAAGCCATTTATCCGCTCTCAAGAATTAAGGAATATACACTCAATTATCAGGCATCCGGAGGAACTCACTCATTTTCTGACTACTACATTGCCAACTACGATTCAGCTATCTTCAATCCTTCCCTTAAAAAAAATGTTGTTTTTGCAGAACACAATTTGGTAACGGATAGCGTATTCGCTGAAGTGAATTTGATCATCTGCCGCAATGTTCTCATCTATTTTAATAAAGATCTTCAGAATAAAGTTGTGAATCTGTTTACCGATAGTCTGGTAAAAGGTGGTTTTCTTGGTCTTGGTTCAAAAGAAAATCTTATGTTTACAGATGTTTATGACCTATTTCAGGTTATCGATCATAAAGAAAAGATTTACAAGAAAAAAATGATCAAGTAATTCACTGTGTATAAGGCAATTGTAATCGGGTCATCAGCTGGCGGACTAAACGCATTGAAGACCTTTATTTCAGGGCTTCCTGCAGAATTTGACCTTCCTATTATTATTACACAGCACCTTAATCCGCATTCCGACAGCTATTTAACAACTTATTTAAGTCAACAGTCGCATTTGAAAGTTAAAGAGGCTGATCCCGGAGATTTTATACAGAACGGCTATGTATATATCGCTCCTCCGAATATGCATCTTCTTGTTGAAGAGGACTTTACACTAAGTTTAAGCAATGAAGAGAAAATAAATTATTCGCGACCTTCGATCGATATTTTGTTTGAAACAGCAGCAAGAGCTTACACCAAAAGCTTGATCGGTATTATTCTTACCGGAGCAAACCATGACGGGGCCTTTGGAATAAAACAAATTAAAATTTTTGGAGGATTAACCATCGCACAAAATCCCGAAACTGCTGAGGTTGGAACTATGCCAGGTGCTGCGATCAAAACCGGAAGTGTTGATCATATTTACAATCTGGAAGAAATTGCTCCTTACATTGTCTCACTTTGGCGGAGTCAGATTCCCAATTAAATCGATATAAACCGGAAGATGATCGCTGTAACCACCAATATATTTTGGACCCATATAGGTCCTGTAAGTCTTTGTACCCGAGTATTTTTCATCTTGAGTCAATAGAAATTTCGGAGCAAAAATCCGGGCACTTTCGTTTACATAATGCAATCCAAGCGTATCAGAAAGCAGAAAACCCGATACGATAATCTGATCAAAAATCTGCCATTGTTGCTCGTGCTTAAGCGTACCTTCAAAACCAAGTTCAGAATTCTGGTTAAATAGATTGAACAGACAATACTCAATACAATCCGATCCAATGGGCAAAGCCTTCAAGGTCTCACGCATACTGATATCTTCAGCGCAATCATTAAAATCGCCCATGATAACTATTTTTGAATGAGGGTTTTGCAACAAAATAGAATCTGTTTGATGTTTTAATATTCCAGCAACAAGGACACGTTTCTCGAAAGTGGCCAGGGTTCCGCTATATCTCGAAGGCCAGTGATTTATAAAAAAACGGATTGTATCTTTTCCGGAAAGAAAGGAAGCAAAGAGAATATCTCTGGTTTTGAAACCCGGATCATGCGGATCATTAATTCTAATCACACGACTTTCCAGTAATGTTAACAATTGTTTACGGTAAATGAGTGCAACATCTATTCCGCGACGATCGGGTGACGGATAATTAATATATTGATAATCAAAGCTTTTTAAAGGCGTTTTGTAAATCAATTCACGAAGTACAACCTCATTTTCAACTTCACAGAAACCAAGCAATGCCGGAGGCTCCCCCTCTCCCATCGCGAGAATTGTTTTAAATGTATTGTTCCGTTTGGTTTGAAAACGATTATAATCCCAATGCTGATTTCCCTGAGGGGTAAAATCATTGTAATCGCTTAATGAATCAGTAAAAACATCAAAAAAGTTTTCAAGATTATAGAATCCAACTCTCAGCTTTTGCTGTGAAAATAAGCCATTAACAACAAACAGAAATAATAATATAGAAATAATTATCTTTCTCTTATTCATATACTTACATCACATTATAAAATTCATTTCAAAGAAATTCGGAAAGATCAATCAGATCAGACAACCAAACAAAGATAAAGATCAAAGAAATGCCTTTTTGATTCCAAACTTTTTTTCTTCATAACAAGTTATAAGACCAATTTTTTTAAGAATCCAAAGAAATTATGTTTTCAGAAGAATGGAGCAGGCTGTGTATCTTTGTCAGCTAAATCGTAAAGAATTGAAAAGATTTTCCAATATATTTTCAGGTGCATTTCTGGTGCTAATCTTGCTTTTTGTTTTTTATTCAAAAAATGGATTTTCGCAAAATTCCTTTGATATTCAGTTAATAATCAATGGTAAAGCTGATTCTATCATTTACCTTACAAGATATCAGGGTGAACGATTTCAGATCATTGATACAAGTAGAAACCAGCAGAATCAATTCGAATTCAAGGGTAATAAAGAACTTCCCGGTGGAATTTATATGTTTGTAAGTCCTGCCAAGGTGAAACTGCTCGAAATCCTGATTGATTCAGAGCAGAATTTCTCCATACAGGCCGACAGTAATTTTAATATCAGCAGTATCCTTTCCAATGGAAACGAACAAAATGCATTGTTTATCAAGCATCTGATGTTCACCAATAAAATATATGAATCCATTGGAGCTCTCCAGAAAATGACTGAAAATCAAAAGGATAGTCATGTTCTTAGTGATTCTGTCAAATCAGAAATTGAAAAGCAACAACAGGAACTGAAAGAATACCGTCGAAAAGAAATTTCAGAACATCCTGATACTTATTATGCTGTCCTTTTAAAAGCTATGACCGAAGTTCCTGTTCCAGATTCCCTGAAAAACGATGCCAGAAAAGCTTTTTTCTATCAGAAAAATCATTTTTGGGACAATTATGACCTTTCTGACAGCAGATTATTGCATACCCCAATGCTTCCTCCAAAGCTTGAAACCTATACCGATCTGCTTACCATGCAACATCCTGATTCAGTGATTAATTCAGTAGAAAAAATCCTTTCATTGACTCTTAACAACCACGAAGTAAGAGATTATATCATCTGGCATTTTACCTCGAAATATCAGTATCCTAAAATTATGGGACTTGATAAGGCATTTATCTATCTGTCAGACAACTACTTCAGCAAAACAGAAATCGCGGGCACGAGTCCATCAATAAGGCAAAAAATCATGGAAAAAGCAGATCAGCTCCGGAATCTGATGATCGGTTGCAAAGCACCGGATTTGTGGCTGGTAGATACAGCCGGTGCATTCCGAAGCTACCATGAGATAAAATCAAAATATACAGTTTTATTTTTCTGGGACCATGATTGCGGCATTTGCAAAAAAGAACTAAACGAATTAAAAAGACTTTACAAAGAGAATAATAGCCTTTTTGAAGTGTATGCGATAAACGTTGGTGCAGATATCGAAGAATGGAAACAATTTATAAAAAACAATCAACAAAACTGGATTAACGTGAACGGGACACGCAGTCTTACCCCAGATTTTCATGATTTATTTGATATTTATTCAACCCCAGTTATATATGTTCTGAATGAAAAATCGGAGATTATAGCGAAACGTATAAAAGCTGAACAACTGTTGACCTTATTCTCTGATAAATAAAAAACTGTATTTTAGCGGACTTTCACGGATTTTTATGAGTTATAATAAGAAGCTGCAAACCAATTACAGTCTTTCAAATATCAGGTGTATCAAACAATTTTGGATCATTATTTTTTTACTCCTTGTACCTGTATTTCTTTCAGGACAGAAAACTCAAAATAAATATGATGCATATAAACCCCACTGGATTGTTTCGGTTGGTGGTGGACCATCTGTTGCATATACTGATGTCAAGCAAAAAGCTTTCCTCCCCGTAAGTATTCCCAAAAACGAATGGAAATTCAATGCTAATCTTGTTTTGAACCGCGAAATCCACCCATTGTTAAAAGTGCGTGGTCAGTTGATTTATTCTGCACTGAGCGGAGTAAATGAACAAATGGATAAGTATTTCAATACCGAACTCTATGAAACAAATCTCACAGCAAGTGTCAATCTGAAGAACATATTTATCCCTTACAATAGAAATCAATTATTCTATTTCAGTGCTTTTACCGGTTTTGGACTTTGCTTTTTCAATACTGATTTACACCGATTATCTGATGATTATCTGATTTCATTGCGCGGGCACGGAGCCGGAAGCGGAATTGGGGGAAGGGCATTAGAGGGTCTCTTCATTTTTGGTTTTGAAGCAGAATATAAACTGAATTACAACTGGGGAATATGGTTCGAAGCTTCAGATCGTTGGATGAAGAGTGATCAACTTGAAATAGAAACGGCAGGTTTTCCTTATGATTCTTATGCAATTACCAGTCTGGGTATCAGTTTTAAGTTTGCACATAAACCATCAGGATATCCTATGGTTGAAGAACCATTTTAAAAATTAAGGTTTCAGTAGTAAATCTGCTGAAACCTTTGTTTAGTGGGTGGGGCGTACTGGAATCGAACCAGTGACCTCTTGCCTGTCAAGCAAGCGCTCTAAACCAACTGAGCTAACGTCCCTTAGAAAATGTTTCCTTTTCGAAAGGATGGCAAAATTACAAAACATTCTGAATCCTGCAAATGATCCTTTCATACCTAATTCATACTTTTGACAAAAAAACCATTATGAAAATACTTCAGCAAATCGTTCTCTCCGTGGTAATGATCACGACTTCATTCACCTTATCTGGGCAGGTTACAAACAAGATTACGTTAGAAGATATTTGGTCAGGAAGTAAGTATAATCCGAAAACCGTAAAAGGTATAACCTCCTTTAAAAATGGTGATACATATTCCATGCTGAACGACAGTTTGTTGAACATTTATAAATATGAAACAGGTGAATTAGTTAATACTTTGCTCAATATCAATACTTTAATTCCGGAAGGAAGTACGACACCAATCCAGTTGAATAGTTTTAGTTTTAGTAATGATGACCAGAAACTCCTTATAGCAACTGAAACACAAGCCATTTACCGCCGATCATCAAAATCGAATTATTTCTGCTACAATTTGGCAAATAAGAAACTTTTTCAAGTTTCAGAAAATGGAAAACAACAATCGGCAACTTTTTCTCCTGATGGAAATATGATCGCGTTCGTTCGTGATAACAACTTATACATCAAGCATATACAGGATTCAAAAGAAGAACAGATTACCCACGATGGTGAAATAAATACAATCATCAATGGTTCAACAGATTGGGTATATGAAGAAGAATTTGAGTTTACACAGGCTTTTTTCTGGTCAGCGGATAGTCGTAAGATCGCATTTTACCGTTTCGACGAATCAGCTGTAAAAGAATATCAGCTTGAAATTTACAATGGATTATATCCAGAATTGTATCGTTATAAGTATCCTAAAGCCGGAGAAAATATTTCAAAAGTGGATATACTTGTATATCATCTTGACACCAAACAAAGTATAAGAATGGAAACAGGTTCGGAAAACGATCAGTACCTACCTCGTGTGAAATGGTCAGAAGATCCAGGAAAACTTGCAATTGTAAGAATGAACCGTTTACAGAACTCGTTGGAAATCCTCTTGTCAGATGTTTCGACAGGATCTTATAAAGTTATTTATACCGAAAATAATCCTCGATACATCGAGATAAACGACAATCTTCATTTTTTGCCCAACAAAAAGCAATTCATTCTCACCAGCGAAAAAAGTGGGTTTAATCATATTTACCTTTATAACATCAATGGTAGTGAAGAAAAACAACTTACTTCAGGTGATTGGGAGGTGAGCAAAGTATATGGAATTAACCCCGTCGATTTCTCTGTGTATTTCCAAAGCACCAAAACTTCCCCCATAGACAGACAAGTTTTTAAAGTAAATATGAAAGGCAAAATAACGCAGCTAACAAACTATGCTGGAACCAATGATGCATTTTTCAATAGCAATTTCAGCTATTTCATAAATCAGAACAGCACTGCAAATACACCTTATTATACGAGCCTCAATCAGGAAGACGGAAAAGAAATCAGCATTCTCGAGAAAAATGAAGAATATATGGAGATGTTATCCGGATTAAAATTGTCTAAACTTGAGTTTTTCGAAATATCTGATCCATCTTTTGTTTTGCCAAATGGGGAGGACATAAAACTGAATGCATGGAAAATCCTGCCTTCCGATTTTGACTCTACAAAAAAATATCCGGTTCTCTTCTATGTTTACGGAGGTCCGGGATCTCAAATAGTAACCAATTCATGGGGAAGGCAAAATTTTCTCTGGTTTCATATGCTCGCCCAAAAAGGAGTGATTGTTGTTTCGGTAGATGTGCGCGGGACCGCTGCACGGGGCGAACAATTCAAAAAAATGACATATTTGGAACTTGGCAAGTATGAAACAGAAGATGTAATAAATTGTGCCCGATTTATGCGAAACCTTCCATATGTTGACAGTACCCGCATCGGAATTTTTGGATGGAGTTATGGGGGCTATATTTCGAGTCTGGCAATTACGAAAGGAGCTGATTACTTCACATCAGCTATCGCAGTTGCGCCAGTCATCAACTGGAGAAATTATGATAATATCTATACTGAGCGTTATATGCAGCGTCCGATGGAAAACGCATCGGGCTATGATGAAAATTCACCAGTGAATTATATCCATAAACTGAAAGGGAATTTATTACTTGTACATGGAAGTGCTGATGATAACGTACACATTCAGAATTCAATGGAGTTCATCAATGCAATGATAAAAGCCAATAAACAATTTGAGTTGCTGATATATCCAAATCGAAAGCATGGGATCAGTGGAGATAATGCGAGATTGCACCTTTATGAAGCGATGACAAGGTTTATTGATAAAAATTTGCTGAATAAGTAAAAAATGTTTCATCTGTAAAGATTAATTTTATATTTTTGCAGCCCGTAAAGAGATTTAATTACTAACTTAAAGAAAGAGAGTTATTTAACATGATTATTATTCCAGTAAAAGAAGGCGAAAGCATCGACCGGGCCTTAAAGAAATACAAACGTAAATTCGAAAAGACAGGTGTTGTTAAGGAACTGCGTGTACGTCAGAAATTTACAAAACCATCCGTTGTCAGCCGCGAAGAAAGACTGAAAGCTATTTACGTTCAACAGCTTCGTCAGGCCGAGGAGAATTAATCCCGGGCGAAAGTTTTTTTACGGAATCTCAAAATAAACTTTGTTGTAGTGTTAGTTTTTACTAACTTTACAACAAAGTTTTCTTTTTCTGCGATGTCAGTAAGCCTATATATCAATCATATTACTACCGAGAAGCGCTATTCTGCCCACACTATTAAAGCCTACAAGTCTGATCTTCACCAGTTTGAAACATTTCTGATGATAGCTTACGATTCATCTGAACTTTCTGGTCTTGATTCAGGCATGATAAAAAGCTGGATTGTTGAAATGAAGAATTCGGAACTTGATAATCGCAGTATCAACCGAAAAACAACCGCCCTCCGTTCGTATCTCAATTTTTGCTTACGCGAGGATTTGATGAGTTCATTTCCGGTTAACTCCATAAAGTCATTAAAAACAAAGAAAAGACTACCTGTATTCATTCCTCAATCAGATATGGAAAATGAATTTCAGGCAAGTGGAGAAAATGATTACGAAATTGCCCGAAACAAACTTATCATTGAACTTTTTTACCAGACTGGAATGCGTTTGTCAGAACTTACGCAAATAAAAGAAACGGATTTTGATTTCGGTTCAAATCAGGTAAGAGTAAATGGAAAAAGGAATAAGCAACGTATTATTCCTATAAATATTCAATTGGCGAATCTGGTTAAGATTTATATCCGTCTCCGGAATCAGAGCATCGAAACATCTACTGATCATCTTTTTGTAACAAAAACGGGTAATAAAGCCTATCCGGAGATGATCAACCATATTGTGCATCAGGAATTGAACAAACTAACCACAGTTGGAAAAACAAGCCCTCATGTTCTCAGACACACCTTCGCAACCCATTTGTTAAATAGTGGGGCAGATTTGATGGCGATCAAAGAGCTTTTGGGACATAGTAGTCTGAGTGCTACACAGATATACACACACAACAGTATTGAACAATTAAAGAAAATTCATCAACAAGCACACCCTAAGGGTTAATATTTAAAAAAAAGGAGGAAATCATTATGAAAGTAACGATCAATTCAGTTCACTTCAAGGCGGATCAAAAACTTGAAACATTCATAACCAGCAAGTTAGAAAAACTAACAGCAAAACATGCAGAAATTATCGGGGCTGAGGTTATTCTGAAATTAGAAAACACGGATGATCCGGAAAATAAGATTACGGAAATAAAAATCATGTTAAAAGGAAATGACCTGTTTGCTGTGAAGCAAAACAAAACATTTGAAGAAGCGGCCGATGCTGCTATAGACGCATTAAAAAAGCAATTGGAGAAGCATAAAGGTAAAATTATTAAATAAGTAAACATCTAAATTTCAATCCATTAAACAACTATTTTAAAAAAAATGAGAATTTTTGATTAAAAGTTTTTGTGGTTTGAATTAATCTTTCTATTTTTGCAGTCCTTTTCGATAAGGGCTGCATTTTTTTTGATGCAAAATAACGTTCTTAAACTAATGCCGGTGTAGCTCAGTTGGCCAGAGCAGCTGATTTGTAATCAGCTGGTCGGGGGTTCGAA
>CAZVKW010000051.1:0-17937 GCA_964627945.1 uncultured Lentimicrobiaceae bacterium
ACTTTGGTTCACGAATTGACAAACATTCTACTCTTAGAAACAGCTACATCAGTCTGTTCGGTTGGAATAAGCCAAAAAGGGGAACTTCTGGCCATGCGCGAAAGTTTCGATATTCGTTCCCATGCAGGTTTGGTTTCAGTTTTTATTGCCGAAGTGATGGAAGAATGTTGTCTGAAATACACTGATTTAGATGCAGTTGCAGTTAGCAAAGGACCAGGTTCATATACAGGACTACGCATTGGTGTTTCAACAGCCAAGGGAATCTGCTACGGTGCTGATAAACCACTAATTGCATTGGAAACGCTCACAGGAATGGCAAAAGGATTTATCGAAAACTTTGCCGGAAAACTGCATGCTGACGATCTTTTGTGTCCGATGATCGATGCCCGGCGGATGGAGGTTTATACTTCATTTTATGATATTCATGGAAATAAAAAAGCAGATACAACTGCACTGATTATCGATTTAGATGCCTTCTCAGACTTGCTTGAAAAGGGCCGGATCTGGTTTTTTGGAGATGGGGCCAATAAATGCGAAAACGTGCTGACTCATCCCAATGCATTGATTGTTAAAGATTTTCATCCTTCTGTACGGTCGATGGCTGCCTTAACGCAGACGGCCTTTGAAAATCAGCAATTTGAGAATGTTGCCTATTTCGAACCTTTCTACCTGAAAGATTTTGTAGCCGCTTTGCCAAAGGTAAAAGGACTGCATTAAGCCAAAGAAATAAGGCCTTATCCTAACTTATTCTTCTATCTTTCAAGCAATGTTTTATTTTTACGTCCTGAAGCAATTACTTTATGGGCCAGAAAACAATCAGCATCAAACTTCCGACAGACTATTCTGATGATGATATCCATCGTTTGCTACGCCGCGAACTTGGCTTCGAAAAGTTCACTTTCCACATCAGCAACAAAAGTCTGGACGCCCGTAACAAGCAGAATATCCATTGGTTAACGAGTATTATTGTGCTTTCGGATGAACTTCCTGCGACAAATTCGGAAACAGATCCTGAGCTGCAAATTACATATGCAAAACGAAATAAAAAAATACTGATCGTTGGAAGCGGTCCGGCCGGATTTTTTAGTGCTTATGCCCTGCAACTTGCCGGATTTGAAACTAGCCTCATCGAACGCGGATCGGAGGTGAACAAACGCGAAAAAGCCATTCACGCCTTCGAATCCGGCCGGTCATTCGATCCGGCAAATAATTACGCTTTCGGCGAAGGTGGCGCCGGAACCTTTTCTGATGGCAAACTCACTTCCCGATCCAAACATATTTCTCCCGAACGAAAATTTATCCTCTCTTCATATATCAAAGCAGGTGGACCGGCCGAAATTGCTTTTCTCGCACATCCGCATCTCGGAACAGATAATCTGAAAATTATTGTGCAGAATCTGAGGAAAATGTACGCTGATGCCGGTGGAAAAATACTTTTTGACACGAAACTTGAAGACCTGATTATTCATCCCGGGAAAGCATTTTCAGTCAAAACAAGTCGTGGTGATATGGATGCCGATGCGGTATTTATCGCCCCTGGTCATTCAGCCTTCGAAACCTACCGCATGTTAATGAAACGGGGAGTGATTTTTCGTACCAAGGGTTTTGCACTTGGTTCGCGCATGGAACATCCACAGGAACTCATCAACGAAGCACAATGGGGAAAGAAATCCTTGCCCGGAGTGAAAGCGGCTGAATACCGGCTCACTTCCGATGCCGACGGAAAACACCCTGTGTACTCCTTTTGCATGTGCCCGGGTGGCATGGTTGTTCCAGCCACGGCCTACGCCGAAATGAATATTGTGAACGGAATGAGTCATTATCTGCGCAACGGAGCGTTTGCCAATGCAGCCTGTGTTGCAGGAATACATCCTGATGCACTGGCAGGCCGAAAGGTTAGTCCTTTGGAAGCGCTGGATATACTCGAAAAACTGGAATCAGAATTTTTCAGACGTACAAAACAATATGCGGCACCTGCCTGTTCCATAGCGGATTTCTTGTCAGGAAAACTTAAAAACCATTCACTCACAAGCAGTTATCCACTCGAATTATCTGTATTACCTCTTTGGGAACTTCTGCCAGCGGAAATTATTCCATCTTTAAAAGTTGGTCTTTCCGATTTCAACAGGCGCATCCGGGGCTTTGAGAAAGGAATTCTATTGGGTCTTGAAAGCAAAACATCTTCTTCCATTCAGGTGCTGCGTGAAGCGGATGGTGAAACAAGTGGAATCCAAAATTTGTATCTTGTGGGCGAAGGAAGTGGTTATGCCGGAGGAATTATCTCAAGTGCTGCCGACGGACTGAAAACCGCAATGAATTTTATTCGTAA
This sequence comes from uncultured Lentimicrobiaceae bacterium, assembly GCA_964627945.1. Classification (GTDB taxonomy): domain Bacteria; phylum Bacteroidota; class Bacteroidia; order Bacteroidales; family F082; genus CAJBPB01. The sequence goes on from CAZVKW010000051.1 coordinate 2,330, forward strand.
AAGTGGCTGATTATGAATAGTTTACAAATAAATAACAAGTAAAAGTAATGAAAGTTCTGCTCACCGGTTCCACAGGCTACATCGCCCAGCGTTTGCTCCCAGTGCTCCTTGAGCGTGATTATGAGGTAGTTTGCTGTGTAAGAGATAGTAAACGATTCAATTATCATAAATATCCGCAAGAGAAAATCACGCTCCTTGAAGTTGATTTTCTGAAAAAAGACAGCCTGAATCTCATCCCAAAGGATATTGATGTTGCGTATTATTTGATTCATTCGATGTCCTCCTCAACAGGTGATTTCAGCGATATGGAAAGTCTTTCGGCACGCAATTTCAGAGAGGCGATTGAAAATACAGAAGCCAAACAGGTGATCTATCTGAGTGGTATTGTGAACGATACAGAACTTTCGAAGCACCTCCGCTCCCGCAAAAACGTAGAAGATATTTTACAAAAAGGGAAGTTTGCCCTTACCACCCTTCGGGCAGGAATTATCATTGGTTCAGGAAGTGCTTCCTTCGAAATTATGCGTGATCTGGTTGAGAAAATGCCTATTCTGATAACCCCAAAATGGGTACTTACGCGTTCACAATTTATCGCTATCCGCAACGTCATTCAGTATCTGGGCGGGGTAATTATGCGAACTGAAACATTCAACAAAAGCTACGATATTGCTGGCCCTGAAATTCTTTGTTACAAAGAAATGTTGCTCCGTTTTGCCAAGGTTCGGGGACTTAACCGCCGCATCATTGTGATGCCTTTCGTGCAGTTAAAGCTGTCTGCTTTCTGGCTCTATTTTGTTACATCTGTTACCTATTCTTTGGCTAAAAACCTGGTATTCAGTATGAAAACTGAAGTTGTCGGGAAAGCAAACAATTTGCGTGAAATGCTTGGAATCGAACTTATTAATTATGAAACAGCGATTGAACTGGCATTTGATAAAATTGAGCAAAACGATGTTTTATCAAGCTGGAAAGATGCGCAAACCAGCAAAAAGATTTATAATGGAATTGTAAATTATATTGAAGTACCTACCAACGGCTGTTATAAAGATGTCAGGATTCTGAAAGCTGCAAACAGTGAAGTTGCTTTCAAAAAAATCTGGACAATCGGCGGAGACAATGGCTGGTATTACGCGAACTGGCTTTGGGATACACGTGGATTTATCGATCGTTTGTTTGGTGGAGTCGGGATACGTCGAGGACGTAAAAGTCCGACAGAAATTTATGCCGGTGATGCCCTTGATTTCTGGCGTGTATTGCTTGCCAATAAAGATGAAAAACGTTTGCTGCTCTTTGGTGAAATGAAAGTTCCGGGCGAAGCCTGGCTCGAATTCATCGTTAAACAGGATGGCAGCATCCAGCAAACAGCTACTTTCAGGCCGTTAGGTATTTTGGGACGGCTTTATTGGTTTTTTCTCATGCCGATCCATTGTGGTGTTTTTAAAGGTATGATCCGTAAAATTGCTGAATAATCGGCCATTAGAGAGGTAAAATGCTACATAAAAGTTATGATGTTGTGGTTGTAGGTGGCGGTCCGGCAGGAATCATTGCCGCCGGAAGAGCTGCAGAACTGGGAGCCAGAGTTCTTATCATTGAAAAAATGCGTCAGGCTGGCCGTAAATTGCTTATAACCGGTAAAGGCCGGTGCAATATCACCAATAATGCCCCAGTCTCTGAATATTTCAGGAATATTTTCCCGCAGGGACGCTTTCTGAAATATGCCTTTGAAAGGTTCTTTAATGAAGATATAATCAGCCTATTGAACGAACAAGGTGTCGAAACGGTTGTGGAACGAGGCGAAAGGGTTTTCCCGGCAAGTGATAGTTCGGCTGATGTTCTTGCCGGACTCCTGAAATGGATGAACCGCAATAAAGTGGAGATTTTATATGAGTCGAAAGTGACTGAAATCATGACCGAATCAAATAAAGTTACAGGAATCATGGTACAAAAGTTCAGTCAGAATATGCAGATTGATGCAAAAAACGTCATCATCTGCACCGGAGGCCGATCTTATCCGGCTACCGGTTCGACTGGCGATGGATACCAACTTGCAGCCCATCATGGTCATAACATTGAAGAGGCACGTCCTTCGCTTGTTCCTCTGGTTACGAAGGGCACTCTGGCCGCTGATCTGCAGGGTCTGAGTCTGAAAAATGTGAATGCCGTTGTGTGGGTGAATGGCAAAAAAGCCAAAGAAGAATTTGGTGAAATGATGTTTGCCCATTTCGGTCTAACAGGACCTATTATTCTCACAATCAGTCGGTTTGTGGTGGATGAAATCCGAAAGAAAAACAAAGTGGAAATCAGTATCGATTTGAAACCGGCCTTAGATGAACAGAAACTCGATACACGTTTACAACGCGATCTGGCTGAAAACGGAAAAAAACAAATTGAGAATATTTTCAAACTCTGGTTGCCCTCTAAATTGATTCCTGTATTTCTGCAAACGCTCGGTTTTGATGGAAATAAACTTTGTCACCAGATGAATGCCAAAGAAAGGCGCAGCACCATGCTGCTAATGAAGAATTTTCGTTTCGAAGTAATTGATTATCGAGGATTTAAAGAAGCAATCATCACTGCTGGAGGAATAAAATTAGATGAAATCAGATCGAAAACCATGGAATCGAAACTCGTTAAAAATTTATTTTTTGCCGGTGAAGTGATCGATCTCGATGCCAATACCGGCGGATTTAACCTGCAAATAGCCTATTCAACAGCCTGGATCGCCGGGGAATCGGCTGCGTTGGGAACAGAAGATTAAAAACATTCGACTTCAACGACCAATAATTATCGGTATTTTTACTCCAAATTAAAACTGCATCCATGAAATCTTTCCGAATTTTCGTCATTGTTCTGTTTATTCTGGCAGGACTTGTGTTTTCATTTTTATATTTCGGTGTTTACGAAAGTGGTATAATGGCTGGTAAAGTGCTAAGAATCACTGAGAAAGGTGTTGTTTTCAAGACTTTTGAAGGAAAACTGAACCTTGAAACTTTCGGTGCATTGAAAGGTGCCAGTCCGATCGCTGAATCGTTCGATTTTTCGGTCGAGAAATCAAATACTGAAGTGATCGATGCACTTCAGAAAGTGGCATTAAGCGGCGAAAGAGTGAACCTTCACTTTAAAAAAAGATATATTCGGGTACCATGGCGGGGCGAAACAAAGTATTTTGCCACCGAAGTGGAAAGGGCTGATTTTTAAATAATTATTTTTCTCCTAGGCCAAGTTCAGTTCCCGATTCCATTTTCTCCATCCGCCACTCACTCAATTGCTTTAATCGGTTGAGAACATTGGCCGTAACCCGGTTGTGAACGCCCTCCCAGATGCGGTTTACAAATTTCATACTCGACTTATACTCTTTACCATAGAAGTTAAAACCAACGGCAAAAAGCAATTGCGACTGCTCTTTCTCACCTGATTCGGCGATGGAAGAACGCACATACATTGTAAAAATCCCGATTGGATAACCACCGCTGCATTTATACAACAAATAGCGGGCGTTGTCGAAATCAAAAGCGTCAGGTGTATGCTTCACCCTGATTGAATTCAAATAAAACAAGGGAATAAAATTGAGTCCGAAAAAACTCTTCATTCCAAAAAGATATTTCTTCCAGCCAAAAGGTAGAATCCTGATGGTTTTGATGTCATTATCAATCCTTTCCACCTTTGCGATATGATTGGGCCAGCAGGTAGAATCGCCGTTCCAATTCAGAAGTTCATTGAAAACATAAGTAGCCGGAGCATCAATTCCAATTCGGTGGACGTTCAGAACAGAATACTTATTTACTTCAACACCAACCCTTTGCATGATTCTTTGGTTATATTCAATTCGCTTTTCAGTTGAATTGAACTTCACCAATGTATCAACTTTTGGTTTGTTCCATAGGAAAATCCTGAAATCAGAAAACAAATTCCTGCTCCTTGAAGGTGGTGACAATAAAGTTTTAATCTGTTGATTATCAGACATTTTTTGGATTTGTATACTGCATGTTTACATCAGTTTCTGATAAAACTGCCACCAGCGATCAGGTATTTCTTCTTTACAGGCCAGATCGTAATCATCTTTTGAGCAAGGCACAAAATAGTGCCGTTCAAACTGTTTATTTTTTTCACGACCGTAAGAAAGATCGATCCACCAACGTTCGGTTTTCTTGCTTTTCAGAAAAACAATCTCTTCCTCCTGACCTTCAATTTTCACAATATAACGGGCAAAATCGGTGCTTCCTGACTGTGGCAGATCGCTTCTGCGATTGGCGTATCCTTCGATAAAATACCAGATCATCTGCGCCACCAGTTGCATGGTTGTTTCATGCAAATCGAAGAGTGGATTGGCCTCATAAAACCCAATCGAACTCAGTTTGTCGCTCATTCCGGCATATCGCGCTATGCGACAGGCTTCATCACCTGTAAAGCCATTCGGGCCGGCATTCCCATTGCCAGGTGCATCTGAAAAACGAATTGAAGATATATCAAAACTCAGCATATCAGCATTACGCACAATAGGCTCAGCCTCAAGCATATTAGATTTTAACATTCCTAATCGATAAACGTCAAAAAGCAGGTTTTTCATCAGATCAACCGACTCATATTCAATATAATGCGTCTGATAACCAATATTCGTGAAATTGAACAGGAAATTTGGCTGATGCATGATGATCTTGCTCAGGAATGAGCGAGAATGCAAGGGATCTTCCTCGCCCCCGAGATCAAATTCAGGATCAACCGATACAATATTCACAAGCTGTCCGATGTTTTCGTAAGCCATATAACTGGCATAGGTCAGATCCTGTGATCCGCCAATGATTACCGGAATTATTTTTTTCTTAATGAGTTCCCCAACTACCTGACTCAAAGCGAAATACGTATCTTCGATACTGTGTCCCTGCCGGATATTTCCGAGGTCAACAATATTCACCTGAGGCCAATGATGAAACAGTTTGTAAAAATGCGAACGAATCAGATCTGGCGCCTGCGCTGTTCCTGTGTTTTGAAATGCCTGACGGTCCTCACACACCCCGATCAGGGCGATATGTTTCTGATCCAGATCAGGAAACTGATCATTCTGAACATAGATTTCAGTCTGGCCAACGATGCGCTTTTGACTCGAAACGAGGTATTTTTCAACAAGTTGCCTATTTACCGGCTCGAAGAAGAGGTTGATTTCCATGGAGAATACTTGATGTATGAATGGATAAAATTAACACAATTCGTCCAATTGATACACAGCAGACCGAAAAACAGGGGCATCCGACACAGATTGATCCTGATTCTGAAGAAAGAAAGAGAAATAAAAGAAAAATCTATTTCTTCCGGCCGCGAAATGCTTTTTTGGGAGCATTATCCGGATTGGCAATAATGGCTCGACAATCAGCCAGACTCAGTTTTGCTGGTTCGGTACCTTTCGGAATTTTGAAGTTCTTTTTCTTGAATGCAATATAAGGTCCGTAACGGCCATTAAGTACCTTTAATTCAGGCTCTTCCGAAAATTCAAGAATGGTTCCTTCTGACTCTTTTGTCCTTTTCGCTCCGATAATTTCAATGGCCCGTTCTGCGTCAATAGCAGCAGGATCATCTGTTTTTGCGAGGCTGTAAAACTTGCTGTCGTGTTTCACATAAGGACCAAATCTACCAATGGCAACACTCATTTCCTTCTCTTCGAAATTACCAAGCGAACGTGGAAAACTGAACAATTCGAGGGCATCATCTAGACTGAGCGATTCCATCGTCTGATTTTTCCTCAGACCGGCAAACTTTGGTTTTTCTTCTGAATCGGTTTCACCCAATTGCACCATCGGACCAAAACGCCCGACTTTTACATACATATTTTTGCCTGTGGCCGGATCCGTTCCGAGCAACTTTTCGCCGCTGAACTTGGCCGAATTTTCGGCAGTATTTTCAATCTGTTTGTGGAAAGTTCCGTAAAACTCTTTGATCATGCTGTTCCATTCCTGGCGTCCTTCGGCAATCTCATCGAATTCTTTTTCAACATTGGCTGTAAAATTATAATCGATGATGGATTCAAAATAACGAAGCAGAAATTTATTGACCAATATCCCAATGTCTGTTGGAAATAACTTGGCTTTCTCATATCCGAATGATTCTATATCACGGCTGATCTGAATTTCGTCTGATTTCAGTCGAATAGTGGTATAGTCTCTGTTTTGGCCGGGGCGATCTTCTTTTACAACATACTCGCGTTTCAAAATTGTAGAGATCGTTGGAGCATAAGTTGATGGACGGCCAATACCCAGTTCTTCAAGTTTTTTTACCAGACTGGCTTCAGTATAACGAGCCGGATGACGTGTAAAACGTTGTTGTGCAATCATTTCCATCAACTGCAAAGCCTGTCCATTGTTTACAGCAGGCAAGAGTCCTTCGCTTTCTTCAGAAGCATCATCGTCGTTGCCTTCGAGATACAGTTTCAGAAAACCATCAAACAACACAACTTCACCGCTTGCAATAAAGGTATGGCGTGAATTCGAATTTCTGATATTTATCACTGTCTTTTCAAGCTCAGCATCAGCCATTTGTGAGGCCATTGTCCGTTTCCAGATCAAATCATACAGACGCTTTTCATCACTTGTTCCTGAAATAGTAGATGCGCTCATGGCTGTTGGACGAATAGCTTCGTGGGCTTCCTGAGCGCCTTTCGTACGGGTCGTGAAATTGCGTGTTTTCACATATTCCTTGCCGTAGCTGTGAATTATTTCCTCTTTCGCCATTTTAAGGGCCGTATCCGAAAGGTTAACCGAATCGGTACGCATATAGGTGATTTTCCCTGATTCATAAAGATTCTGAGCGACACGCATCGTAATTCCTACCGGGAAACCCAGCTTGCGACTGGCTTCCTGTTGCAATGTTGAAGTAGTGAAAGGAGGTGCGGGTGATTTTTTTGCCGGTTTCTTCTCAACGGAAGAAACAGTATAATTAGCTCCAATACAGGCATTTAGAAACTCAAGCGCTTCTTCTTTGGTCTCAAAACGCTCAGAAAGCTCGGCTTTCAGAATGGCATTTGGCTGTCCGACAACGAAAAACACAGCGCTTACACGAAAAGTCGAGGTGATATTAAAGGCTTTTATTTCCTCTTCCCGCTCAACGATCAATCGCACGGCAACAGATTGCACGCGACCAGCTGAAAGCGATGGTTTCACTTTTTTCCATAAGAGGGGAGAAAGTTCATATCCCACCAGACGGTCGAGCACACGGCGGGCCTGCTGTGCAGCTACAAGATTCACATCAATGCTTCTCGGATTTTCGATGGCACGGCTGATGGCCGGTTTTGTGATTTCATGAAAAACAATCCGGCGGGTGTTATCCTCCTTCAGTCCGAGCGCCTTGAAAAGATGCCAGGAAATGGCTTCTCCTTCGCGGTCCTCATCCGATGCCAGCCAAACAGTTTCTGCTTCGCGGGCTAATTTTTTCAGTTCGGTAACGAGTTTTTTCTTGTCGGCCGAAATTTCATACTGGGGCTCAAAACCATTCTCTATATCAACACTTAATTGGTTTTTGTTCAGATCCATTACGTGTCCGTAACTAGATTTAACAACAAAATCCTTTCCTAAAAAACCTTCGATGGTTTTGGCTTTGGCCGGTGACTCAACAATTACTAAATTCTTCGACATCGCTTACCTTTCTTAAACTTCGTTCAATTTATGAAACAAAATCGCGGCAAAAGTAAACAATTCGGCGGAACTTGCACATTTTCGTGCTTTTCGGACAAAGCACAAGGCCTGAAAATGCTGAATTCACATAAATTTAAAGGTGTTGAATTTGGATCGATACAAAGAATGAGTAAATTTGTTGCTCAAAATCAAATGCAACCATGCCGGTTCATCGGTGTCAGAGAATTTGCTTTAATATGATTCAGCTTATGTTTCAGAACTTAGGTTATCAACTGTAATATAGGGCTAAACTGTAATGACTTTGAAACAGGATCGCATTGTGACCATAAAAAAGAAAATGTTTTAACCAAAAAATATTGTAGCTATGAACCAGAAGAAAATTGCCGTAATCGGATTAGGCTATGTGGGTCTTCCACTGGCTGTTGAATTTGGCAAGAAACGCCCGACCGTTGGATTCGATATCAACAAAACCCGTATCAAGGAGTTAAAGGAAGGCCACGATCGCACACTGGAGACCGATGATAAGGAGTTAGCATCGTCCATACATCTGCTTATCACCGAAAACCTGATTGATATTCAGGATTGCCAGATTTTTCTGATCACAGTGCCTACTCCTATTGATAAATATAAACGTCCGGATCTTACTCCTTTAATCAAAGCATCGGAAACTGTTGGAAAAGTTCTAAAAAAAGGTGATATAGTAATCTATGAATCAACTGTTTATCCTGGTGCAACAGAAGAAGATTGTGTTCCGGTACTGGAAAAATTCAGTGGAATGAAATACAATATCGATTTCTTCTGTGGATATTCACCCGAACGAATCAATCCGGGAGATAAAGTGCATACCGTGACTAAAATCAGAAAAGTGACCTCAGGAAGCAATCCTGAGATTGCCGAAGAAGTGGATCAGTTGTACAAAAGTATTATTACTGCCGGAACATTTTTAGCCAGTTCCATCCGCGTGGCTGAAGCTGCCAAGGTGATCGAAAATTCACAACGCGACATCAACATCGCCTTTGTTAATGAACTGGCTGTAATTTTCAACCGCATGGGAATCGACACCATCGAAGTACTCGAAGCCGCCGGAACAAAATGGAATTTCCTTCCATTCCGTCCGGGACTCGTTGGTGGTCACTGCATCGGTGTTGACCCGTATTATCTTACCCACAAAGCGCAGGAATTGGGTTACAATCCCGAAATTATCCTGGCCGGACGCCGTTTAAATGACAATATGGGCATTCTGGTCGCCAACAATGTGATCAAACTGATGATCAAAAAAGGGCATAAAATAGAAGGTGCACCGGTACTTGTTCTGGGAATCACTTTTAAAGAAAATTGTCCTGATATCCGCAATTCACGCGTGATTGATGTGATTGCCGAACTCGAATCGTTTGGTTGCAAAGTCGAAACATTCGATCCATGGGCTGATAAAAGCGAAGTGAAACATGAGTACGGCACCGATATTCTTACACATCCCGATGAAATCAAGGGAAAGAAATACTCAGCAATTGTAGCAGCGGTTGCACACAACGAATTTATGACCATTGATCTTGATCAACTCAAGGTTCCGAATGCCGTTGTTTATGACATCAAAGCGATTCTTCCGAAAGACAAAATCGACGCCAGACTTTAATTTCCTGTCGTAATTGAAACAAATAAAAAGCCGGCAAACTCTGAATTGTCGGCTTTTTTATTGCTCTGTTCGGTCATTGAAAAGGCTTATGTTAATTTAATTTCACAATTTTGTGAATAACTCACTTTGCGTAAGTATCCGTTCCTGAGCGCAGAATGTGTATTTTTATCAGTTGAAACGATCCTTCATGAGGTATTTTATATCTTCTTTTTTATATTTTGTTTTCAATTGCCTGATTTTAAGCAATATAACCCTTGCCCAATCACGCAGTGGAAGTTCCATTGAAGATTTTACAATCACCATCACTTTTGTACAGAATCCCGTTAACGGACCAATCGTTACTAAGGCTCCGCTGAAATACAACAAAGATTTCGCACTGATCCTGCAAATGGATAATGGTAATACTGCTATTCATGATCAGGTAATGCCTTATTTTAAAGGTCAGAACGGCAATCCCGGATTATTCTTTACCGAAGGGCCGAATGGAAGCAACCAGCCTTTCAAGATGGATGCAAGCTATTTTACCTTTGATGAAGCCGGGCAAGATGTTCATAATTACGTTGATGGCTATCTTCACTGGGACAATATAATCAACTTATGGGCCGGTGAATTCGGACTGATTACCAATGGACTGAATCAGCCCTCTACTTCCGATGCGGCCCTTGAGGTACAGCGAAGTGCCAGCTATACAAAACGAAAAACCTTTAGCGGAACGATCCCCGACGGAGCAGAAATGTTCGTATATACTTTGCCTTCAGACGGTGCGTCCCAACTTACAGAAGCAAAAGCCCATCATCTGGCAGTTTATCATGGCGGTAGTTCGGCATTGGATAATCCGGCGAAAGCTGAGACTCTTCCGGCCATCAACGGACTCGAACTGAAACGCGAGGCCATCACAAGCAATTTATTTAATAGGGTACAAACCATTGCAAATCAATGCAATGCAACAAATCACTATATTGCTAGTTTCCATATTCCGGGTTTCGGAAACGGCGAAATCACTTTCGATCAGTTTAAACAGCAGATGAACCTTATCGGAACAGCCTTCGGAAGAGAAGGAACAAACAAAATCTGGTCGGGATCATCAACGGAAGTATTTGAATATCTTCGAATTAAAGAACTTGTTACGGTAAACACTTCACAAATAGGGAATGTGCTTACCATAACATTTACCGATAATGGTATCCCGGATAATTTCCGGTTTTATGCGCTTTCCGTAGTTGTTCAGGGAGAATCCAATATTGTGGATATGGTTGTTCAGCAACCTGACGGATTATCAACCTATATGTATTCGAACGCTTCGGCATTACTCAATCTGAAATGGGACGGATATGTACCGCAGGATGATTTACAAAGAGCTACTGATCAGGTAGTTGTTGCCGAAGCAGATATCACAGCTGCCAATGCACTCGTTGCCATGGATTATGTTTTAATGCTTCCTGACGGAGAACCTAAAGAAAGCTTGCGTACCCGTCTTTGCTCTCTTGGTGGAATTGACTATGAAGAAGGATTTTGCCCACTGGCCGATTTCCTTGGACCTGATACCACACTTTGCCTTGGGGATACACTCAGATTGGCACTCCCGGAATCCGCTTCTTACCTTTGGAGCACCGGCGAAACAACTCCGAACATACTTTTCGAAGCACTTGAGTCAGCAAAAATTTGGGGACAAGTTACCAGTCAGGGTGGATCAACAGCAGCCGATACAATCCAGATAACGGTTTTACCATTGCCTGTTGTAACAATTGTTCCGGATACAGTAACGATCAATCCGAAAGACGAAGTATTGCTTACTGCTGCTGGGGCTGATTCATTTCTGTGGTCAACAGGCAGTACAAATGCTACTCTGCTTATTTCTCCTGTATTTACGACGGATTATACAGTGACCGGCAGCACTGTTGCCGGATGTAAGGACACTGCCACATCACATGTGATTGTTGAGTATCTGACCAATCTGCAATTTAGTTTTGATACTGTTTGTTTGGGTGACACAACCCATCTTATTGCTCAGGTAACAACAAACGATTCAATTCTTGTGCTGGAATGGGATACCAATGGTGATGGGTTGTTCAACGATGGCACCGGGGATAGCCTGAATATTGTTTTCACCAGTGCAGCAGAGCATCTGGTTGGTTTGAGAGCAAAAACCGAAAGCGGTGGCATGCATATTATTTACAACAAAATAATTGTGGCTGATTACCCACAGACCGCTTTTCTGGTTGATCATACCTGTGAAGGTGAAACTGTGCAATTTACTGATCAGACTGGCCTGCAAATGGGAACAATTAATTCCTGGAACTGGGAATTTGGGACGGGAAGTGGTTCGACTGACCGGAATCCGCTCTATTTTTATGATGCAACCGGCTCTTATGATGTTACTTTGGTGGCTGTAAGCAGTTTTGGTTGTTCGGATACCCTCACTAAAAATATTACAATCTACCCGATTCCGGCAATAGATTTAAGGCTGAGCGACGGAAGCTCCGTGGCAGCTGATCAAAGCATAGAACTCCCTGAAAGTGGAACATTATCCTTCTCTGTATTAAGTCCTTACGATAGTATTGAATGGTCAGGAGGTGTAAAAACAGATAATTTCACCGTTAGCACCACCGGGTATTATTCGGCTGTGGTTTATCAGAATGGATGCTACAACAGCCGTTTTTTCACAGTTACAAATAATGTAGGTCCAACAAATCCTGTTGTAGGAATCATGAATTTATTGACTCCCAATGCAGATGGATTTAATGATGTCTGGCTGATTCAGGGAATTGATGGTATTAATCCGGCTACTGTGGTTGTTTATGCGCGTTCGGGAAAAACAGTTTTTGAATCATCGGCATACGATAACACCTGGAACGGCTATTACAACGGGAATCCCCTGCCCGAAGGAAGCTATTTTTATATTGTTAAAGGGGCTGACGGAAGTGTGTATAAAGGAACACTCAGCATATTAAGATGATGAAAATGGGCAGAAAAACAGGAATTCTTTGTTTGTTGCTCCTCCTAAACGGATGGGTAACCGCACAGCAGTTTCCGCTGACTTCTCATTATACATTCAATGGATATGCACTTGATCCGGGTTTTGCAGGATTGTTTTCAGGTGGAGAAGCCACGATAAATTATCGGAAAGATTGGGCAACTTTCAATGGAAGTCCGAATACTGTACGTGCCCGAGGATTTGGATCACTGAACGACAGAATGCTGCTAGGTGGAGAAATAATGAACGACAGGACTGATATCTTCAGTCGGTTTAAAGCACGGGTTAATTACACCTATAGCCTACAAATGACTGATATACAATATCTTAATTTTTCTGTCTGGACCAGTTTGTACCAAAGCACTGTTTATACAAGCGGTGTTAACGGCGATCCGAATGACCCACTCCTGAAAGACCGTGATAAAATCAACAGCACCGATTTTAACGCAGGCTTTAGTTTGATCTATAATATCCGGTACCTGACCATCGGATTTGGAATGCCTACCCTTTTCCGCACTAAAGATGCTTATTTGAATCAGGCAAGTGGGAATTTTGCTTTCGATCAGGAAATGGTATTTCACATTTCTGATCGCTTCCGCTTAGATCCTTACTGGCAGATTCAACCATTTTTCGTTTGGAGCAGAACCAACAATATGCCTTCTGTTATAGATCTTTCAGCAACAGTAATTTATCTTGAAAAATACTGGTTAACAATGCTTTATCGTAACAGCCCCATGCTATCTCTTGGTGTTGGAGGCGAATTATATGACGGACTTTCGTTAGCTTACTCATTCGAATTCGGATTGGGTAAAGTAAACAACCGGGTAGGCAATGCACACGAAATCACCCTAAGCTATTGTTTTGACAACAAGGGAAAAGGGAAATCAGGATATCTGAGAAAATCAGGAAACAATCAACCGAAACCCACTGAATTTGAATACAGGACCAAATAATGAACAGAACGATAATTCATACGGCTGGCCTCATTTGCATGGTTTTTCTTGGCATCCTTATGCCATCAGTGCAGACACTGGCACAGAGCAGTCCGCCAGCTGAACCGGGCGTTAACTGGATCATGATTACATTTAGTGAGCCTCCAACCAGTGTCACGGTTGAGAAGACACCATTGCGCTACAATAAAACCTTCGCCATCAGTTTTCACAATGACGATGGTATTGCCGATATCTATACCGAAGGTTATCCATTCTTTACCGGAAATCCGGTTGGCAATTATACATATCCAGGCCTTTTTTACACTGATGGCTGTGGCAATGATGTAACATTCAAACTGAGTTCAAACCTCTATTCTTTTAACGGAGTGAGCGGTCCAGATATGCATTTACCAGGTAATGGATATGGTGTGGTAAGTTGGCCTCAGCTTCATGAAATGTATACGAATGGATGTGGAATTTATAATCATGGAATTTCAGGCGATGCCTCAACAGATAATGCCTTTATGCATTATTCTATTGCAAGAAATGAAAGCTATATCCGCCGGAAACTATACGAAACAACACCGGGTGGAGTGCAAACAAGAATATTTGTTAATCCAAATGGAAATGCCGCTTTTAGTCCGGTTGCTTTCGAACTGGGATATTTTGCGGCATTTAATCAGAGTTCACAAGGTGTGATCGGTAACAATGGCGGTGATGTAAACCTCTATTCCAACTGGTTGATCCCGACTGATCTGAACCGCCTGATTGCAGAGAATACCAATGTCATGCAACTGGCCGACAATATGTTTGCCAGCAGCATCAACGGAGCCAATTTTTGGGCACCTATTTTTACGCATTCGATTGTAAGTCAGTATCCTTTAGCTGATTTTCACACCGACTGGAATTATATCGCAGAAACCTATGGGCGGGATGGTCTTGACAATGTTTGGGTAGCTAGTGAAGAAGAAATTATCAGTTATCTCAAAATACGTCAAGCTACAAATATCTCTTACGGTATGGCGGGTAATACCCTGCTGATAACTCTTAACGGTGATATTCCTTCCGATATGAGGTTTTACCCACTTAGCCTGCTTGTTGATGCCGACGCTCCGATTGCCAGCATCCAGATCAACGGAGGAGCCAACAATACCTATAACGGAATTGGTGATACTTTATCCTTGATCAATCTGGAATGGAATGGCAGATATATTCCTGATATTGTGACACTTGCAGATTCATATGTTACCACAGCCGAAACAACACAGACACAATATGACTGCTGGATAGCAATGGATTATGTGTATATGGTTAGTCCGGGACCTGAACGAAACGCTCTCCGCGACAGACTATGTGCCATTGAAAATGTCACTTATGATCCGGGTTTCTGTGAAACATGTACTTTCAGTCTTGGAAATGATACAACGATCTGCCAGTTTGAATGTGTTGAACTTTCGGCACCAATCGCTGAAGGAAACACTTATCTCTGGAGCAACGACAGCACGACACAATCCATTATTGTTTGTCCGGCTGATACCACAGAGTACTGGGTTCAGTTGACAACTATTGGTGGGTGCATCGCTGCCGATACAATCGTTGTGAATGTGCTACCTGCGCCGGTTTTCGAAATAGGAGCAGATGTTCAGACCTGCATCGGGGAAAATGCAACCATAACCGGTCCGTTGGACGCAACATACACCTATTCATGGTATGCCAATCATGTTTTGCTTGGTGAAACAACAAACGAACTATCGTTTGTTGTAACTGATACAACTTTGATACAACTCACGATTTCTGCCGAGAATGGCTGTGAGGCTTCCGATTCATTGACAGTTTTTGCATTGAATATACCTGATATTCAAATTACTCCTGCTCAATCCTCCTTATGTTTTGGTGGCTCGGTGCAACTTCACTTAACCACTCAGAACGCTGATGAATTTCATTGGTGGGACGGCTCAACGGGTCAGAATATTACTTTCATACCCACAACAGCAGATACAACCTATCATTTGTGGGCAATGGCAAGCAACGGTTATGGATGTGAAAGTGCTGATACTGCCTTTGTTGATGTTTATAGTAATCCTGGATTTACACTATCTGTAACACAAGGCAACGACAGCCTTTGCGCTGGTGAATCGGTAAGGCTTACTGCCACTATCGATAATCAGGTCCCTGTAATATTACTTAACTGGAATGATGAAGAGTTGATCGAAAGTCCGCCTGCAGTGAACCATAAAATCCTCACACCTGAGGCAAGTGGTTGGTATAAAGTAAGCGTTCAAAGCACGCACTCATGTCTTGATTCCGACAGTATTTATTTGTTCATACAGTCTCCGCCCTCCATGAGCATTAGTAATGACACCTCTATTTGTGAACTGGAATCTGTCAGACTTGAAGCACTTGGCGGACAAAGTTGCAGTTGGTTTGTAAACGGCGAACTTGTTGGAGAG
>CAZVKW010000051.1:18037-21959 GCA_964627945.1 uncultured Lentimicrobiaceae bacterium
TACAGGTCCCGGAATGGTGGCCGGTAAGTTTGATCCTGCTCTCGCAGAAGAAGGTACACATCTGATTACCTATGCTTTTACAGATGAGAACAGCTGTACAACAACTTTCTCTCTCGAGACAAAAGTTTTCGGGGGAAGCGCCATGATTAATCTCGGTCCTGATAGTACGATCTGTCCGGACAAATTTATCCTGTTGGATGCAGGAACAGGTTTTTCTCAGTATTTCTGGTCAACCGGAGCAACAACACAAACAATTGTCATTCCGGGAAATGAATATCCAACCGGAACAAGCCGCGACATTTCGGTTGTAGGTGTTCTTGACGGTTGTACGGCTTCAGGAAAAATGAAACTCAGTATTCGGAATGACTGCTTCATTGGAATTGACGAAAAGCTCGAAAAACAAGGTGTATTGGTGCTGCCTAATCCTAACAATGGAACATTCACCATATATCTTGCTGATGATCAATTAATTCAGCAGATCCAAATCCGTGATCTCGGAGGAAAACTTGTGTATGATGAATCAATGAATGAACAGCGAAACAGTCCAAAAACTATTCAGCTATCATTACATCTGAAAGGATTCTTTGTTCTCAGTATTCAGACCAATGATTCACTCTTTACCTCCAAACTGATCATACGTTAGACCTTCTTTCGGGCTTTTTCGCTACTTTTGCAGAAAATATTAGCTTATGACGAAGATCCTTGGGATAGGTAATGCCCTCGTCGATCAGTTGATACTGATTGATAATGATAACATTCTGAACGATTTATCACTTCCCAAAGGAAGTATGCAAATGGTTGATGCTGAAACATCAACCCATGTTGGCAGAGAAACTGCCCATTTCCCTATATCCATGGCTTCAGGCGGATCATCAGCCAATACGATTCGTGGTTTGGCAAAACTCGGAACGAAAGCCTGTTTTATCGGCCATGTTGGTGAGGACAGTATCGGTGATTTTTTTCATCACGATCTGGTCGAAAGTGGAGTTGAGCCAATTTTGTTCAAGAGTAAGACACCAAGTGGTATAGCAAAAGCCCTTGTTACGCCTGATAGTGAGCGAACCTTTGCTACCTTTCTGGGTGCAGCCGTCGAGTTAAGTGCTGATCATCTGAGTCCGGAACTGTTCCATGGTTTTGATATTTTATATCTTGAGGGTTATCTGATATTTAACGAACAGCTGATGCGCAAAGCCATGCAGTTGGGCAAAGCTGCCGGTTTGAAAATAGCACTCGATCTAGCAAGCTATAATGTGGTTGAAATAATGAAGGATGCCTTTGCTGAACTTATCCACGAATACGTTGATATTGTATTCGCAAACGAGGAAGAAGCAAAGGCTCTCACCGGTCTCGAACCGCTTGGGGCTTTGGAAAAACTGGCTTCGCAATGTGAGTATGCCATTGTTAAAACCGGATCGAAAGGATCAATCATCGCCCATAAAGGAGAAGTGTTTACGATCCAATCTTACCCGGTAACACCTGTTGATACTACAGCAGCAGGTGATATGTATGCAGCCGGTTTCCTTCACGGACTTGTAAACGGCTGGACGACTGATAAATCGGGAAGGACCGGCTCATATCTGGCATCGAGAGTGATCAGTGTGGTGGGTGCAAAAATGGAAAATTCCCTCTGGGAAGAGATTCACAAGACGATCCCTGGCCTGTAGATCCTTTTGCGCTTATTATTCCCTATTTTGTTTCGTAACAATCTGTTTTTATGTTTGTTACGACGTCTTATTCAACTTAATTATAAATAAGAGCTTCCGTTTTTTTAATTAAGGCTAAATTCATACATTTGCGGCTAAAATTCTGTTATTCGTGTAATTAAAGCCTTTTTGTATGAAGATATTCCAAACAGAGGAGATTAGAAATGTCGCGTTGATAGGTGCGGCAAAATCTGGCAAAACGACCTTATCGGAAGGTATGCTGTTCGAAGGTAAAATGATTAACCGCAAAGGATCGGTAGATGATAAGAACACAGTTTCCGACTATCGTCAAATCGAAATTGACCGGCACATCTCAGTGAATGCCACTTTGCTGCACACAATTTATCACGATAAAAAAATTAACATACTGGACACTCCCGGATTCAGTGATTTCACAGGAGATATTGTAAGTTCAGTAAGTGTTGCTGATACAGCTATTTTTACCGTAAATGGTCAGGCTGGTGTTGAAGCAACCACAGAAAATGCATGGCGTCAGGCTGAAAAAGCTGGTACTCCGGTGGTGTTTTTTGTAAACCATCTCGACCATCACAATGCAAATTTTGATGAAGCAATCCGTCAGCTGAAAGATTATTTCGGTGAAAAAGTAACGCTCGTTCAGTATCCTGTTCAAACAGGTGAAGGATTCGACAGCGTGATCGACCTGATTGATATGAAAATGATCAAATTCAAACAAGGTGGAGCCTCTGAAGTAATGGACATTCCAGCAGCTGAAATGGCAAAAGCCGACAAATTGCATAAGAGTCTGGTTGAAAATGCTGCTGAAGGCGACGAGTCGCTGATGGAGAAATATTTTGAAAACGATGATCTGAGTCATCAGGATTTGCTTCTTGGTATCAGTTTGAGTATGACCCAGAGAGGAATGTTCCCGGTTTTCTGCGGTGCAGCCAAAAACGGAATCGGAATTACAACACTGATGGATTTTATCGTTGACTCCTGCCCTTCTCCTACACAGTCAAAAGGCCGGAAAACAACTGCCGGAAAAGAATATAAATATTCCGCTACCGATGCTGCATCAATGTTCATTTTCAAAATCTCGAACGAACAGCATCTGGGCGAAGTTTCTCAGTTCAAAGTATTCAGTGGAAGCATTACCGAAGGTCAGGATTTCATCAATCCACGCACCGGTAATAAGGAACGTATCTCTCAGCTTTTCGTTGTAAACGGAAAGAACCGCGAGAAAGTTGATAAAGTAGTTGCCGGCGATATTGCCACAACCATCAAACTGAAAGACGTTCGTACAAGTGATTCACTCTTCGATCCGAAAGCAGCCGATGCACCATTCGTAGAGGTTGTTTATCCTGAACCTATTTTCAACACAGCAGTTAAAGCTGCCAACTCATCCGACGACGAAAAACTTGGAAGTATTCTGCAGGAAATGCACCGCAACGACCCTACGATTATCGCAGGTATGTCACGCGAGCTGCGTCAGCTGATTCTTCAGTGTCAGGGCGAATATCACTTGAACACGATTAAATGGTACTTCGATCATGTTCACAAACTGGAAGTTGAATTCTACTCACCAAAGATTCCATATCGCGAAACCATCACCAAATCAGCAAAAGCTGATTATCGTCATAAGAAACAATCAGGTGGATCAGGTCAGTTTGGCGAAGTTCACCTTATGGTACAACCTTTTGTTGAAGGATACAAAGATCCGACCGATTTCCCGATCCGCGGAAAAGAAGAACACAAATTACCATGGGGTGGTGTGCTCATTTTCAGCAACTGTATCGTGGGTGGTTCAATTGATGCAAGATTCCTTCCTGCTATCCTGAAAGGCGTTATGGAACGCCTAGAAGAAGGCCCGCTCACAGGTTCCTATGCCCGCGACATCATCGTGTATGTATATGATGGAAAGATGCACCCGGTTGATTCAAACGAATTGTCGTTTAAACTTGCCGGACGTCAGGCTTTCATTACTGCATTTAAAAATGCAGGACCAAAAATCATGGAACCTATTTACGACCTTTCAGTTCGTATGCCAGAAGATATGATGGGTGGAGTAATGACCGACCTTCAGGGACGTCGTGCTGTGATCATGGGTATGGATTCTGATGGAAAATATCAGATCATTAATGCAAAAGTGCCATTGGCTGAAATGGATAAATATTCTACTTCACTCAGTTCAATCACTTCAGGCCGTGGTACTTTCAAGATGAAATTTTCTGAATATGCACAGGTTCCGACCGACGTTCAGA
>CAZVKW010000052.1:0-20862 GCA_964627945.1 uncultured Lentimicrobiaceae bacterium
CGCTTCTGTTATGCAACAATCTGGATTAAAGCCATTTAACAAGATTGAAAAGAATAGAATTCCTGATAATTCTGATTATTTTCAAACTTTCCAATTAATTCGATATTCGATTGAAAATGTTCAGATGACAATTGATCCCAATAAGAAAAATCAGACTCCGGTTCAACTGATTCAAAATATGGATTTTACGATTGAAGATGCCTATGCAGATTTTTCTAATGAATCAGAACTCGTATTTATAGGTTATGGCATTAATTTGCCTGAGTTAAATCTTATAAGTTATCAGGAAAATGATGTCAAAGGAAAAGTTGTTCTGATACAGGAAGGTTATCCTGTGCAGAAAGATACCATCAGTCCGCTTGGACGAAAATTGAAAATCCTGGCTGAAAATGATGAGTTCGATCTCGATAAAAGATGCAGTGATGCAGCAAAATATGGAGCTGTAGCCATGATAGTTTTGCGGGAAAAGAAGTCAAAAGGTATTGATAATGAATGCGATCGATCAAATCCATATCAGGATGCAGAATATCTGTTGCCTGAAGAACGCATGGAACACAAGATTCCTTGTATCTGGCTTTCTGAATCCGGGGACAAAAAACACGATGATTTTCTTCAGACATATTGTGATATTGATCTGGATAAACTGAATGATTTAGCCTCATTTAAACCCGAATTCGTCGAAAATCCGATCAATATTGACATTCAAATTGCTTGTGATACTTTGCTGGTTCACAATGTTATAGGAATCCTTCCGGGAAATGATACAACTCACACCCTGATTGTTGGTGCGCATTACGATCATCTCGGAAAAAGGGGTGAAGCAGTTTATTATGGTTCTGACGACAATGCTTCCGGTGTGGCAGGCGTATTGGCTTTGGCAAATGTTTTCGCAAGTTCGGATAAAATTCCTCTATGCAATATTGCTTTTGCTACCTGGACTGCCGAAGAAAAAGGATTGATCGGTAGTACCTATTTTGCATCAACTTTGTCTCAACCGGAGCATGTGAAAATGTATCTCAATATGGATATGATTTCCAGATCAGCACCTGAGGATTCGTCCGGACTGATCATCAGCGTTGGAACCCGTACAAAGGATGAATATCTGCGAAAACTGGCTTCAGATAAGAATAAGTACCTGCAAAACCCATTTACACTTGATCTGTGGGATGTTACGGGTCATACAGGCAGCGATTATGCTTCATTCACACAAAGAGATATTCCGGTTATGACCTTCTTTTCAGGTTTTCATGACGATTATCATACTCCCTGCGATATTCCTGCAAAGGCAAATATTGGAAAATCGTTATCCATTCTTCATTTGGTATTTGATTGTCTTAATGATATTGCAATACAATCCATTCATTGATAATAATTTACAACAAAATTCACGAAATTTTTCAAAAATTCAGCTGAATAGGCTTTTTGTCAATTTAGTAAAAGCAATAAGCTGAGTAAAAATAAAAAAGGCCGCTTCAGGATTGAAGCGGCCTCATTATTTTGAGAAAAATCTCAATTACTTTTTGACCAGTTTTCTGGTTTCACTCAGGATGTCGTTCTTGTAAATGGAAACGAAATAGGTTCCATGTTCCAGTTCACTCACATTGAGTTTAGTTTCTTCAGTAACTTCAGCTTCCATTACTTTTTGTCCTATCAGATTACTGATTACAACGCGGTTAACATCGTTCCCCATGATGTTCAATACATCTTCAACCGGATTTGGATACAGACTAACTTTATCCTGTCCGTTTTCGTTAATACCAACATAGGATTGGAAAGTAACACTCACACTATCGAGCAATAATTTGTAATTATCGGTGCAGTCGTAATGCCTCCAGGCAATATAAATCTGTTGACCGGCGAAAGCAGAGACATCAACCTGTGTTTTAACCCAGTAATAAGCATCTTCTGTAAGAATTTCATCTTTAACCACATTGGTGAATCCGGCAGGATCGCAGGTTGTGGTAGATACTGTTACCTGATAATGTTCGGCAGGCCAATCTGAATCACCAATACCAATATTGTATTGAAGGATAATGGGACCTACAATTCCTGTAAGATCAAGCTGTGGACTTGCCAGATAATTATCAGGAGTTAAAGGAACGTCATCATACGAAGCTGATACAGCATAGGTTTCAAGCACCGTTCCACCATCATAGTAATCTTCGTACCACATAAAAGTGTCGCCATCGGCATCAATATTCGCCCAACCGGTTGGCAGAGCGTCCTGACTGTCGAAAGGTTCAGCAAAAAGCGTATGCTGTGCTTTCAATCCGATTGTTGCGATAAAGAGTAAAGAAATAAGTAAAAATTGTTTCATGTTGTTTGTTTTTAATTGTTAATAAGAAGTCTTTTCGAATTCGTCTGCTATGACAAAGTTAATAACATCTTTAATTGTTTCAAAATGATTTTTTAAAAAGGTGACCAAAATCAAATATTTGTAAATTTGACTTTGGCAAATAATTCCGATGATCAACTGCAGTTTGGATTTTAATTGATTTTTGATGATTGTTTTAGCTATTTTATTATTGTGTTTTGTTTTAATAAATATCCTGTCTTATGGGCTTTAAATTAAAGATTCCGCACACTTATGTGATCATTTTTTCGATCATTGTGCTTGCTGCTGTTTTTACCTGGTTTGTTCCCGGAGGCACTTTCCAGCGGGAAGTGATCAGTACTTCTTCAGGCAAAAGCGAAGTGATCAAAGCCCATTCTTTTGAGTATGTTGAAAGTGCACCACAGACCTGGCAGATTTTTTCATCATTCTATAAGGGCTTTGTTCGCTCCCCCAAGATCATTGTATTTATTTTGATTTTGGGAGGTGCTTTCTGGCTGCTTAACGAGAGTAAAGCCATTGACATGGGGGTGTATGCTTTTCTTGAAAAGAGCAATAGATTCAATAAGTATCGGGTCATCAGGTTTTTAGGAGTAAATAATATCATCATTACGAGTGTGATGCTTATGTTTAGTTTTTTCGGTGCCATCTTTGGTATGAGCGAAGAAACGATCGCCTTCGTCATCATCTTTGTACCAATGGCAATCTCAATGGGTTACGATTCGATTGTTGGAGTATGCATGTGTTTTGTCGGGGCAGGCATGGGCTTTGCCGGCTGTTTGATGAATCCTTTCACGCTTGGAATCGCTCAGGAAATATCAGGTTTGCAGCTTTTTTCCGGTCTTGAATATCGTTTCGTTATCTGGATGATTATCAATATTGTAGGGATTAGTTATGTATTATGGTATGCCTCAAGGGTGAAGAAGAATCCTGCTAAATCAGTTGTATATCAGGAAGATGCATACTGGCGTGAACATCAGGCTAATACAAATCTTCAGGTATCGGAGAAATCAAGTACATCAACATGGATCGCTTTTTTTGGAGTTCTGGCTGCAATCGTGGTTTCTGCCATTTACTGGCCGCAAAATGCCATTAAGCTGGGATCCAATGCTTTGATGCTTCCAGCCCTTCCTGTTCTGGCAGCTCTTTTTGCGATTACCGGATTTCTGGCAGTCAAGAAGTCAATTCAGGCTTTCGTGCTTAATGTGCTCATATTCACGATATTATTTCTTGTTCTGGGAGTCACAGGATTTGAATGGGGTTTGCTCGAGCTCGCGGCATTGTTTTTTGCCATGGCCATTGTTGCCGGAATTTCGATGGGAAAAGATGCGAATGAAATTACAAAATCCTTCGTTACCGGAGCCAAAGACATCATGTCTGCAGCCCTGGTTGTGGGTCTGGCCGGTGGAATTATTGTCATTCTGGAAGACGGAAAGATCATCGATACGATTTTATATGGAATTTCGAAATCAATTGAAGGGACAGGAAAGATCGCCACCCTTACACTGATGTATGTTTTTCAATCAGGACTCAATATGATCATTACTTCAGGAACAGCAAAAGCAGCCTTGGTCATGCCGATTTTGCGTGATATTTCCGATATGGTGCATTTGTCACGTCAGGCAACGGTTACCGCTTTTCACATTGGCGACGGTTTTACCAATATGATTACACCAACATCCGGTGTGATGATTGGTGTGCTTGAAGTTGCCCGGATTCCATTCAGCAAATGGTTCAGCTGGGCATGGAAACTGATCCTCATTTTAGTCGTTCTGGGCTGGGTTTTACTGCTTCCAACTGTTTTGATGCCATTGACCGGATTTTAAATTTGATTGACAAATATTTGTAATGAAAAGATATACAGCTATTTATCTGATATTTATGTTTTCCTTAACCGCTACTCATGCGCAGAAAACGAATTCTCCGCTTGTCGCGAATCAATACTTGAAACCTACTACATACAACCAATTGTCAGAGTATGTTCAAAGGCTTGATCAGGCATCCGATCTGATGGAAGTTGAAGTGATTGGGCAGTCGATTCAGAATAGAAATTTATATGCTCTAAAATTCTCAACATCTGGTTTTGGAAAGGATAAAAATAAAATCAAAGTGCTGTTTTTTGCCCAACAGCATGGTAATGAGCAATCCGGCAAAGAAGGTGCTTTGTTGCTTGCCAAAATTCTGCTGGAACCTGAAAACCGGTATTTGTTTGACAGAATAGATTTTGCACTTATTCCTCAGGTGAATCCTGACGGTTCAGAAGTCAATCAAAGAAGGAACGCCGCAGGAACTGATTTAAACCGAAACCACCTGATCCTTACTGAACCTGAAACAAGGGCTCTGCATCATTTTTTTGAGCAGTATATGTTTGAAGCAAGCATGGATATTCATGAATATTCGCCTTACATAAGTGATTGGGAAACATATGGTTACCGGAAGAATGCAGCAGTCACTTTGGGTACAACGACCAATGTAAATATATCGAAAGAAATAAGAGAATTTTCAAATAAGGAAGCACTTCCTTATGTACTTAAGTGTTTGAATGACAAAGGATTCAGCTCGTTTGTATATTGTCCGGGTGGACCACCTGAAATGGATTATATCCGTCACAGCACTTTCGATATCAATGATGGCCGTCAGAGTCTGGGAATTCTGAACTCCTTTTCTTTCATACAGGAAGGGATGAATGGCGAAGATGACTTTGTTCAGAATCTACAGAATCGTTCGGAAGGACAGGCTACAGCGATGCGGGCAATGTTGGAATTTATTTTCAATCATCAAATAAAGATTAAAAAAATCGTTGGTAAAGGCAGAAAGGAGCTTGTAAATCAGAAAGATGGAGGGAATGTATCCATTCAGGCTGATCATTTTGGCGATGGAAGAATACTGAAACTTCCGCTGGTTTCCTGGAATACAAAAGCTGATACAATTGTTGAGGTTAAAGATTACAGACCAGTCGTAAAATCAATTTGTGATGTTCGCAGACCGATAGGTTATCTGATTCCCAAAAGTCAGACTGAACTTTTAACCTGGCTCGATATTCAATCGGTGGTTTATTCTGAATATGTTCCAAAGAAGAATCAGAAAATAGAACAATACTTTATCAAAGCGATTGATTCGATTGATTTTGAACATGATATCATTGTGAACCCAATTGTTGAGACAAATATTATTGAACTGTCAGTCAATGAATCCTATGTTTTCGTTCCTGTTGGTCAGTTAAAAAGTAATCTGATCATTCAGGCACTTGAGCCAAAATCGATGTTGGGACTGGTAACCTATAAACAATATGCATATCTTTTGAAACCGAAAAGCAATTATCCGGTTCTCAGGGTGATACGATAGTGAACAATCATGAATTTCTAAAAATATTCATTTCAAAAAACAAATGAGCCATGCGCATC
Organism: uncultured Lentimicrobiaceae bacterium; assembly: GCA_964627945.1. GTDB lineage: Bacteria > Bacteroidota > Bacteroidia > Bacteroidales > F082 > CAJBPB01. The sequence goes on from CAZVKW010000052.1 coordinate 5,737, forward strand.
GAACGAATTGAAATCCGACACACAAAAATGGACCTGATTAGTCCGTTTACCACTTCTATGGGAACCGAGTATGATGAGGAACACATCATGGTTCGTATTGATGCTGAAGGGGTCACCGGCTGGGGTGAGAGCGTTGCCGAAGGAACGCCTTTTTACTCCTATGAAACGGTCACAACTGCCTGGCATATCATGCAGGATTTTCTGATTCCGGCCATTCTGGGCAAGGATTTGAAAGATGTTGCCGAAGCCATTGCCCTCTATGAACATATTCGTGGCCATATGATGGCCAAAGCAGGTATCGAAGCCGCCTTGTGGGATGCTTTTGCAAAAACAAAAGGTATTTCGCTTTCAAAAATGTTGGGTGGCACCCGCGATAAGATTGATGTTGGCGTTAGCATTGGTATTCAATCATCAGAAAGCGTGCTGCTCAATAAAATAGAAGGATACCTGCAGGAAGGGTATCAACGCATCAAAATTAAAATCTCTCCCGGTCATGACCTTGCATTTGTAAAGGCGGTACGTAAGCAGTTTCCTGATATTTTATTTCAGGTTGATGCCAATTCGGCCTACACGCTTGCTGATATTGATTTGTTCAAAAAAATGGACGACTACAATCTGTTGCTGATTGAGCAACCACTTGGTTATGAGGATATTTATGACCATTCGAAGTTACAACGTGAACTGAAAACTCCAATCTGTCTTGACGAAAGCATCCATTCATTAGACGACACCCGGGCAGCCATTGAATTAAATAGCTGTAAAATCATCAACATCAAACCCGGACGTGTAGGTGGTTTCACCGAATCGAAACTCATTCATGATTATTGTGAAACCATGAATATCCCTGTATGGCATGGAGGCATGCTGGAATCGGGCATTGGCCGTGCCGGAAATGTGGCACTTGCTTCATTGCCTAACTTTACCCTGCCGGGCGATATTTCGGCAAGCAAGCGTTACTATAAGGAAGATATCGTTGAACCTGAGTTTGTAGTAAATTCTGACGGAACCATGGATGTACCTACCAAACCCGGAATTGGCGTTGAAGTGAATATGAAGATGCTTGAAAAAGTAACTGTTAAAAGTTTGTCTTTGAAGGCATAGAGACGAATATTCTTTTGTTTGGATTCGACCAATTGAAATAAAAATGGAGGGTTAAACCTCCATTTTTTATGCTAATACTCCAAAATCGTATTTAGAGCAATTTCTGTAAATCCTTAATTGCCAAGTAATTTAACCGAAAACATCCATTGTTCCTCAGGACCGAAAGCATTTTCAAATTTTCGTGCATATCCGGCTGACCAGGTTGTTTTCAGATAGGAAAACAATACTAGTTCCAGATCGACCTGAAGCCCGGCATTCATCACATTTCGCCTGCTACTGTCATAATCAGGATTCAACAGAATATGTGTGCCGAAAACTGCGGTTTTAATAAAAGTAGGATACAGCCATGTTGTTCCTACATTCCGCAGTCTGATGGGTTTCAGGTTCAATTCACCCATCGTTTTGATGAAGTTGTGGGCACTCAGCGCATCAATTTCAACTCCCGGAAATGCCAGAATCTTCCTGTACTGATCAGCAGGTTGCCAATCGACATAATTATTTCTGAATCCACCAAAATAGAATGTTGAGAATGAAGAATTGCGATCACCGAATGATTGTCCGATGCTGTTTCTTATCCAGAAACTGGTATTGCGAATGCCAGGTATCAGCCATCCAAAAGATTGTTCAGAGATAAGTGAGGGATACAATCGTCCGCTGGCAACATAAGCAGCAGCAGAAAGGCTCCAGTTATATCCTTTTTCGTCTTCCACGGCTCCCAGCGTGCGGCGTAGTTTCGATGTGCCGATTTCTCCCCATGCAGTCTGGAAATTTTTCATTGGGGTTGCAATATTCTGGAACTGAGGCAATACTTCCAAATCACCAAAATGAGTCAGACCAAATTCGTAATGCCATTTGAAAGGACTTTTTAGCGTAAATGTTTTTTTCTGACTAATCCCAACCGAATAGCCCGCACGACTTCTTTTTGTTGGTCCGAAGAGGTCGTAAAAGTCTGTTTTATTGTATGTTGCCCTTAGACTCCATGTCCAGTAATCCCATTGCATATCCGCATGAAATTTTTGTTTGTCGGGATTCGTACTCCATGGAGAACCGGCCAGAAATATACTCAAACTTGATAAACCTATCCTGTCGACCCAGTTCAAACGATAACCCAGTGCCAGAGTTTCTTTATAACCTGCTATATCAGGATAAGCGTTTGAAAGCGACATATTTTTTATAGGTACATAGAAGGCTTCCTGCGGATTCAGGGAATCAAGATTTATCTTTGAAGCAGGCTGTAGTGAATAGTCAGTCAACTGAGGATTTCTTTCAATTGCCAGATTACCAAGATATTCGATGGAATTTGCATCATTGATCACACGAATGGGAATGATGCCCGGCATCATCCCGTTTCGCATGAATTTAAGTACGAAAAGCGAATCTTCACTGATCTGTTGTGGCATAAATAGTCCTGATTCGTCGTTTGAAAGGAGTTCGAATGACTTATCAGCGAGTGATATACGCCAGATATTGGAAACACCTGTGTAATAGGAGGATCCAATCAGGTAGCGATCATCGTTTGAGAAGCGGAATTGGGTAAGGGTATTATCTTTCAGCTTGAGGATGGTTTCATAATTTGTTTTTCCGTTCTCCAGATCATTGATTGTGAACAGGATAAGCGATTGTTCGCCGCTTACACCTGTTAAAGTTCCGGTGATTTTTGTGCCATCATGTGAAACTGACAGATCGAGAAGCGACTTGCCAAAGTCACAGGAATACATTGGTATAATTTCGGTATATGGCTTGGGAATTTTTACAAGAATGGCAAAACCATTATCATGTTTAACACCCCATATCGACTGATCAGCAGGATTGAATGTGAGATTGCTTGTTCTGGAAAGTTCGATTAGAGTGTTCTTTTTACCTGTTGCGACATCCACTTTTACCAGACTTCGGTATTTGGTGTTGTGTTCAGTAATAAAAATCTGTTTATTCACAGGGTCATACGTGAGAAAGGTAGCTGAGTAGAGCATCGGAGAATCGAGAACTGCGATCTTTTTCACATTTCCTGTTGCCAGATCGAGCTCTACGATTTGAGATATCACTCCCGGATGGTTGATCGCTGCATAAATTTTACGTTCTTTAGCATCATACCCAATATTTGAAAAACTACCCAAAGGTTCATTTCTGAGTGGGCGAAAATCAGTCAAAGGGAATTGTTTTATGGCAGTCAGATTTTTGGTTTGGAAATCCTTTTCAAAGGTGATCCATTCGTTCCAGGCTTTCTGAACAGGCTTATTATAAACTTTCTTAAATTGCGCGGCATAACCAGGTCTGCTGTCGTCGGTTCGTTTATATAAATCAATGATTTTATCCTCACCATAAGCTTGTGAAAGGTAGGTTACAAATCGGGTGCCATAGAGATAGGAATTCGCCCCGACCTGAAAATCAATTGTAGAACCTTCTGTTTCAAGGCCAATTACTGAGTAAATGGGATAGTTTTCATTCACCAGACTTCTGAAGTACATTTCATCGTATTGACCCAATGCTCTGCCGATACCTCCCGATGTCCATGTTTCGACGTAGGTTGCGATGCCTTCATGAAACCATCTTGGGGCATACCAGCGTGGAGTTGTAAGATAACTCCAGAACGCGCTTACAGGCATCTTTTCGTCGCGTTTCACTTTCCCAAAAAAAGCTTTTCGCCAGAACATATCTGTTTTATTGGCTTTATCAGCAAGTGTAATATGTGTAAGTTCATGGCTGAATAACCATTGAAATCTTTCAGTTGATGGAATGATACTAAAGGCAAAGTTAAATGGTGCAATGCCCAATACGATCATATTTTCAGGTGTAACAGATGCCCCACCATGACCATCATCCTCAAAATCGGTAAGCAAAACATATGTTTTCTGATACGGATAACCCCATTGTTTATTATGAAAATTGTAGGCATTGTGATATGTCCGGGCCACATGTGGCATGATGTATGAATATCTTTTTCCAAAATAAATCAACTCCATATCACCCGTTGATAAACGGTTAATCCTTTGCCCAAAAAGCATAGTTGCCGCTCCTGTAAAAAAGAGCAGCAACCATAATCTGAGGTTTTTTGTAGATCCCATCAGCTTGAAAATGATTTTAATTTCTATAAATATCAGATAAACAAATGCTTACATATTGTATTCGAAATTTAGTTATAAAGTCCAAGCAAAAGTTCTGAACCAAGATCACTTTGCGACAATAAATGTGAGTTGAGAATCATGGAATTAAGTGATTGAACATCAGTAACCCTAAGTGATTCCTCACTATTGATTACCATATTTAAAGATGCGTCACATAATACATCTCTCAATTGTTCAACATCATTCTGAAAGCTGCTGAGCTGTGTATCCAATAAAACAACAACCTGAAGTTCACCCTGACTGTTTAATAAAACGGCAGATAGCTGGTTATCAGAATTAATGGCATTAAGTTTTTGTTGATCACCTACAAGTAAGACTGAGTTCAGTTGATGTAAATCATTCATTACCTGATCATTCAGTGATACTTTAGCATTGTTGTTTGCTGCCAGTTGCTTCATCCCTTCCTTATCGTTCATCATCTTTCTGTGATCCAGATATTTAAGGGCAGGCTTATTTTGTGTCATAACAGCCGATGTCACGAGGTTGTTAACCAGAATATCATGTGCGTCTTCAAGTGCTTCATACTTTTTGTTAGGATTTGTATCAAGAAATTCTGCAATTGATTCCATATAACCGGAAAGGAGTGTTTCCTGAGTGCGTATACGTGAAATGGCGTTTTGTGCCTGATTCAGATTCTGAATAACAGGGATGTTCTCATTTACTGTCATTGTTTTGATCAGAAGAATACTTGAGAAAATATCAAGTCTTGCTTTCTCCAGATAATCCGCATAAGCAGTCAAAGATTTTATATATGGCTCATTTACAACTGCAAAATCAGATACAGAACCAGTTTTTTCTGTTACCAACTTCAAATCAGAAGCCGTCTGCAGGGACTGATAATAGTAGTATGTGAGATATTTCTCATACTGCATACGTTTGAGTGTATCCGTTACCAGCTCATTGCGCAGCATAAGATCTTCCTCGGTTACTTTCACATTTCTGTATCGATCAACTTTTCCAATGGACCCTGCCAGATTATCTGTCTTAGGAGTGTCATTTTTGGCAACAAAGCCAATCAGGAAACCTATTGCAAGCGATACAATTGCAACAAGTACAGTTTGTGTTAGGGATACTTTTTTCATTTTTTTGAGATTGAGGATTATTTATTTTGTTTATTTCAATTCCATATTGATAAATATCTTTTTTCGGATCAAAAGTTGGTTTTAATCCAAAGTAATTTCTTTGTTGAGAAACATAGCCTGGTTTTGCGATGTGGTAATGGTGATCGTTGCCGGCTGATCATGCAACTTTTCCAGAATGATCTGGAAGGTAGTTTTGTGTAAAGCTGAGAACCCGATCTTACCGAGATCAAAACTGGTTGAACGGTTGCCTTCTGATGAAATATAGTCAGACTGTTTCATGGCAAATTCTGCTTCCTGAAAACTTACTTCAAACTGAAGCTCGTTTCGACTGTCGACCATAAAATTAAGATAATAGAGGTTTCCAATCTGATATGGAATCAGTTTTATGGAACTGTTCTCGTTTGCAAAGGAAATTCCCTGTTTGTTGGAGGCTGAAAGACTTCCGGTAAGCATCTCAGTTCCGGTTTTACTCTGTTCAGTGAAAAAAGTTAGTGTGACCGTAGTTCCAATTACGATGCCTGCCAGCAGGACAATTGCAAAACGAACCGATACCGGATTTATAAAATCATTGAATAAATTTATATATGAGATTTCATTGTTTACAGGTTGTTTTTTTGAAGTTATCCTGCTCATAACCTGATTTTTTATATCGATGGATTCGTCCGTAACCGGATTCAAATTCAAATCATTCTCAAGTTTCAACAGACTGATCAGCTCTTCACGTTTGGCATCATTTCCTTCCAGTAACCGGTTCAGTCTTTTCTCTTCATCCCCGGTAATCAGCCCGTCGATTTTGGCTTTAAAAAGTCTTTTTAATTCTCTGTTTTTGAACCACATGGCTCCTTATTTGTTAGTTTGCGTATGATCTGAAATATTCTGTCTGCTGTAGGTTTTGTTTGAGTTGAAGACGTGCATCAAACAAACGTGACCTGACTTTTTTCTCTGATATTTCCAGTGTATCTGCTATTTCTTTGTATGAGAGTAGTTGATAGTATTTCAGTATGACAACAAGTCTGTATTTATCCTTAAGTTTATCGATCGCTTTTTTGAGAAGCAGTTCCTGATCGGTATTTTCTTCTGTTTCTTCATCTGCCAGATTATAAATTTTTTCGAGACTGATGAAATTCTTTTTTTTCTTTAATTCATTTAGAGCCAGATTGATAGCGATTCTGTATAACCAACTGAAAAACCTGCAACCTGAGCGAAACCCTGACAAAGCTTCATAAGCCTTGATAAATGCCAACTGTGTCAATTCTCTGGCCTCTTCCTGATCGTGCAACATCCGCAAAAAAAGATTGTAAACAGCTTTTTGGTATTTTTCTATCAACAATCCGTATGCATTTACTGATCCATTCAATACAAGCTGAATTAAATCATTGTCTTCGCGGTCAATCAGTTGTTCCTGTGATTTTTCCGTACTTAAATTATTCTCTATGTTTTCAATGTCTTTCACGAATTACATCCTGTTTGTCGTAAAGTTGGTTTTTTATTTAATTTCTCAATTGATTTAGTTTCCACAGATCGCGGTATTTCATCCTGATGATAGGCTGAAGGGCCAGTTCTCCCATTTTGCCGATTTGTTTTCGCAGTTCCTGAAGTTCATTTAATTTTTCTGTTACATCGGCCTCTTCCGGTATTGGAAAATCATTTTCTTTCAGCATCATATTTCTTTTTGCCTTGACAGAAAGTTCCATATACAGGCTGATATAGCAATATAGATCCACAATCATTTCCGGGCTAAAGTGTTTTTTGAGTGAAATAAGATAATTCCCTGCCTTTGTATCGGAAAATTTCCCTTGTTTGATGTTTCGTAGCAGTTCCACTTCCTGGCTGAATTCAATTTCGAGCCAGCCTTGTAAAAGGGTGTTGCTCTTTTCAAAGACAGCTATAAAAATCAAGGGAAGGATGATGAAAATGAGTCCGGTTTGTAAATATGGATTCACAAAAAAATGATTGAATGCGCTGTGAAGCAATATACTGGCCGCGATTCCCGGCAAAATAGATATAAGCAGATGTTTTTCGCGCTGAATTCCGGCCATCAGAATAATAGAAAACAAGGCAGTGCAACCACCATGCATCATGGCTGTTCCAAAACCTCTGACAATCCATACTACAAGTCCTTGATTATTTGATAATTCGATAAAATAGAAAAGGTTTTCTGCCAGGGCGAATCCTGTTCCAACAGAAAATCCGTAAACGGCTGCATCCACAGCAAATCCAATCCTTTTATTGCTGATTAAATAAATAATGAATGATGCTTTTGTGGTTTCTTCAACAATTGGTGCAACATATCGGCTGAAAATTACAAAATCCAATGAAAATTTATTGTTTAGCCAGGTGTTTACATAATAGGAAATGAGTGCACTCAAGACACCCCAAAAGAGGCTTAACAACAAAATGTTTTTTCGCGCAAGTTTGAAACTGTCGAGCAGGAACAGACAGACTAAAAATATTATTACAGGAAGAAAACTGATAATTAATTCCATAATTATGTTCCCTGAAATTATCTGTTTCAAAAATACCATTTAATTCTCTAAAATACAAATGAATAAACTTGATAATTATATCCGATAAAATTGTAAAATAATCCATTGAATCTGGTATAATGCTGATCGGGCAGTTGTTATTGACAATTTTTTGGACTATTACGGATACAACATCGGTATTATTATAATTTCTGTTTCTTGGTCAATTTGTTTGTTGATAGAATAATTTTGAAATATTCTGAATGTAATGTTTCAGCAAAAAATGCAAAAAGCCCGATTTACGGGCTTTCAGGCAATTAAACAGTAATCAGTAATATTTTGACTTTAAAAATTCTCTAAATATCAATTTTGCATCGAATTCAATGAATATTAAGTTCTGAATTGAATTATTGGTTTCGTTTGCGTAACTGACACATACAGGAACCTGATAATCTCTCTTTTATATTCGTTCGTATTGGAAGTCCGGATCTTTCCCAGTCAACCAATCCACCGGCGAGATTTCCTGCCTGTTCAAATCCTGCACGCAATAAAATCATGGCGGCTTCTTTGCTGTGAATTCCACTTGAGTCAGCGCATATGAAAAATTTATCGAACGGCAATGAGGCAGCATGCTCTGCTAGTTTTTCAAACGGTATAAGCACAAAAACAGGAACATCAATCTGTTTGAAGTTTTGTAATGATTCATTTCTGATATCCAATAAAACAGCTTCAGCATGGACGAATAGCTCATATGCTTCCTTTGAACCCAGATGAATAATTTTTCCTTCCATAGTCTGAAGGTTTTAATTATTGAGCTTATGCTAAGCGAAATACTTCCGTTTGAAATAAAAAGCCACATTCACCAGACCAATCATCACCGGAACCTCCACCAATGGGCCAATTACAGCAGCAAATGCTTCCCCTGAATTCATTCCGAAAATCGCAATTGCTACTGCAATGGCCAATTCGAAATTATTGCTTGCTGCCGTAAACGAAAGCGTTACTGATTGTTCGTAGTTTGCACCGACCTTTTTGCTCATAAAGAACGAAAGAACAAACATAATGACGAAATAGATTAAAAGAGGAACAGCGATCAGGATTACATCGAGTGGTATTTTAACGATGTATTCTCCTTTGAGTGAGAACATTACAACAATCGTAAAGAGCAGCGCGATGAGCGTTATCGGACTGATTTTCGGGATAAATTTTGTATGATACCATTCTTTGCTTTTCACCCTGATCAGGATGAAACGGGTCAGAAATCCGGCAATAAACGGAATTCCTAGATAGATGAAAACACTTTCAGCAATCTGGCCGATCGTGATTTTTTCGACAGCATCACTTGTCGGGATTCCAAACCAGGCTGGAAGAACCGCAATAAAGAAATAGGCATACACCGAAAAGAAAAGGACCTGAAAAATACTGTTAAATGCCACTAAACCAGCAGCATATTGTGTGTCACCTTTGGCAAGATCGTTCCAGACAATCACCATGGCAATGCAACGGGCAAGGCCGATCATGATAATCCCGTACACATATGGCAGATTCGCATTGTTTTCACCCGGAAAGAATTTGAACAATAGAATCGCCAGGAAAAACATCAGTGCCGGTCCAAGGATCCAGTTTTGAACCAGAGAAAGCAATAGGACTTTCCAATTGCGGAAAACATCGCCAAGTTCCTCGTATTTTACTTTGGCAAGTGGAGGATACATCATCAGGATGAGGCCGATGGCAATCGGGATATTGGTTGTGCTTTCAGGGGATGATTTCAATGATTCCCAGAAATCGGCGATCGAAGGAAAAAAGTATCCTGAAAAGACACCTATAAACATCGCCAGGAAGATCCACAGGGTTAAGTACCTGTCCAGAAATTTAAGTCGGGTTTTTGAAGGCATAGTGATTAGTTTGAGAATTTGAAAGTTTGAAAATGTAAAGAATGCTAACAGTTGCAACTGCTGCCACAATCTGAGACTGCTTTTTCGGCATAAACCGTGATGCTGAATATTCCGGCACCGGATTCTTTAAAAATTGCAAGTTCCTGATCATCAATGTAATTCAATAGTATTTCATCCGGAATTTTAATCTGTTTTTCTTTCTGAATCTGAATATTTGATAAACCGTTGTCAGTAATCATCTGCAGATAATCGGGCATCTGGATTGCACCAGAGACACATCCGGCATACATTTCCGCTGCCTGTTTCAGTTTTTCGGGAAGTTCGCCTTTCAATACAACATCTGAAACCGAAAGATGGCCGCCCGGTTTAAGTACCCTGAAAATTTCGCTAAAAGCTTTCTGTTTATCCGGAACAAGATTAAGCACACAATTACTGATGACAACATCGGCTTTGTTCGCCGTTACCGGAATTTTCTCGATATCGCCATAGCGGAATTCAACATTATTAAAGCCATGCTTTTCGGCGTTTTCACGGGCTTTATCGATCATAGCAGGTGTGAAATCGATGCCAATCACTTTTCCTTTTTCTCCGACAAGTGCGCGGGCTACAAAGCAATCATTTCCAGCTCCCGAACCCAGATCGATCACGGTGTCACCTTCTTTTATCTGTGCAAACTCTGTGGGTAATCCGCAACCTAATCCAAGATCGGCATCCGGATTGTAGCCTTTGAGCGTGGTATAACTTTCACTGAAAATGGTATAATCCACATCGCTGCAGCAAGATGTTGATCCACAGCAAGATGATTCATTCATGGATTTACTTTGCATCACAATTTCGCCATATTTTTCTTTGACGATGTTTTTGAGTTCTTCGTTGTTCATATTTTAAATTTATGTTATGTGACAATTAATTAATTTGACAATTTGACAATTTGACAATGAGATAATTAAGAAAAAATGACTTATGAAGTTAATTGTCGAATCATTTCATGGTCAAATTGCCGAATTATTTTGATTGTTTCGATGTACTTATGACCTTCGTAATAATTTTTTTTATTGGTTCTAAATCTGCTAGTAAATGAGTTGAATCAGGCAGATTTTTTGAATGTTTACAAAGTAGTAACCAATATTCTGTCTCTTCAACCTCTTTAGCAGAGATTTTAAATTTATGAATAAAATCTGCTTTACTTTCAGCATTTTGTGCTTCTCTTGCATTAGCGCCAATTGAAGTACCGGATTTAAAAAGTTGATCAGATAATTTGTACTTCCGTATTCCATCAAGTCCATCACAGAAATCAATAATTTTTAATGCAAACTCAAAAGTCAGATTGATTATCGCATTTTCTTTGAATTCGTTATTCATGATGTTGAATATTAAGTATTTAACTAAAAATTGTTTTTAAAATTGTTAAATCATTGGAGCAGGAGTTCTCTAATTGTCAAATTGTCAAATTGCCGAATTATCAAATTATCGAATCATAAAATTTACGAAATCCATCTCTGATCTCATCACGTACCCGGATGAATTCACTGTGGATAAATTCTTCAGAACCAACGGCATGGGAAGGATCATCGAATCCAATGTGCAGGCGATGTTTCACTTTTCCGAGGAAGGCCGGACAATTTTCATTGGCACCACCACATACGGTGATCACATAATCCCATTCTTCGCCAAGATACAAATCGACAGAATCGGATGTATGCTGACTGATATCGATACCGATTTCCTGCATAACGGCAACGGCTTTTGGATTGAGTTTTCCGGAAGCTTCTGTTCCGGCTGAGCAAACTTTGATACTCGGATCAAAGGATTGAAGGAAACCATGTGCCATCTGACTGCGGCAACTGTTTCCTGTACAAAGAATGAGTATTTTCATTAATTCTTGTTTTACAGCGAATTATTAATATTTATGTTTAGAAAAAGAAAATCCAGATAAAATATAAACCTGTTAAAATGAACAAAATAGCGACTACTTTTCTGAACCAGATTTCTATTGCTTTGATCTGATTGTACACTCTCCCGATGCCTCCCACCGAATAAGCCAGCAAATAGGAGAGCAAAATGACGGGCAGACCTGTGGCAATGGCAAAATCGGGTAACAATAAAAGGCCGTTTGATTGTGAAAGTACCATCGGAATGAGCATTCCAAAGTATAAAACACCACTGTAAGGACAAAATGCAAGAGCGAAAATGATTCCAAGAAGCAGCGCTCCCCAGCCATTGCTGAGCTTTACTTTGTCAGCCATTTTTTGCAGTAAACCTCCTGATGTTCCTGGAATTTTGATGATACCGAGCATGAAAATCCCGATAACGACCAAAACCGGACCGATCCATTTTTCGCCGTTGGATTGAATCGCGCGACTGATATGGAACTTACTGGCTCCAAAGTAAATGATCAGACCGATGATTGTATAAGTGATTGCCCGGCCAAGTGTATAATAAATACCATTTAGAAACACTTTTCTTCTATTTTCAACATCCTTGCTTATAAATGCAAGTGCGGTGATATTTGTAGCCAAAGGGCATGGACTGATCGCTGTCGTTATTCCCAGTAGGAATGCCGTTATCAGCGGGATATCGCTTTGATCGATAAGGTTTTGGAGGAAGTTCATTCAGTTATTTTGAAAATGAGCTAATTTGAAAATTTGAAAATTGAAATATTCTTTCTTATAGTTTAGGACCCTAGTTTTGAACTACTTATAATTTTAGATAGAATTTTGATCAATTCGAGTAAGTTTTGATGTAATGATTCGTCATAAGGATATGATTCTGATAGTTTGCACAAAAGCAACCAATAGTCTGTTTCGTCTGCTTCTTTCGTCGCTATCTTGATTTTATGTACGAAATCGGCTTTACTTTCAGCATTCTGAGCCTCACGCACATTAGCACCGATGGAGGTTCCTGATTTAAGTAACTGTCTTGCAACAACGAATTTCTTTTCAAATTCAAGTTGCTCCGAGAATTTAACTATGTCAACTGCAAATTGAAGTGATTTGGTCACAATCACATTTTCTTTATCGTTTCTCATAATTTCGAGTATTAAACTTTTTCTACATTCTACGAGTCATTTATAATTTTCAAATTGACATATTTTCAAATTTTCAAATTTTTCTCAATCTCCGTCTTTAAGCCTTCGATAAATTTTTCTGATTGATACCTTGAATAGCTGAAAGCGAAATTGGTGAAATTCGTCGTGCTTTCCTTTTCACCATTTATCTGTGTGAGATATAAGGAAGAACCGTCTGCTTCATATTTTTCGATCAGTTTTTCGTTTTTTTCATCATCAACATTGAAAATCTGAAATGTGATGGTTCCGTCTTCAAGCTGTTTTGCGAAATAGGTATCCAGAGTTTTCTTTGTGTTTTCTTCGATTGAAATACATGTCGGACAACGATGTTCCGAATGGAAATACACAATCTTTAATTTTGTAACTGTCTGACAATAAATCACTGACGTAAATAGAAACATGATCGTCAATACTAAAATCTTTTTCATGGCTGACAAATATTTGGTTTATTTATTTTTCTGCAGAATTTCTTTGAGCTCACTCACCGAGGGAACTCTTCCGTAAAACAGAACCTTTTCGTTCAGAACCAGAGCAGGTGTGCGCATAACACCATAGCCCATGATTTTAACGATGTCTTCTTCTTTTGCGACAAATGCATCCAGATGAAGTTCATCCACAGCCTGACGGGTCGATTTCTCGAGATTTTTGCAGTTTGCGCAGCCCGTACCAAGAATTTTGATTTCCATAATATTTTCGTTTTAAGTAGAAGAAATTATATAAATATCATTAAATGAACACATTAAAATATATAGTTGAACAAGAAGCCAACGAGAATGATTCCTGTTCCAACCACACCAATGAATGTTAGGATAAGGGGGATCCGGAGGACTTTTCGAAGAATAATCATTTCAGGAAGCGACAGTCCGATCACCGACATCATAAAGGCCAGCGATGTGCCAAGAGCGGCTCCTTTTTCGATCAGGGCTGAAACAATCGGGATGATTCCGGCGGCATTCGAATAAAGAGGGATACCGATAAGCACCGAAAGCGGGACGGAATACCAGACAGATTTTCCCATAAATGAAGCCATAAAATCCTGAGGTACATAACCATGAACGCCTGCGCCTACTGCGATTCCGATCATAACATACAACCATACTTTTCCAATAATCTCTTTAACCGAATTAAAACCCATTCTGATTCTGGCATCAAATGATAGCTTCTCATCTTCAGGATGACTTCCTGATTTAACCTGATATACCCATGGTTCTACCCATTTTTCGAGCCTGAGTTTTCCGATTATCCAACCTGCTGTGATGGCGATGAAGAGCCCTGTTGCAACATAAATCAGTGCAGTTTTCCATCCGAATAAACCAAAAAGCAGCACAACGGCGACTTCGTTTATCATGGGAGCTGCGATCAGGAAAGAAAAAGTAACTCCCAGTGGTATGCCCGATTCAATAAAACCAAGAAAAAGCGGAATTGCTGAACAGGAGCAGAACGGAGTAACAATTCCCAGCGAGGCAGCCATCACGTTACCGGTGAATAATGATTTGCCTTCCAGTGCTTTACGCGTTCTTTCAGGCGAAAACCAGCTTCGGATTATCCCAACCACAAAAATAATCAGGCTGAGTAACAACATCACTTTCGGGACTTCGAAAACGAAGAACCAGACGGTTTTGGTGAGATGGGTCTCCGGAGGCATCCCCATTGCATCAAAAACCAGTTTGTTGGTAATCCATTCCAGATTGAAATAGATTAGCAACCACAGTGGCAATAGTAACAAAGGCAAAAACCCGGTTTTGCCTTTTACAAGTTCTGAAAAAGCCTTATTTCCCATCGCAGCTTTCCGGTATTTCGTTCTTTTCGGCGAGGAAAACGTCAAAAAGGAATTTCGCTCTGACCCAATTTTTTTTGTTGATGCAGTATTTTATGAAAGGAGGATTTATTTCTCCCTGAATCAGTCCGGCAGCTTTGAGTTCTTTCAGATGTTGAGATAAAGTAGATAAGGCGATTGGAAATTCATCGGCGATATTGCCGCTGTAACAGCAACCCTGGTTCGACAGAATCTCAAGGATTTTGATTCTGGCCGGATGCCCCATCGCTTTGGCAATGCGGGCCAGACTTATCTGATCGTCGGAATAGGGTGTTTTCATGGGTATTCATTTAGTATTTCGCAAAAATACGAAATATAATATCTACCAATTATTTTTCAAGTTAATTTTTTGTGAAGAAAAAAATGATTTTAGCATTTATTATTTTCATCTTAGGTAATATCAGATTTATATTTTCATTTCGTTTATGTCACAATTGAAGGAGTCTGAACTCCATAATGGCTTGTACTTTAAAACTTATTAATTTTAACTCGTGAATAGTGGTTAAGAATGTAAATATTCCGTATGAAACAAATCCTTTCAATTGTCCTGATAATGATGGTATTAATGAGTTGCAAAA